>JBBSDW010000084.1:0-15625 GCA_038240295.1 Kapaibacterium sp. (SeqCode)
CATACTTCATAACTCAAACTTCATACTTGCCCGATCGGGGTCAGGGATGGCAGCGCTTCCCTGCACACGGTTTAGATTGAGGCTGCCGAAATCGGGCCCCGTCCCCTGTTCCCCGTTCCCTATTTCCCGACCGGCATGTCGATAACGAAGATGCAGCCTTTGTCGGGGACGTTTGTTGCTCGAAGTTCGCCTTTGTTGCGTTCGATGGCTTGTTTGCTGATTGCGAGTCCGAGGCCGAGTCCGCTGCGATCTTCGGCTTTTTTTACTCCTGGTATGAAGAGTTCTTCGATCTGGCCTTCGGGCAGGCCGCCGCATTCGTCTTCGATCTCGATCAGAACCCGGTCATCCTTTTTATATGCTCGAACGTTTATGGCACCGCCTGCGTGTGTGAATTTGAGTGCGTTCTGTACGAGGTTCGCAACCGCCGAAACAAATAAATGCCGATCAACAAGCACGTGGAGCGAGGATGGTCCCTGCATTCGGAGCTTTAAATCACGCTGTCTGGCCAAATAGCTTGCGGTTACCTCTACCTCGTTCAGAATATCGTTGACCCTCACAAGTTTTAGATGCGCGTTGGGTTCGATTCGCATGCGGACTTCCGCGAGTGCTCGATCGATAAGTTCGGACATCCGATGCAAGCTTGCCTGCAGCATTTGTCCCGTTTTACTATTGACCAGGACAACACCGCTCTCGACAAGCTGCAGCGTGATCGTGGCCGATTGAAGGCTGTTGCGAAGTTCGTGCGCGAGGAAACCGAGGCGCTCGGTTTCGGCCTGGTCCTGCGTCGCGGTATGAAGGAGTTCGGCGGCTGTCTGGACTTTTTCAAAGTCGATGACGACGTCGGCAACTGCAATATCGAGCGAGAGATTGAGCTTCGCTAATTCTTCGGGTGAGATCAAGAAGCCAAGTTTCGCGGCCGATTCGACAATCGCCTGATGAATGATGCCATAGCTCTGGACAACCTCGGAAATCGCAAAGCCCAATCGGAGATATTGCTTGCCCGGTTTTTCGGCAATAATAAGTGGAGCGATCTTTTCTTCCGCAGTTTTTGCAGGCTCCTCATCTTTCATGATGCCGGTAAGTTCATCATAGAAGGCGCCCCATCCTTCCTCGGCATTATCGGAAGCCATGCGAGCCCACTTAGCGTCGATGGCCTTTTGTTTTGCGGTCGCAAGAATCGTCTCGCGCTCGCGCGTCAGGAAATCATGAAGCATAGACGAGCTATTTCCCTAAAATATCGAGTAAAATAATCAACGTATTATCGATTATCTTCATTCGCAGGCAACGGGGCTGCTTCGGGAAGGTCGATAATAAAAATGCAACCTTTGCCAGGTAGGTTTTCGACCCTTAACTGGCCATTGTTTCGTTCGATCGCGAGCCGGCTTATGGCGAGCCCCATTCCGATTCCGGCGCCGTCGGATCCTTTTTGATCGCGTGGTTCGAGAACTTCCATCAGCTTGCCGTTCGGCAAACCGCCGCATTCGTCTTGGACTTCGACCAAAACTCTGTCACCCTCTTTACGCGTCCGAACATTGATCGTACCGCCTGGCTTTGAAAATTTCATCGCGTTCTGCACAAGGTTGGCGAGCGCAGAAATAAAAAGCTGGCGATCGACGTCTACTTCGAGCTTTGAAGATCCCTGCATGAGTAGTGAGTGATTCCCCGATCGTGCCTCGAAGCCCGCCGTCACCCCGACCTCGCTCATGAGATCGAAAATACGAGTGCGCTGCGGTCTCCATTCGGGTTCCGAACGAAGACGTACTTCGGTTAGAGCGATATCGATAAGCTCAGTCATTTTTCTCAAGCTCGCCTGGAGCATCGCACCCGTTTTGCTTCGAACACCCACCACGCCCGATTCGACCATCTCAAGTGCGATCGTCGCACTTTGCACGCAAATGCGAAGCTCATGCGATAGAAATCCGAGCCGCTTGATCTCCGCTCCGTCATTCGTTTTGTTTAGCCCCTTCCCGAATTCTGCGACTGACTCTGCGATTGCCGTATCGAGTGAGAGATTAAGCTGCTGAAATTCACGCGAGGTAATATTGAAATGCAGCTTTGTGGCTAATCCAGTGATCGCCTGACAAATGCTGCCATAGCTATGAACAACCTCGGAAACGGTATACCCAAGCCGCAAATATTCCTTGCCTTGCTTTTCGGCTTCATGGGTATACAGGCCTTTTTCGCCATGGGATTCAAAGGGTTCATCGCGCTTCAGCAACCCGATGAGTTCATCATAAAAAATCCCCCATCCATCTTCCATTGCACCGGAAGTGATTCTGGTACCCTGCGTTTCGGCCGCCTTCGTTTTGGCAACCATCAGGATAGGGTTACGCTCGCGGGTCAGGAATTCATGAAGCATGATGGTCGATTGTAATATTGGTAAAACCCTAACACATGGAATACGTGGAACTCACTGCGGGATAGGCTATCGACGGCCAGGCCGATGACAACGCCTTTCGCTGAGCATTCGAATTTTTTCGCTACGCGGAGTCACATGCAAGAATCAGTCCCAATGCGGGAGGTGAGGTAGATTAAATCACTGTTCAGGACCGGGCTGCGGGAGATCGATAATGAAGATACAGCCAACTCCAGGCAAATTTTCAACACGAAGCTTTCCACGATTGAGCTCCACGGCTCGACGGCTGATCGTCAGACCAAGCCCGAGCCCTGAGCGATCGGCGGCTAGTTGGACGTATGGAGTAAAAAGTTTTTCGACAACGCCCTCCTTTAGCCCTCCGCACTGGTCCTCAACCTCGATAAGAATTCGGTCGAGATTGGACCTCGTTCTAACCCTGACGGTACCTTCGGGCTTCGTAAATTTTAGAGCGTTTTGTACCAGATTGGCAAGCGCAGAAACGAGGAGCTGCCGATCGACCACTACTTCGAGGTCGGAAAAGCCTTGCATCTCTAGATTCAGATGTTTCGTTCGTGCCTGAAATCCGGCAGTCATTCCGACTTCACTCATGATCTCGTAGACTCGGACACGTTCAAAGCGGACCTCTGGCTCAACGCGCATTCGCACTTCCGTCAGTGCGGTATCGATCAAGTCGGCCATACGGCCCAGGCTGTTCTGCAGCACGCCGCCGGTATTGCTTCGCGCACCAAAGCTACCGCCTTCGATCATTTCGAGTGCGATCGAGGCCGATTGAAGGTTGTTTCGAAGTTCGTGCGCCAGGAAGCCAAGCCGTTCGGTTTCCCTGCTGTCGCGATTGACACTCTTTACGCGCTCAAATTCCGTGACGGCCTCCGCTATCGCGGTATCGAGCGAAAGGTTGAGTTGTCGAAATTCGCGCGAAGTGATGTTAAACGACATTTCGTCAGCGAACCGTGTGATCGTCTGGCAGATCACGCCGTAGCTATGAACTACTTCTGAAACGGTATATCCAAGACGAAGATATTCTTTGGCATGCGTTTCCGCGTCCTGCGTATAGATGCCCCGCTCGGTGTGAAATTCAAACGGTTGATCGCGCTTGAGAAGGTCGATCAATTGATCGTAGAAAAGATGCCAGCCACCGGACATCGGTTTACGGGTTCCCACCTGCTCGCCGAAGCTAAGGATCGCATCCTCACACTGGGCAAGAATAGGCTCGCGTTCTTTCGTCAGGAAGTCATGTAGCACTCGGAGTCCTCATCGTTATCCTGTGGCGTGATTCAACGTTTTCGGCTTAACTGGGAGCGCTTGTTCGATGGCAAGCACTAACGTGTCAAGCAGTAATGGCTTCTGCAAAAAGCTGGTAAAGCCTGCTGCAAGCGTTCGTTCGAGATGATCCAACACTCCGCTGATCGCAATTGTTGGCGCATCCGAAAACTTTCTGAACTCAGAGAGAAACTGGTATCCCGATTTCCCTTCGAAGACAATATCGCAGATTACGAGATCGTACTTGACCGTGTGCGCCGAGTCGAGTCCTTCTTCGACCGAAGTGGCAGGAGTCGTGTAGTAACCGCGTCGATCCAGCATCCGTGAAAAGACGGTTGCCAGGTCCGAATGATCGTCAACAAAGAGAATTGTCGTCATGATGGTTTGACCGAGAAATCGATCGGTTTCGTGTTACCGGCAATAATGCATGCACAATCTAATCCAGTTTGAGTGGCGGCTCGTGAAATACGCAATTTGGTTTGTGCCATGAGACAACCCGTCAGGCATACCACGGCGTCCGGCCATCAAATCTGGCGGCAACCGTACTTTTCTCCTGAGAGAACGAAGCTGATAACAAAGCCTTTCAACGTACGGTTTTCGAATGGCTGCTTCCAAACGAATTCATTGGGGCGCTCTCGGGTTATGAATAGCAACCCGCCAGAAATATGAGAAAATTTTGTGTTGTGTTCGTCGTCTTCATAGCGATGGCAGCGAAGCTTTATGCGCAGCCGTCTCAATCGCGTGTGCCCGGCTCGTTGAGCAGCGAATCTGTCGCCAATGATTCGCGAATGTCTTCGATTGGCGAGTCACATTCGATGGAGTTCATCCCGAATCTTGGTCAGCTCTCCGATAAACATGGCAATCCTCTACCCGATGTCGATTTTTACAGTCGGTATCGCGGGTTGACCGTTTATTTCTCGCAAAGTCAGATCCACTTTTATTTTTCGCGGATCGTCCGAAAGCCCGATAACAAGGCCAGCCGATTTGCACCCGTTGGCATTCACGATCCGAGGCACGATTCGATGTTTACTTACCGGATCGATCTCAGCTTGATCGGTGCCGATCCGAACGCCACCCTCACGCCCGAGCAACCACTCCCCGATCACTCGAATTATTACATTCCTCGATTTCCGAATGGCCTGACCGACGTACCTGCGTACGCGGCACTGCTCTATCATAATGTTTATCCGAACATCGACATGCGTGTCTATAGTACGGAGCAAGGCATGAAATACGATTTTGTCGTTCGGCCCGGCGGAGATCCTTCGAGGATTCGGATGCACTATGAGGGGCCCGATAGTTTGATCGCATCCAATGGGCATATCACGATCTACTCGCCCCTCGGTACCATTACAGAGGCGAACCCTGTTTCCTATCAGTCGCTTACAGCGGGAGAGCGTTCAGGCGAGTCTTCTGGTGAATCTTCTCCTGAACTGCGCACGAACGTCGCTTCAAATTATCTTTTGAGTGGTAATGACATTGCGTTTGTGCTTGGCTCATACGACCGGTCTCAGCCAGTCGTCATCGATCCGCCGCGGCTTTGGGGTACCTATTTTGGCGGTAGCAGCATCGACTATTTTATCGGGAACTGCGTCGATCACAGCGATAATATTTATGTTGCCGGTACCTGCCTCGACGCTGGCTTCGGGACGGCTGGCACGCACCAGGATACGCTTAATTATTTATCGGGGTATCCCTACGATGCGATCTTTGTAAAATTCAATCCTGCCGGCGGCCGCGTTTGGTCGACCTATTATGGCGCTGGCCTCTCCGAGGGCTGGGGCATCGCGATCGATCACTCACAGAATGTCGTCGTCAATGGCAACACGTTTGACGATACGTGCATCGCAACGACGGGTGCGTATCAAACGGTGTTGAATGGCAATCCGGCCAATAAAGCGTGGGATGGATTTGTCGCGCGATTCGATTCCGCCGGTCACCGATACTGGGGTACATATTTCGGGACATCGGATACCGATATTGTTTATGATATTGCCGCCGATTCATCCAACAATATAATAATCGTTGGCTATACTTCAAGCACAACGGGCGCTGCCTCTCCAGGAGCGTTTAAAACGAGTCGAACGCGGACTGCGACTTATGATTATGGCGGGTTTATCGCGAAATTCTTGTCAAGCGGAACAAGGCTCTGGTCAACCTATTATGGCGACACGGTCTCAAATTCGCTTGGCGTTTGCGTCGGTGCTGGTGACTCGATCATCGTGAGCGGTACGACGGTCTGCAAAGCCGGCATTGCGACGGCGGGAACGTATCTGAGTACAATGCCCAACTATGTGGCTGGGTATGTTGTAAAGTTTTCCCCGTCGGGCAGCAGAAGCTGGGGGACGTATGTCGATGGCAATGCGAGCTTTTACGGCTCCGCACTTTATGGCGTTGCAACGCATTCCGACGGCTCGATCTACACATGCGGTTACACCTGGACGCCGACCGGTCTCGGAACGGCAGGAGCATACCGCAGTTCCATTCCTTATGGTACTGACGGATCCATTTTTGAAGTCTTTAATTCCCATGGCAACCGCACGGCCGGTACCTACATCGGCAATTCCTATCGAGCGGAAATCGCATTTCGCGTTGCTGTCGATGGCTCGGGCAACGCGATCGTCGGAGGATGGACGGACGATAGCACACACATCGCGACGGCGGGAGCATTCCAAAGTTCAGTTATCGATACGAATGTTTCCTTCCTCGCAAAGTTCACCAAAAATGGCGCGCGCAAATGGGGCACCTATTTTGCGGGCAACGGCCACCCAGGCGGCTGGGATCCCATTTATGGCGTTTCGATCGATCACTTTGAACATCCGATCATCTCCGGTGCAACAGGCAGCGATTCCGGTATGGCAACAATAGGTTCGTTTCAACCAACTTACGGCGGCGGTTCTGTCTCCTATTCCGATGGATTTGTCGAGAAATTCTGCGACACCTTAAACGCACCACTCCATTTTTGGGGTGACAGCACAATGTGCTATGGCTCGATCGACACCTTGCAGGCTCCGCCTGGTTACGCTGGCTATCAGTGGCGCCGCGCCGGCGTAATTTTGCCCGGTGCAACCTCAAGTAAATATGGCGTCCCCATCGCGCAGGCACCCGGAGCGTATCGATACACCGTTGACATCGCGGACGCACGAATATGCGTTTCGACTTCTGACACGCTTAATCTTATAATCCGCTCGCTCCCCACCATTTCTGCGGGACCGGCTAAAGCAATATGCTTGAATACCAGCGTGCAGATCGGCAATTTAACTTCCGGCGGACTGGCGCCCTACCACTATGTCTGGCTCCCTGATTCGGGCCTAACTTCTGCATCGATTGCATCCCCGGTTGCGACGCCTAAGCATACAACAAAATATGTCGTCATTGTGACAGATTCGAACGGCTGCCAGGCGCAGGACTCTGTTGTTGTGACCGTGCGTCCTTTGCCGCAAATGGTCACCGCAAACAATGTTGTCATTTGTCAGGCCGGGAGTGCGACGATCGGAGCGCCGGCGAGTGGAAGCGGTCCGTTCACCTATGACTGGACTCCTGCCACTGGTCTTAGTTCGACTTCAATAGCGCAGCCAGTTGCGGCACCTGCCAATTCTACTACATATCGAGTTCACATTACCGATGCAAACGGCTGTGACAATTGGGACACGATCAACGTGATCGTAACCGCTCCGCCGGTAGTAACTCTTGTACCGACCGGCCGACACCAGATTTGTGCTGGGGATTCGATCAGACTTTATGCTCCGGCAGGGATGCTCGCGTATTTATGGTCGGATGGTGGAAAAAGCCCCTCGATCCTTGTTCGGCAATCGGGGAGGTATACCGTTGCAGTTCAGGATATCAACGGATGTTCAGGTGCGAGCGATACGGTGACGGTCTCGGTGATCGCTAAACCGCTTCCAACGATTGCAGGGCCGGACGCTGAGTGCCCGCAGTCAACTTCAAGCTACACCGCGCTAAGCGATCCGAACGCAAACTATACCTGGGTATTATCCGGCGGCGGGACGATCGTTAGCGGCGCGAAGACCGATAGCGTCACGATCAACTGGGCAACAGCCGGTAAATGGATCATCACACTTCACGATTCCTCATCCGCAGGCTGCGAAAAAGATACTTCCTTCGCGGTGACGATCGGTACGACACTCACACCGAGTATTAGTCCAGCGGGTCCGATCACGCTTTGCACAGGCGATAGCGTTGTGCTCCATGCGCAAAAAGGATTTACCAAATATCTCTGGAGCAATGGATCGAGCGCTGATTCGATACTTGTTGCTGCGTCGGGATCCTATTCTGTCACGGTAAATGGCTCTGGAGGTTGCACGGGTACCTCCTCTCCCGTCGCGGTAACGATCAACCCCAATCCAAAGCCTCAACCGAAACTTGCGGCAACGAGAGGCATTATTTGCGCGGGAGATAGCTTGCCGCTTTCAACGACTCAGACGTTTGCCTCGTATCTGTGGTCGACAGGTGCAGCCACGCAGACGATCAATGTAACGCAAGCAGGCATGTATTTCGTGATCGTCGCGAGCAGCGACGGTTGCACGGGCATCTCGGATAGTATTAACGTGACGGTCAGCCCAATGCCCGTTGCGTCGATCACTGCAAACGGCCCGACGACGTTCTGTGGCGGTGATAGTGTTATCCTCTCTGCGCCGAGTGGTGCGGCCGGATATGTATGGTCCAACGGGGAGATAACCGATTCGATCGTTGTAAGGACTTCAGCCGATTATGTCGTAACGGTGACAAATGCGTTCGGCTGTTCCGCGACTTCATTGCCTTTGCGCGTCAAGGCGGGATTGCAAACGAAACCAATGATCGTTGGTCCGGCCGCAGTTTGTTCCGGCTCTCACACCTCCTATTCCGTAACTCTTATTAGCGGTGCCCTGTATACTTGGGTCATTACTGGAGGTACCCTCGCGAGTGGACAGGGTACGAATACAATAAGTATTACCTGGCCAGCGAATGGAGCTGGATCGATCGAGATCACCGAGACTGACACTGCTTCAGGATGCACGGGAACGGCAACGATCAGTGTGACCATCGATAACAATCTTGTGCCGAGCGTAACCGCAAGTGGATCGCTTCATTTCTGCAAGGGAGACTCTGTTGTCCTCGATGCGGGAGCGGGCTTTTTGACGTATCAGTGGCAGCTCAATAATACAGCGGTCGCCGGAGCAACGAGTGAATTCTTTACGGCGCTTGCGAGTGGTAGCTATACTGTATTTGTAACGAACAATGGAAGCTGTCAGGGGACGTCGAAGCCCTCCGTGATCGTTGTGAATCTGCTGCCACAGGCACCGATCATCACCCCAGTTGGTACGACGCTTACGAGTTCGGCTTCAAGTAAGTATCAATGGAACCTGAACGGCGCACCGCTTACTGGCGAGACCGGGCAAACGCTCCTCTCGCCAAAGGCCGGTGATTATATTGTTCTGATCGTCGATTCGAATGGCTGCAGTAATATCTCGAAACCCTTCACCTATCGCGATAGCGGCCAGACGGTCGTCGCCGTGCCGCTCCGTTTGCAGGCGAATCCATCGAACGCCGTGCACATTCCGATAGAATTGCTTTCATCGCAGAATGTGGTGCAAAGCGGACCGATGCATTTTACCGCGTCACTCAGGTTCAACAAAACACTGCTGGCTCCGACAGGTCAAACACCGATGGGAACGATACAGGGTAACGATATGATCGTGACAATCAGCGGCACCAATCCCCTGCCGCTCGGAACGACCACCGGCGTACTAAAAACATTAGACTTTATCGCCACGCTCGGCAGCGACACCTGTACGGATGTTACGATCGATGCCTTCCAGTGGGCGGATGACGCGGTAAGCGTTTCGCGGCAAGGCGGACGCTTCTGTCTGACCGGTGTCTGCGAGGCGGGTGGTACGCTTCGGCTAATCGATCCGAATGTCAAACTCGGCTTGTCACTCAGTCATCCGAACCCGGCGAATACGAGTGCACGTGTCGAATATGATATTCGCGAGGAGGGTGAAACCGAACTTTATATTACCGATCTCATGGGTCATGTCGTGAAGACAGTACTAACCGGAACGCAGATCCCAGGCCATTACACGGCCGAATTCGATCTAAAGAATCTCGCGCAAGGTTCCTATATTTACGTCCTCCAAACGCCAAGTGCGAAACTCTCGCATTTGTTGCAGATCATTCGTTAAGTCGGACCACAAACATGGGGACGAAGCGATTGTTGCTTTTGGTGGTAGCATTCTTTCTTGCATTCCTGTCGGGACGCGCTTTTGGACAAGGAGACACGCTTGTGAGAAGCGCACAATTTGAGACTAGGCCCAGCGTTGGGATCATCGGAGGCATAGCTCTCAATGAATATAGCACGGCGTTTCGCTACCTTCCGGGGGTTCCTGCTTGTTCACCTATATATAAGAGTGGACATGGCATAGGCAGTTCGGTCGGCGCATTGTTCAATCTCCCGCTCACCTCGCAATTTGCGTTCAGCGTGAGAGGTGTTTATACGATGAACGGCGGACTTCTGACGGTTGATGAACCGACGACAATCAGCGTAGCAGGTGTTGCAACCGCGGCCAATATTCAACACACCATTCAGGCATCGCTCGGGCTTCTCGATCTTGAGCCGGGAATAAGTTTCGAGGTTTTGCCTGCGCTCAGAATCTTTGCGGGCGCGGGAATTGGATATTTGCTGTCAACCAACTTCGATCAAAAGGAGACGCTGACCCAACCAGCAGATGTAGGCGTTTTCGAGAATGGCTCTCGCAGTCGAAACGAGCAGACTGGAAAGCTTCCAAATGCCGCAACAATCGTTGCCTCGGTCCTGGGAGGTATTAATTATTTGTTGCCGCTTAACGCGTCACGCACACTTAGTGCAATGCCGGAAGTAAGTTGGTCGCAGTGGCTGACGTCACCGGTGAAGGGCTTGTCGTGGAATGTAGGAAGTCTCCGGGGAAGTGTTGCGATTCTTTACACCATTCCGGAAGCTCTCACTCCTCCTGTTATCGTACCTCCCGCGCCGGCACCGACTGTTGGAAAGAAGATTCCTGCACTAGTTGCATCGCTTACTGCGCGTGGCATTGATGCCGATGGCAGCGAGCAGCCTGTCGCTACAGTGAAGGTGGAAGAGGTCTACGAAACACATCTTGCGCCCCTTGTGCCATATATTTTTTTTGAGCAGAGTTCTGCGACAGTCGCCGATCGCTATCGAATGCTCGAGCGAACGCAAGTCGACACGTTCGCTCTCCGTTCGTTGAATGGTACTGAGCGCTTAACCATGTACCGAAACGTACTGAATATTCTTGGTCGACGCTTACTTGACAAACCGAGCGCTCATATTACACTCACAGGCTGCACGGCGATGGGTACCGAAACGGGAGGCCGTACACTTTCGAAGGCGAGAGCGGCTGCGGTTAAAACATATTTGACCTCGGCCTGGAATATTCCATCCGATCGTATTCGAGTTGAAGGACGCGAACTTCTTCAGAATTATTCACCGCGAAACGATACCGATGGCATTGCTGAGAACCGACGAGTTGAGATCACAAGCAACGATCCCTCGATCCTCGCTCCCCTTTCACTTTCGGACACGCTTCGCGAATCGACTCCGCCTCTCATTCGCTTTTACCCAAACGCAGTTGCAGGGGCGGGCGTTGCAAGCTGGACCATCGATGTATCGCAGGGTGCGAACATCTTAAAATCGTATACCGGAGCGATACTTTTAAAGACTGTCGATTGGGATCTTAATACCGACCAGAAACATGTGCCGACAACGCCAGGACGGATCGAGGCCGTATTGCATGTCACCGATTCGATAAATTCGATGACCAGTGCGCGAGATACGCTCAGTGTGTTACAAGTGACGCTGGTCTCACAAAAGCGCGAGTTTGCAGGTGATGCGGAACTCCAGCACTATAGCTTGCTCCTCTTTGACTTTAAATCATCCGAATTATCTTCGCGCGATAGGGAAGTGCTCACATTTATCAAAAGTCACATTCAAAAGAATTCGGTAGTCACGGTGGTCGGTTATGCCGATCGCATCGGAAACGCCGAGGTCAATCGGACACTTGCAAACGCTCGCGCACAGGCCGCCGCAGCGGTGTTGGGCGTCCAAAATGGAAAAGTCAGCGGAAGCGATCAACTGCTTTATGATAATGCGACGCCCGAAGGCAGATTTTATTCGAGGACGGTCGAAGTAACGATCACAACGCCGAAGGATTCGGCACAATAACTAACCTTTTATGGCGGAAGACATCGCGCATCACGATCAATTTACTATTGTAGGGATTTATAGCAGAACCACGAACGCCATTGAAATGAGCGGCGCTGGGATCATCGGCAGTCAGTGGAAACGCTTCATGAGCGAAGGATTACTCGCACAAATTCCACACCGCGCTGACGATAACATTATCGCGTTCTATACCGATTACGAGAACGATATGAATGGTAAATATAGCTTTGTGATCGGGGCACGTGTAACAGAGATCGGTTCGTTACCCGAGGGAATGCATCCCTTCGATGTGCCCGACGGAAAATATGCAAAGTTTACTTCCGGAGCAGCAACAGCAGACATCGTAGGAACGTGGATGAGGATTTGGAGTACTTCGCCCGAGGAACTGGGCGGATCACGTGCGTACATAGCTGATTACGAACTTTTTGATAAGCATGCGCACGATCCGAACACAGCAACCGTCGACATCTACGTAGGACTAAGCTAACGCGAGATTGCGGTCAGCCTTTCGAGCACGATCCCACAACTGATCGCAACGTTGAGCGACTCCCCTTTGCCGATCTTTGGAATATAGATCCTGTGATCGGCAATCGCTGCAACATTAGCGCTTACGCCGTGCGCTTCACTTCCAAGTACGACTACCATTTTATTGTTCGCGGAAAGTTGTGACAGCGGCGTTGCACGTTCGTCAAGCATCGTTGCGACAATCGTATAGCCCGCTCGTTTAAGTTGGTTTAGATCTCTCGTCAGATCATCTGTTTGTTTGGCCCTCGCGTTGAAGATCGAGCCTTGCGTTGCGCGTAGTACTTTCGGAGAATAGAGATCGGCAGTTGCCTTTGTCACGATGAGGTCATACACTCCAAACCATGCTGCAGTCCGAATGATCGTCCCGACATTTCCCGGATCCTGCACATCATCGAGCGCAAGCACGAGCGGAGCGCTCATCGTAGCATCGGTCTCCGGCAGATCCATCAACGCGAATATTCCCTGTGTCGTGGAAGTTTCGGCGACGCGCTCTGCATTTTTTTGAGAGATCGAGCGAATACGTTTGCCGGAATATCCGAGAATAGCTGTTTGCTCTGTGCGGGCCAGCTCTGTCGCATAGATCTCAACGATCTCTCGCTTCGCAAATTCGAGTGCGGCCTCGATCAAATGTGGACCTTCGATCAGATATTGATTTCGTTCACGTCGCAGGGCTGGCGAACGAACAAGTTCGCGGAGTTCGGACGCTTCGTTGTTGGTGACCGGTCCTAATTCTACGCTCATGCGGAATATTCCCCGAATGCGCGGCGCATCGCGTCCGAAATTTCGCCAAGCGTCACCAGCGACTCGACTGCCTCGATGATCTGTGGCATCAGGTTCGTCGATTCTCTTGCAGCTGTCTCACATTTGGCGATTGCCCGCTCGGCCGTCTTCGCGTCACGCTTTGCGCGAACTGCTCGCACGCGTTTGATCTGCTCGCGTTCAAGTTTCGGATCGATCTTTAATGTTTCGGAGGAGAGCGTCTCTTTCATCGCGAACTGGTTTACGCCTACGATGATTTCCGCTTTCGACTCGACTTTTTTCTGCCACTCGTAAGCGCTCTTTGCAATTCTATCCTGATAAAATCCCTGCTCGATCGCGCGGACTGCTCCGCCGATTGCGTCAACCTCTTTCATAAGCGCCCTACTCCGCTCTACAAGCTCGTTCGTTAAATATTCTACGTAATAACTTCCAGCCATTGGATCGACCGTGTCGGCGATTCCCGATTCGTAGGCGATCACCTGCTGTGTGCGAAGTGCGGTTCGCGCAGAAGATTCTGTGGGCAACGCCAGCGCTTCGTCTTTTCCGTTTGTATGCAGTGACTGCGTTCCGCCTAATACGGCTGCCATCGCCTCGATGGTGGTGCGAACGACATTATTATCGATCTGTTGCGCCGTGAGCGTCGAACCGGCAGTCTGCGAATGAAACCGGAGTTTCCACGAATCAGGATTCTTCGCGTGAAATTCATCACGCATGACCTTCGCCCAGATGAAACGCGCCGCCCGAAACTTTGCGATCTCCTCGAAAAAATTTGAATGCGCATTAAAAAAGAACGAAAGCCTCGGCGCGAACTGATCGATCTCGAGCCCCGCGGCAAGCGCAGCTTTTACATAAGCAATGCCATTCGAGAGTGTAAAGGCGATCTCTTCCACCGCCGTCGAGCCGGCCTCACGAATGTGATAGCCGCTGATCGAGATCGTGTTCCATGCCGGCAGTTCATTAGCGCACCATTGAAAAATGTCGGTCACGATTCGCATCGAAGGCTCGGGTGAATAGATATAGGTCCCACGCGCTGCGTATTCTTTCAGGATGTCGTTCTGGATCGTGCCCGAAAGTTTCTTAAGATCGGCGCCCTGCTTCTTCGCTTTTGCAACATAAAGTGCGAGCAGGATCGATGCCGTCGCGTTGATCGTCATCGAGGTCGAAATCGTTGCGAGTTCGATCCCATCGAAGAGTACATCGAAATCGTCGAGCGAGTCGATCGCAACGCCTACCCTCCCAACTTCGCCCTCGGCCATCTGGTGATCGGAGTCATATCCGATCTGCGTTGGGAGATCGAAGGCGACTGAAAGACCTGTCGTGCCGCTTCCCAAAAGATACTTGTACCGCTCATTCGATTCGCGCGCACTCCCAAAGCCGGCGTATTGACGCATCGTCCAAAACCGCGTCCGGTACATCTTGGGATAGACTCCGCGCAGGAACGGATAGTCGCCGGCTGCGGCATTATCTAAGGCGGTGGAATCCGAAGCGGAGTAGCTTGCACCGATCGGAATATGGGAGGAAGTCTCGAAATGCTCTTTTCGTTGTTTGCTTTGCATTTACAAAAATACGAATCGAATGTCGCTTGGTATTGCTGCGTAGAAAGCGCCGTCGATCTCGTATGACGGAGACGAACAACTTAGATACCCCAGGCCCCATGCGGTACCACTTCGAAAATCCAGCAAGCCCAGACCGCGAGTACAAACGTCAAGACCGCGGCCTGAATAGCAAGTCCTATGAATGCGATCAAGATCCCAAAGAGCTTCCCTGACAAACGCCAACCAGTGGTTCTATAAGTTCGATGAACAGCGAATCCTGCATAAATCGCAAATACGACATAAGCCCCGGTTTTCATGAACCGAATTCGAGAAAGAAGCGCCGGGGTCAGGATCAAGAGGGCAAAGGCGAAAAGATGAAAAGTAAAGATCAAGTGCTCAGCAAAAACTATCTTAGACTTCCGATAGATCAGTTTAAGCGCAAGCGCAAAAAGTGGTGAGCACTCCAGAAGAAGTACATAAGGCGCGATCGAAGTAGAAAGTCTCGCGATCGCTTCGAGTAATGTCGCGCTCTGGGCTATAGTGAGATGCTTGAAGTGAAAGTGAAAGATCGTCGCCGAACCTGCGATCACCCTCTCCAGTTTGAGATGAATATAGGCGTTCATTGAAAAGAACACCACCACCGCGACAAGGATATAGATGCGCGATGGCAACAGATAACGCTTGCGACGGCCGGCCACATACTCGGTGGTAAGGAAGCCAGGCTTGAAAAGGAGCGCTGGGATCGTCCGAATTAGCTTTGAATCAAAAGAAAGGAATTCGTTGAACAACTCCTTGAAATACTGTTTGAGCGTAGGCAGGTTCGGCTCGATCTCTTCACCACATACCTCGCAGTATACCCCTGTGGCGAGGTTGCCACAGTCGGGACAAGGACGAGCGACAACCTCCGTAACCGCCTCAACGGCCGCATGGTCAACCTTTGTATCGCCAACA
>JBBSDW010000085.1:0-15398 GCA_038240295.1 Kapaibacterium sp. (SeqCode)
CCTGAACGAGCTTTAGCGAAGTGAAGGATCTAATGGAATGCAGGGCCAGAGAATAACCCCACTCCAACGATCGATACGGGCTCCCCTCATCCCCAACCCTTCTCCCAACTTTCAGTGTTGCACACTCAGTTTTGTTGTCGCGATGATCTTTTCCCCGATGCGAAGTCTTGCGAAATAAATGCCGTTGGGAAGCGACGCCGTTGAAAAGCTAAGCGCATTTTTGCCATTACTAAAGTGCGTGGAAGTAAGCGATCTTGTTCGACCGGCTACGTCGATGATTTCGACCGATCCTTCTGAAGAGCGATCGAGGGTCACAGTGAACCTGGCCAGTTTATCGCTTGGATTAGGAGCTACCTGCAATTTGTCGTACGTGTGAGTCGGCTGCTCGACACCCTTAGCAGGCTGGATATTGATCACAAATTTCGGCGCAACATTCCAGAGATCGGAGCAATCGCCATCCTCTGAGCCGTCGCCATTGACAGCATTCCCAGAAGCGTAAAGCGTATCGGTAAGGACACCGGTCGCCGGCGCTTTGTACTTAAATGTCCATGTGTACGCGCCAGCTTTGAGATTCTGTGGAGCGGTCTGATAAAGCTGTCCCGAGTTTACACCCAGCGGACTGTACGCTGCAGTGCTCAACGTTCCCTTCCATGCGGCCACATTCACACCCGCCCGTGATTCGGCCTCATTGAATACCGTTACAGTGAACTGATACGTGCCCCCTGCGACATAGGTGGTGTCCGGCACAGCAGCCGCAAAGAACACATACGTCGTTGTATCGGCCGTTGGGCAGTGGCAAGTACAGCCAACGCTGCGATTCCCGGCTTTATTTGTGACACCGGTGATACCCCCGCGATAGGCCGAAGCTTGCAGGGTTACGTACAACGTGCAAACAATAAAAAGCCCCGTAATAAGAAGAGCGCGAGAATGAGAACTGCCCAAAACCTTCATCCTTGATTGTTACATCCAGAGTACTTGTTAAGACAACTTTTGCTTAACTTTAGATACAGCAAGGAAGACAAAGTTTAACCGCTTCGCAATGTCATTCCCGCGAAGGCGGGAATCCAGTCTGTCGCGGCCTCGATCCCTGAAATGTGCGGTGATTGAAGATCGATTCCTGCCTTCGCGAAATGACATTGTGGATGGCTTCAGGTTTCTCGTTCACCTTACAATGGACTGCCGGAAAGGCTTCGACATTGTCATTCCTGCGAAGGCGGGAATCCAAGTCCGGGCGCTTCAAGACTTTTAAATATGCGGTCAACCGAAGATGGATTCCCGCCTTCGCAGGGATGACAATGTGCTCCGGGCGATGATATCGCTCAAAGGAAAGCCGCCTTTTAGGCGGCTTTTTTGAATCGAGGTTTATGATCCTTTAGTGCTGAATCACGATCTGCATCGTCGAAGTCAGCGTTTCGCCTGCAGCATTCCTGCCATTTGCGCGAACGATATAGAATCCCGTCGGAGCGTCTAGTCCCGCCAGGTTCTGACCATTCCAGCGCCATTCGGCATTGATGTTATGAGCTTCGGCGACAACCTTGCCCATGAGGTCGAGCACCGTCACATCCGCCGCGTGTATAGCACCTAAGTTAAAGACTACTTGATTATGCGTTGGGTTCGGATTCGCGGTGATCGAGAACGACTTTGCCTGCGTCATTGCCACCCCTGCACTCGTCAGTATCGCATCGATCGCGTAGGCGGTGCTCGTAATCCCCAGCTCGCTTGAAACGAGGAGTGTATCTCGGTATTCGCCGAGCGCAGATTCATTCAGCGTCAAACGCACATACATGGATGCGCTATCAGCCAGAAGGAACGGGAACGTTGAATCGGGCGCCGCAAGGGATTGCGAGAAATGTCCGCCGCTCCTCAAACTGATAGCATCGATCTTCGCCGGATGTGGACTACTATTTCTGAACCTCGAGATCCACGACTTCGCGCCAAGCGGGTTGAGTGTGACAAAAATATGTTGTACGGTAGTCGATTCCAGGTCT
The DNA here is from genome assembly GCA_038240295.1 of Kapaibacterium sp. (SeqCode). GTDB lineage: Bacteria > Bacteroidota > Ignavibacteria > Palsa-1295 > Palsa-1295 > JABDDM01. Next base: position 1,989 of record JBBSDW010000085.1, read on the forward strand.
ACGGTTGTTGTGTCGGCAACGATCGGAACATTCGCTTTTCCAATTCCACTCAAATTAACAACCGTCGTCTTGAGATCGCTCGTGGTGATTGTCAGCTTAGCCGAATAGGAACCTGCCGCAATCGGTTCAAAGGATATGACGGCGTGCAGTTTCTGCGATGGCGGAAGCGATGCCGGCAATGTCGGCGTCGTCGATTGTACGCCGAAAGTACTTGCATTCGTGCCTGAAATTACGAGCGACGTAATTCCGATCGCGGAAGCACCGGTATTGGTGATGTCGATCGGTTTGGTTACAAGTTTCGCAGAATCGACAGGTCCGAAGTCGAGACTTGTTGAAGAGAGACTCAGTGCTCCCGAAAGTCCATGACCCGCGAGTCCGATCGTTAGCGTACTTGCATTCGGATCGTCGGTCGTTAGCGTGAGCGTACCCGAGTAATTCGTGGCGGACGTTGGCTTGAACGACATGGTTACATGAATGCTCGTATTGCCTGCGATCGAATGCGCGCTCGAATCCTTGATCGTAAATACGCTGTTCGGATCGCTGAGGGAGTATTTCAAGATGTTCACTCCTGCAGCGCCAGTATTCTGTAGCGTGATCACCGAATCGGCTGAGGTTGCAGTTGCAAGTCCTCCGAAATCGAGATTCGAAGGGATGTTAAGCGCGCTGTTGATGCCGACTCCTTTGACATATACTGTAGTCGAAGGATTTTTCGCATCATCGCTCGTAATGATCACCGATCCTTTGAACGGACCGACGGTAGTCGGCGCAAAGTTGACCGACACGACACCAGTGATGCCTACGTCAACGCTCGAAGGTTTCGACTTCAGGGAAAACGGAAGCGGGGTGACAATCGCCGAAGCAAGGTTGAGCACGTCGGAGCCTGTATTTTGCACGCTGATGTCGCGCGAAGCAGGCGCAGAGTTTATTCGGACATTTCCGAAATCGAGCGTGTCCATCTGCAGGACGCTCATATGCGGCGCCAAGCCCTGGGCGATCACGGTGATCGCAGAAGTCGAAGTCGACGGGTCATCGGATGAGATCGTAGCGATGGCCGTATCGAGTTTTTCCGTCAGTGGGAAATAATTTATCTGCACGACCCCCTGCCCTCCCGGTGCGATCACCGGCGAAAAACTTGCGACATTAAATCGCGCTGCATTGCTGCCCGAGAGCGCCACGCCGGAAAGATGAAGCGAATCGGTGCCCGTGTTCCGCACCGCGATCGTCCCTTGCGTTTGTGCACCGATCCTCACTCCACCGATATTCGCCGGCGATGTCACACCAATAATTGGTGCTACACCCGTGCCAGTCAGCGTTACAGATGGGATCGTAAAGCCAGTCGCACTGAGCGTGAGTGAGCCGTTGTAGGCTTGCGAAGCGATCGGGCTGAATTTCACCACGACCGAATCGTTGCTGCCTGGAGGCATGGTAAGCTTGGTCGGCTGCGTCAGGATCGTAAATCCACTGCCCGAGATCGACGGCGATTGCATGAACAAGGTATCGTCGCCGGTGTTCGAATAAACGAACCCGAGTGTCTTCGTCAGATTGTTACGCAAATTATTAAAGGCAAGGCTCGAACCACCCGAAAAAATCGCCTGGATGCCGGTGCCCGTCAGATACACCGCTTTGCGCTGGTCGGTAGCTACATCTACATTCGAGGTGATGATCAGCGAGTCGGTAAAATTGCCGCGCGTCGATGGACTTAGATAAACCGTGTCGATCTCGGAGCTTCCGCTTGCGATCGATCGGTCTGCAGAGGTTGGAAAACGAGTGAACGCTGCGCCGCTCTTGAGCGATGTATTGACGGTGATCGCTGCGGTGCTCGTTGAGCTGATCTTGAGCGTATCCTTTTTTGTATTTCCTACGCGAATGTTACCCAATGCGATGCTATTTCGTCCGATCGCGATTGCTTTCGTGATCGGCGGATCCTGGACGTTGATCACATATTTGGGCGAGAAATTCCACACATCGGTGCAATTGCCGCCGCCATTCGAGCCGTCAAGATTAACGGCGTTTCCGGTGCCAAAAAGCGTATCGGAGCCGCTGGTCGAAGGAGCGTTGTAGGTAAATGTCCACGTAGCCGGAAGCGAGGTTTTAGCCGATGAATGTGTCAATTCACCGTTGATGATCTGCGAACCTGTGCCGGAAGTCAGCGTGCCTCGCTGCGCAGAGACTTCAACTCCCGCACCGCTTTGGGATCCATTGGAGACAGTAACGGTGAATGTATAAGAGTTACCTTTATAAATATTTGTGGCCGTGGTTGAAAATGCTACGGTCGTGCCTGAACCTGATGATGCGCAATGGCACGTACAACCGGAGGTGTTGCCGTCTTTTTGAGTATGTCCACCGATGCCTTGCCCATTCGAATGAGCATCCGCCTGGTAGATCACGTAGACGACGGCAAATAGCATGCTTAGCGAGATCCAGACTCCGCGGAGCAACGTCTTTCGCATTACTCGAGTATCAAGAGATTTCATAGAAAGGATACGGTTAGGAACACAACACGAACTGTAGAAGAGCAATAGTGAGCCCTCACGATGTTGCGAAGTTGAGCTATCCTACTGACACGCAGTTTAGGCCGGTTGTTACTTTTCGGCGCAAAACAGTTTCTCACAATAAAAGTGACTTGTGGGACATTTTAGTTGAAACTTTATGCTCCCACTCCGCGTTTACCTAATCTGCCCAGCGCTCCCAATGTACCTAACGATGACCATAAATGAAAAAAAGATCCACACCATCCGAATTCTGCTACCGTACGCTTAAACTATCAAAATGGAATAAAATCGATGAAATCCTCCAGGCCGTCGAAGATGGCAAGCGAAAGATCCTCGTCCGAAGCTGCAATGGCGCCGGCAAAACAACAACGCTCGCTGCACTCTGCCTTTGGAAGCTCAAAACATTCGATGATTCGATCGTGCTGACTACCGCCTCCAGCTGGACGCAGGTCACCCGATCACTATGGGGCGAGATCCGAAGGCTCGCTCGCTGCTCGGAGATCTTTACTGAAAAAGAGATCTCCGCCTCACAGATCAAGCTCGATGATAAACACTACGCGATCGGCATCTCCCCGGCCGTTCCTGAAAACGCGCAAGGCTTCCATGCACCGCACATGCTGATCGCGATCGACGAAGCGACCGGAGTCGACCGTGACGTGATCGATGCGCTTTGGGGCAATGCTACCAGCGAAGATGCGCAGATGGTCATGATCTATAATCCGATCGATGCTGCGTCCTTCCCCTTCGAAGCCGAAGAGACAGGAGACTGGCATGTGATCACGATCAGCGCGTTCGAACATCCGAATGTGATCGAAGGAAGAGAATGCATTCCTGGCGCGGTGACGAGAGCATGGATCGAAGACAGACTTCGTGCATGGAGTTACGAAGTCGAAGTGGAAACGCTCGTCGACGAATCCGAATCGGTCTACGTACCGTGGCTTGAGAAACGGTACCGAAAGACCGAGCGCGTTGCCACGAGAATTTGCGGAGAATGGCCGCTCGATGGGGGTGAAGGATTTATCGAAGCATCGCTCATTAAGCGTTCGCATTCTGTGGCCGAAGTCCCGGGAGTGAAAGCGCTCGGCGTCGATATTGCTCGAAGCGGAAACGATCGGACGGTGTTTTCCTTCTTCGAAGGCAATGCGCAAGTTGCATTTCAGTCCTACTTTGGAAAAGACCTCATGCGAACGGCTGCGAGGATCAAAGAGCTTTATGACGAAGGCTGGACGACGATTGCGCTCGACGATACGGGGATTGGCGGCGGCGTCACTGACCGGCTTCGAGAACTGGATGTGCCGGTGATCGCCGTCAATTTTGCACATGCGGCAAAAGGATTTATCAAGCAAAAGCAAGTCGCGAATGCAAGGGCCGAGATGTATTTCTTACTCGAAAATGAATTGCGAAATGGCGCGATCAAACTTCTCGACGACAAAGAACTCCAACAGGAATTGACTACAATGCGACTCAAAGTCGGTCCGACCGGAAATTATCTTATAGAGGAAAAATCGTTGATCACAGCGAGGCTCGGGCGAAGCCCCGATAAATCGGATGCGACGGCGCTTGCACGATACGGACTGCGCCTCGCCGAATACCAAAACCAGCCCAAGTTCATCGGCTGGCGCACCATCAGGACGCGTCAACGAGAGATGCCAACCTATTGGTGAGCGTCTTGCCGCAGCGATACATCGCCTCGTCGAGTTAAACGATCTACGAGAAGCGGCAACGCCGAAAAGATGAGTCCCGAATACATCGGCTCCATCCCCAAAAGATATTTCGGTTCGACCGCAGTGCCAAAGGTGATCCCGATCACATAGGCCGTTAGCGCGCCAAGCAGGCCGAGCAGCATGCTCCAAAACGCTGCCGTACGGCTTGGCTTTAGCTTCGGAAAATAACTGAAGGTAAGTGGAAAGAGGATCGCCGGTACGAGAATAGACCCGAACGCATACCAGATCAAATAGATCTTTGGCGTGATGAGAATAACGGCAAGCGTGACGATGGCGGTGACGAGAAGACCATATCGCGTATATCGCTTGACCTTCGAAGTATCTCCCAAACCGAATATTCGCCACAGAATATCATGACCGATGATCGTGGCGCTGGTGAATGTGAATGCATCGACGGCGCTTAATTCAGTAGCGAGAAGCCCAGTATAAAAAACGCCTTTGAGTCCCATGGGCAGTACGCGTTCGGCAAGCGCTGGAAAGGCGAATCGGCTTTCAGGGAGGGTTGCAAACGCGGCGCGCGCATAGAGTCCGGCAACATTTGTCATCAGGTCGAATACAAGCCAGCAACCGACAGAAATGATCAAACCCCACTTTGCGACCTCAGGCCGCTTTGCAGCGAATACGCGCGTGTTTACATTTGGATCGACGAGTGTGCTAAGCGCAATAATATACCAGACGGCGATATACCACGGACTGAGTCCGCCGGTAGGGTTGAGATGCGTTGCCGGAACATGCGACTTGATGAAGCTCCAGCCGCCCAACGTGTGATAAGCAAATGGCAGGATCACCGCAAATCCAAAAAACATCGTAACGAAGCGGAGCACATCTGCTTTAACCGGAGCACGGAGCCCGCCGGTTAAAAGATAGAGCATCGGACTTATTACCGCTACGATCATTCCCCACGTGGTACCAATACCAAAGAACCACTCATAGAGGGTGCCGAGCGTCATGATATATCCGGCGGGACTCGTGAGGAAAAACACAATCCCGGCGCCGAGGTAGCCCGTTCGTTCGCCGTATGCCGAACGGAGTCTATCGGGAATCGTGGCATTCGCACGGTCGCTGTTGACGCGATGCGCCAGAAAAAAAGCGAAAATCAGAGCGGATGCATAGTAGGGAACGCCGAAGACGATCCACATCACGATGCCTTTGTCGTAGGAATATTCCCCTACCCCGAGCACACCGCCGTACCACATCGTAACGAGTGTAGCAACAAAAGCTGGGATCGTAAGAGACCTACCGGCGAGAATGAAATCCTCTCCATCGCTCTTAGGCTTGTGCTTTCGAAAGACAAGAAAGCCGATGAGCGAATTGGCGACGAGATAAAATATGATGATCCCAAGATCGAGCGGCGCTAAATGGGGCGTGAGAGAACTTGTCATACTCTGTTCATGAGGCCCATCGTGATTTTAACGTCAGGTGATCAACGTCCTTTTTTCCGCTGCATGAAGGCGATCATCGCGCCGGCAACACACGTAAGTTTGGCGGTGCTTTCAAGCATTACGTTGCTGAGGCTTTCTCGACCGCCAATCATATAATCGCCGATCATCGGATATTTGAGTCCGGTCGAGCGCATGCTCATGGCTGCGGGGAATGGAATGAACGAGACGCGTCGGCCGGGCCAGCCATTGATTGCGAGTTCGCCGCCATGCGGCAGAAAAAGAATGTCGTTCTCGCGTTCGACGCCTTTCAGCATCTTGAATTTTTCGGCATAACGAATGAGCACGCTATAATTCGCAAGCGCATGATCGCCTCTGCCGCCGCCGACGCCGAGAACGATCAACTGCGAAACTCCGATCGATAACAGCCACTCAAGTGATTTTTCGCAATCGCTTGTCGACTGATCTTCGAGTTTGACGAACGGCACATCCTCTTCTTTGAGTTCGCGCACGGTCTCAGCACTGATCGAATCCATGTCGCCGATAACCACATTTGGTACGAAGCTATTTATGACTGCATATTCGGCGGCACCATCGGCACAGGCAAGCCACTCGGTGCTCTCAAATATTTCGATGACATCTTTCAGCGGCAGATCGATCACACCGCCCAACATAAGTATCGCTTTTGAAACGCGGGGAAACTGACTCATAATCCAATTTCAATCTGTCCATAAACATTGATCGGCGCTCCAACAAAAAACCCTGCATCGCGCTCGACATAGCTCGTGTAGAGTGCGTTCGTCAGGTTGTTGACCGACAGTTTGAACTCAAGATAACTGAGTCCGAACAAACGTTCGACACGATAACTCGCCGCTCCGTTCACGAGAAAATAAGCATTATTTCGGTAAAGCTCCGAATTCTGGATGTCACCATAAAAAGAACCAACATAGCGTCCGGTAAGATTAACCGAAAGCTCCTTCGTTGGCGCGGCCGTGAGCGAGATGCTGCCGGTCGCCGATGGGAATCCGATCGGCACCTTCCCGATAAGCGAATTATTGACCGAGGTGGTGTCAGAATATTTCGAGAAGTTCAAAATTTCGTTGTGGCTTGCTGTGAAGTTGAGATCAAGCGAAAGCCATTCGAAGGCGTGAAGGCTAAGCGAAGCTTCAAGTCCGTAATGCAGTGTTCGGTCGGCATTCGCAACGATGGAAGATCCGAAGTGGTCGGTTCTTCCTGTCTTGAGGATCTCGTCGGTGAAGCCCATATAATAACCGTTGAGCCCAAGCGTTAGATCATTCAATTGCGCCCCATGATAAAGGATCGAACGACCTCCGAGTTCAAGGTCGAGCAGGTGTTCAGGCTTGATGAGCAGGCTGCTGAAATTGAAATCGCCTTGCCCAGTTTGGGCAAAATTCGGTTCGCTGAAGAACTCGGCGTTGTAGTAGTCGGAAAGAACCGGCTCGCGAGAGGTGTACGCCGCCGATGCGAACACGCTCGATTGATCCTGTTGATAATTGAGCCCGAGCCTCGGATTAAGGAATGTCAAGGGTACGGTAAAGTTATAACTCTTCCACCCCGTCGCTATGCCCGAAAGTTGTGACATACCGCTATCGACATAAAAAGGCTTTTCGTCAAAGAAGAGATACCGATCGTGCACAGCCTGCAATGTGGCAACCAGCGTAAGATTTCGCGTCAGGAAATATTGATCGGAAAGATATCCAGAGATCACATCCTTGCCGCCGTGATATTCATAAAAGTGGTAATCACCAGGAAGATCAACGGGCATCATCGCTGCCGAAAGGAGCTGCCCCCAGTGAAGGGAGCGATACCGGCGGAGTTCGGCACCCGCCGTGAATACTCCGGTCGAATGAAGCATTTCGATCTTCGGAAGCCACCCGACCTGATCGCCACCGACAAATGCTCGCACGAGTTCGTTGCCAAGCGCTGAATCGGAAACTGGAAATGCGGTGAAGCCATAACGTGCGCCGTACTCCGGTGTCAACCGGTAGTATTCGCTATTCGAATAACCGGTCGAGGGCTTGACCCATGCTCCATCGAAATCGAACTGACCGGCGCTGTGAATATAAAAGATCGAGTTTGAAATTTTGAGCGATGCCGTCGGATTCCACGTCGAAAGCAATTCGTAGTGCGGCTGAAAAAAATCCTCACGCTCCTGAGGGCGCCTTTCGTAGGTGAATTGTTCGGAATAATTGATTTTTCGGAGCACTGGATCGGTAAGCTCCGGACCATTCGGCACCATCGGGAAGACACCGTAATAATCGAGGCCATCAGAGATCGGTCCGCCATAACAATTCGCCTGCAACGAAAACGTGGAATCGAACCGCGATGCTGAAAGATAATACGAACTCAGATTAACGAACGAATGATCGCGATATCCATCGGTGGCCGTTTGGCTGAGACGTGCAGAGATCAGATACTTATCCGCGATGACTCCGGAGTTTAGAGTAGCCGAATATTTTTGCGTGTTGTAGCTACCGAATCCACTGGAAAAAGCGATTTGACGCTCGGCATGCGGGGTCGTCTCGACATTGATCGATCCCCCGATCGCGGGTGGGCCATAAAACGCACTTCCGGCTCCACGTTCAACCGTGATCGCGCCAGCGCTCGATCCGAGATCGGGCATATCGATCCAGTAGACGTTGTGATCCTCGGGGTCATTCTGCGGAATACCGTTGACAAGGATCGAAAGCCTTCTCTGGTCGAATCCGCGCACACTGATGAACGAATAGCCAACTTCGGTGCCGTTGTAGGAATAAACCATGGCGGATGGATTCGTCGCAATGAGCTGCGGAAGATCCTGTATGGTCGTTCGCGGCTGAAGCGAATGGCGATCGTATGTATCGATCGGCGCCGGAGTTTTTCCTTCGATGGCTGGAAATCCGGTAACGATCACAGGATTGCCGATGACCTTTCGAGAGACGCTGTCGGTCTCTGTTTGCGCACGGACTGCCGCATGAATGAATAAAATGAAGAACGCGATAAGAAGGGCTCGATACATTGTGCTTGCTTGGTTGTCTGGAGGAGAAACAAATGCAAGCAATAGGTGAGCGGCTGCTCAAGGCTTCGCATCGTTTCCCTTCGCTGGCATGATCCAGATCAGGTTCAGAGGGTGACTCTCAGCCTGTGCATCCAATTGCACAGACACCCCTAACGACCGCGCTGCGCAGTTATGCGCAGTGTGATATGACTGAAATAAGTTACACGGCCAAAAAATTCCGGCAGGTTTTATTTGCCCGTAATTTTATTTGCCCGTAACAAGCGCATAGTTTTTCTCGACGATGTCGATGACTTCCCTCTTCGTGGCTGGCTTCGAAAGATAATCGTCGCAACCCGCCTCGAGGCACCGCTCGCGGTCGCCGGTCATGGCAAATGCCGTTAGTGCGATGATCGGTACATTCGGTGATACGGCGCCAGCACGAATCTCGCGGGTGACAGTGAGTCCATCCTTTCCGCCCAAGTTCACATCCATTAGAATAACATCGGGACGGTTCGCGTGAAAGCTGTCGAGCGCTTCTGTGGCTGAAAACGCTTGAGTGAGATTGTACGTATCGCGGAGATAGGCCTCCATCAGTCGCTGCGTTTCTACATTATCCTCGACAACGAGTACCTTCAATTTTGCCGTCGATGCAGATTCCGTTCGAGGGGCTTTTGGCGGAGCAGCAACAGGGGTCAAAAACAACTTGCTCGACTGCTTCTCCATAGAATCTGCAACCGCATGAGCGCGCGGAAAAATCAGGGTGAACGTCGTACCCACACCGATTTCCGAGGAGACTTCAATCGAACCCGACATCGCGGCGAGGAGTCTTCGAGTGATCGCAAGCCCAAGCCCGGTACCGCCAAATTCTCTCGTGACGCCGGTATGTTCCTGACGAAACTCTTCGAAGAGATGCGGTATGAATTCCTGATTAATACCGATTCCGGTATCGGTTACCGAGATCGCAACAGTATCGAGCGTCGTACTCTTCACGCCGATCGTAATCGACCCATATCTGGTGAACTTTATCGCGTTGCTCAGGATATTTGTAAGCACCTGCCCAACCCGTTGACGATCGCCGCGAATGACGAAGCGTTCGCTCTGATGCTCGACAAGAAGATTGAGGCCCTTTTGTTTGGCGAGAAATCCGAGTGCACTCACAACGGACTCAATCTCGTTCATCACATCGAGTGTCTCCGACTGCAATTCCAGACGTCCTGCTTCGATCTTTGAGAGATCGAGAATATCGTTGATCAAATTAAGCAATCGCTTCCCCGATACATTGATCGATCGAAGAAATGCAGAATGCTGCTCGCTCACAACGCCCGCGAGTTCGCTCGTCAGGATATCGGAAAAGCCGAGTATAGCAGTCATTGGAGTGCGAATCTCGTGCGACATATTGGCAAGAAAACTCGACTTCAACCGATTGGCATCGTTTGCCCGGTCGCGCTCGATCGCAAGTTTATCATTCAATTCTTTGAGCGCCTGCCGATGCTTGACTGTCGAAGTAACTTCGGGAAATGTTACGATGGCACCGGTGATCTCGCCTTGATCGTCGAATAGTGGTGCGGCGCTTTCAAGGATCCAGGTGAGCGAGCCATCGGGCCGGAGTACTCCGAGTTCGAGATTCGTCACAGGCCGCTTCTCGCGCAACGCGCGAACGGCAGGCATGTCTTGTGTTGCTACGGGAGTGCCATCTTCAAGGTAGGTTTTCCAGACATCGGAATCATGACGAAGCGTCGTTATCTCTTCGATCGACATTCCGAGAATCCGCGAAGCGGCGCGATTTGCACGCACAAGCTGCCCGTCTTTGTCGGAGATAAGCACTGCCTCGCCCAACTCATTGAATAGTTTGGTGAAGAGTCTGGAATCTTCGATCTGATTCTGAACGGCGCGAAGTTCGGTGATATCGACGACGGTCCAACGCCAGTACCAATGTTTTTCGATCGGATCGAAGATCGGCAGTGCATTCACTAAACCGCGAAGGATCTCGCCATCCTTTTTGCAGAATTCAAGTTCAATATTGCTTAGCGGCGATTCGAGTCCGCTGCTGCTCAGTTCGTGCTGGAAATAAACAAGGCTTGTAGTCGAAAGCATTTTTGCAAGTCCCTGCGCACTGAACGCCTCCTGCGATTCATAACCCAGCCATTGCGCCATTCGAAGATTGATCTCGGCGATCATGCCATTAGGCAGTACTGACAAATAACCGCACGGCGCATTATTATAAAGATCGAGCAGATTGTGATTCGACCGGTCAAGCTCCGCGGCCTGCAATACTTGTTGCGTGACATCTTCGACCATCACCGCAACCTCATCACCGACAGCGAACGCGCGAACGTCGTAGGTGCCGCGAACGCCTTCTCGTTCCGGCTCAAGCCTGACGCGAATGTCACGCTCCCCCGCTCGCGCCCTGGCGAGTATCTCATCGAGATGTGCTTCAGTGATCGGGAGCATATCGAGGGCATCCCGATGCAAAGCCATTAGCGCGAGAATGCCTTCCGAGGTTAGTTCGCAGGCGTGGTTCCAATACGTGATCCTGCGATTCGAATCAATCAATAGCAGCGCCAGAGAAATATTTTCGGCGAGCGTTCGAAATCGCTCCTCACTTGTGGCAAGGCGTTGTTCCGCTTCTGCCTGAGGTGTGCGGTCGTCGATGAGGATAGCAAGTTCATCGCCCACACAAAATGCCCGTATACTGAAGCTGTAGGTACCCCTGCTTCCCGAATAGGTGTATCTGTTGATGCCGAACGAACTGCGGCTTCGCAACGCCTCTGTGCATCGTTCGACAAACTCTTCGGAGAGTGCGGGAAATACTTCTCGTGCATCCCCGCCAAGTGCAGACGCAATCGAAACGCCAGTCATTTCGACTGCGCGCGGATTCCAATACGTGATCCGAAGTTTTGCGTTCAGGATCACGAGTGCCATGTTGACCGATTCGGATAAGAGCTGGAAGCGCTCCTCACTTTGCCTCGCGAGCTTTTCCTTTCGTTCGATCGCCTCGACATTCTCGTAAAAAACGATGAGGTCCTCGCCGAGCCGCATCGCCTGCATATTGAGTTTGGGGAATCGTGTGTCGATCGGCTGATAATCTCGAATCACGAAATCCTTCCCTGTTTCGATAACCGATCGGTAACCGGAGAGGATCTTTTCGGTGACGGCGATCGAATCGGTGAAATGGTCGCCAAGGCTTACACCGCTAACAAACAGGAGAGCGTTCTGGCTGACATACTGAAAACGCAGTTCACGATCGAAAATAATAAACGTGAGGCCCAACGATTCGAGCATCGCGACGAATCGATCGCGGAATTCTGCATTGTGAGACCCCGACATCAGATTGGAAATAGAACGTGAAAGATCAGCCGTCATTGATCCCGGATCGAGTAACGGTCCCGATGCGGATGCGGTAGAAATAATTCGAGCCATGAATGGTTAAGCTGAGCATGTAAGACAAACAACAGAGCGCGAGATGCGTTAGGACCTAACAAGCAACAGTGCTGCGAATGATTGATTCCGAGCGTTAGTTCTTAGTTCTTAGTTCTTAGTTTTTAATAGGGGGCGGCGGTTACGGCGACTGGCAATGCGTCAAAACTAACTGCCTCGCGGTAACGGCACGCATTCTTTATTCCACAATAACTACAAACGCTTGGAGCAATATCATCCTCGGCGAGATGAAAGGAGCCAGCGAGAATGCCATCGACATATCGTTCGGCTCGTTCGATGGTGCGTTCGAGGAGTTCTTCGACTTCTTCAGCACTCAGGACTCCATGGCCCGATGGATGCTCATCGGCCACTTTATGCTTCATCAATTGCAGCTTGCCGAGCCGTTGCTCGGCTTCCTCCTTTATCACAACGCCCAATTTGCGCTTGCCGTCTTTCAAACTTTGATAGACCGATCCTATTCCGCGCAATGAAACTTCGCCTGCGTCAAGTCTTGCACGATTGACCAACTCTTCGGCTACCTTCAGATAGATCAAAAGCTGCAGGCTGGTGCCCCGCTCGATATCCTTGTACGATTTCGTATTCCCCGATTTATAATCGACAATGCTGAACGTCTCTGCATCCATGTCGATACGGTCGATCTTACCACGAAGTTTGATCTTGCCAAGTTGTACCGGCTTCTCAGTCGACAAGCGCAGTTCCTGATCTTTTGACGAACCGGTGTTACTACCAAAACTCACTTCGAACAACGCAGGACGGTGCGAGCCCTGCTGCAACATCTGCTCGGCGGCAAGTACGCGGTCCCATACGCTCGTGGGTCCTCGGCCGAGCATCCGCTCCGCATCGAGGCGATAAAACGGATGCGACTCCGCAGAAGATTTTAAATGGGCTTTGGCCAGTGCGTCCGCTCGTGATTTGAAATCGAGAATACTTGGTTCATCGCGCAGATCCGTCACGTCAGGGCTGCGCGATTCCCTGCGCTCCGTAAAAATTTCGTAGAGGACTTTGTGCAACAAATTGCCTTGCTCCATTTTATTGAAGCCTTCCTCTTCTTCGTCGGGAGAATCGAATCGAAAAAGCCCCTCGGTCATAAATTTGAACGGGCAGTTCGCGTAGGATTCCAGTTGACTCACCGACCACGTACGACCGGCAAGTGCAGCAAGCGAGCGACGTTCCTGCTCTGACAACTGAGCTAACTCTACGTGACCGGTGAAGTCGCTCTCGGAGCCGCTAATACGCTGCGCCTGCATTTGGGCGGCGTGAGCAAGATGTACAAAGTGAGTCTCCCCAGCATTCTCATGCTCAAGCTGTGCGACGTTCAATCGATCGAAATTTCCAGTTCGAGCGTACTCGCTACCGGCAAACTCATAGAGTCCGTTGAG
>JBBSDW010000086.1:0-15083 GCA_038240295.1 Kapaibacterium sp. (SeqCode)
CGCCCTGGATATTACTGAACTCCTGCCTCCAATCGCCACTACCCAACTTTCGAAAGATCGCGACTGCGTTCGATGTCCCACGAACTCGCTGATGAAACGTCCAGAGCATATAGGTGACGTTTTGATCTGTCACCGAACGGCCCGTCACAGAATTATCGGGCAATCCATACAGGATCAGAAATCTCCCCGGATCGGTATCGACTCCCAAACGCTGCGATCTCGAAAATCTCGCATTCGCGATCGCCACTCGCGAATAAAATTCTGCCTCGACATCTCCGCCCTTTCCGCTTACGGCCTGTTCGCGTTTTGCCCAGAACGAACGCAACCAAAGATCGAGATCGTCCTTTGCGGCAATGCCATCGAAATCGCGAAGCTCTTCATCGGTCGCGATATACTTCAGCCCGGCTCTCAGCGAATCTTTTTTCGTCAGCTCTTTCGGTCCTGCGACGAGCGAAAACGAAATACCTGCTTCGACGCCAAACCACAACAGCGGCTTCAGTGGCGAAATAGAATCGATGCGCCGATTGCCTCGGTATTCCGCGACAAGCCGAACTTCCTCACCGATCGAATTCCCAAACCACGAATGCGTCAGCGCCAGTCGGGCACCGGTCTGAAATGCTTGCGGCTCCAGACCTTCGTCGAAAAAGATGACCTGAGCATCGAGCGCAAAACTGCTCGTAGGTGAACTCGATTTGACCGGCAGCCTTGCACCAAGGCCGATCTCCGAAGAGAACCTGGGTGTGAATCCCGCATGACCTCCGATCAAAAATCCAAGCCCGCCTTCGGGCGCCGCATAGAAATCAAGGCCAAGCGTCGGCTCAAAGATCGGCTCGTAATCTGTGAGATTCGTAAACTGCCAGTATAATCCAGCGCCGCCAGTTACGATGCCGCGCAGGATCTTATCGTGACGCACGCTCGGAGCGTCGTGTGGACCGAAGAGCATCCTCGCAACCGAATCGGAATTCGTTGTATCCCGATGTACACTTGTGCTAGGCGATTGAGCACGCAGCATGGCCGGATCAATATTCCAAAGAACGAAGAGCAGGCCAACGGTGGCAGCTACTCGAAGCACGAGCGAAGTGCGAACAGAGCGAGCGAGCGAGGTTCGCACCTGGCTTAATTTATTTCGGAGCAGTTGGAAGCTTCCAACAATGCTCAATATTTGAAATTGGTGACGAAATCCTGCAGCACTTTTTTAAGCTCTGCGAGTGTCGCATCGTCAATGACCTTCGTCGCCGAAATCGATTCGAAAATATTCTTGTGACGCAAGCGAATGAACTCGAGTACTTCTTTTTCGAAGCGGCGAACCTGCGCGACCGGCAAGGTATCGAGATATCCATTTGTACCGGCATACAGCGATACGACCTGCTCCTCGACCGGCATCGGCTGATACTGTCCCTGCTTCAGCAGCTCGACCAATCGCTCGCCGCGGCGAAGCATCTGCTGCGTTGCCTTATCGAGATCGGATCCGAACTTTGCGAACGCTTCAAGCTCGCGATACTGTGCAAGATCAAGTCGCAGCGTACCAGCAACTTTCTTCATTGCCTTGATCTGCGCATTACCACCTACGCGCGAAACCGAGATACCGACGTTGATAGCAGGGCGAACGCCGGCATTGAAAAGATTTGGCTCGAGATAGATCTGTCCGTCGGTGATCGAGATCACGTTCGTCGGAATATATGCCGACACGTCACCCGCCTGCGTTTCGATGATTGGAAGCGCCGTAAGCGAGCCGCCGCCGAGATCGGCCGATAGCTTCGAAGAGCGCTCGAGCAAACGTGAGTGAAGATAGAACACGTCGCCAGGATATGCTTCGCGTCCCGGTGGGCGGCGGAGCAACAGCGACACTTCTCGATAGGCAGCAGCCTGCTTGGAAAGATCATCATAGACAACAAGCGCATGACGACCGGTATCGCGGAAATGCTCGCCGAGCGTTGCACCGGAATATGGTGCGATGAACTGCAGCGGCGCCGGGTCGGAAGCTGTTGCCATGATGATCGTCGTGAAGGCCATCGCTCCGCTTTCTTCAAGCTTCGCCATCACGTTCGCGATCGTCGACGCCCTCTGACCGATTGCAACATAGATGCAATAGACAGGCTCGACACCGTTCGCCTTTGATTCGGCGGTATGCGTGAATTTCTGATTGATGATCGTGTCGATGGCGACTGCTGTCTTGCCTGTCTGGCGATCGCCGATGATGAGTTCGCGCTGTCCGCGGCCGATCGGGATCATCGCATCGACGGCCTTGATGCCTGTTTGCAACGGCTGATTCACAGGCGAACGCTGCATGACGCCAAGTGCTTTGCGCTCGATCGGCAGGAATTTCTCCGACTGGATCGGTCCGCGGCCATCGACTGGAATTCCGAGCGGATTGATGACGCGGCCAAGCATGTCGTCGGTTACCGGCATCGAAGCAACGCGGCCGGTGCGGCGAACGGTATCGCCTTCTTTGACGAGCGTTTCGTCGCCAAAGAGCACAACGCCGACGTTATCTTCTTCGAGGTTGAGCGCCATTCCGAAGACCTCGTTCGGGAATTCGAGAAGTTCGCCCGCCATCGCCTTCGAAAGGCCATAAACGCGAGCCACGCCGTCACCGATCTGCAGAACGGTGCCGACATCGTAGACATCGACTTCTTTCTCAAAGCCGGTTAACTGCTGCCGCAGGATCGCGCTTACTTCATCGGGTCGGACAGAAGCCATACTGGTATTCTTTTATCAAAAACGTTGAATCAAAATTTTATCTGTCGATGTCTGCAGGTACGCCATCTCCCACAGGAGGTCCAGGCTCAACGCCGCGGACGAGGTCGATCAATTCGGATGTCACAACGATCGTCTGACCTTTTTTTCTTCCGGGCGCACGCATGACAGTTTTGACGACACCAACATTCGGTACAAAATATTTATCGAGCTCGATTTGGCCAAGGCGTGTAACGGTCGCGAGCGCATTTTCATAACTTCCGAACGGCACCTTCACCGTCTCCTTTTTCGAGACGATCTCCGTCCGTGCGGAATCTTCAACTTTTTCGAGCCAGCGATTGCCAACCTTCAGCGGACCGACGAGCAGTACGCGATTCTGATTGTTGTTGATCGAATTGTTGAAGACCGCCATGATGATCGAATCATCGACGTAGTAATTCGAAACAGCGGAATCGGCGCGGGTGCTCTCTAAGCCGCGCCAGCTTTTTGCCGTACAGGTCAGCAGCGGCAAACCCTGGAATGTCTTATTCGAATTCGAGATGATCGTCTCTTTGCTCCAGAGGCTATCGCTTGAAAGAATGTTATTTTGAGCATCATAGAGTCGCTCTACGATCTTCATTTTCCAGCTTGAGCCAATTGTCTGCGGATAGAAATAATTGCCGACGGAGCCTGAGCCGAGATTAAAGGTCGGACGAAAGCTGGAATGTGCCGTGTCAAGCGAAATGGAAGGCTTGAGCACCAACGGTTTTTTATGCTGTGCGGCTGCACGCTCGGTCAGGGACGCAAGCGAGCTAAGAAGGATCAGAAGTAGAAGTACACTTCCTCGATACATTCTTTTTAATTCAAAATCGCAGAACCGCCGTGACGGAACTGCTCGCGTAAGACTTCCAACTGGTGGCGAAGGCTCGCGTCGATGAGCGTGTCGCCGATGCGGGCAACGAATCCGCCACGGATCGCTGGATCCACCGTGAAGGTCGGCGTTACTTTCTTCCCGAGCATCGTCTCAAGCTTCGTCGTAATTTCGTTGCGCTCTTCCTCGCGAAGCTCGACTGCCGACTCGACACTTGCGTTCAGTACGCCGCGCTTCATCTCGTAGAGCGAACGAAATTCGACCGTCGTCTCGGCCAACAGGCCTTCGCGCTGCTTCTTTACGAGAAGCGTAATAAAGCTCATTGTCTCTTTCGAGATCTGTTTCTTGAAGATCTCCTCAAGAACCCGCGACTTGACGTCTGGTTTCACAACTGGGGAAGCGAGCAGGCTGCGAAGCTCGCGCGAACCGGCGAGCGTCATGCCGATCGCTTCCATGTCGCCAAAGATCAGATCGACCTTGTCGAGCTGTTCGGCTGCTTCGAAAAGCGCCAGTGCGTATCGTTCGGCTGCGCGTTTGTTCATTGATTAATTGAGTGTTGTCGGAAGTCCGGCAATCATTTGATGAACGACCTTGCGATGACGTTCATCGTTCATGTTCTCGTCGAGCAATTTGCCGGTCGCCATGATCGCGAGTTCGGCTGCTTCACTTCGGAGTTGCTGCAACGCTGTTTGTGTGTCGCGTTTGATCTCGGCCTTTGCATGTTCGAGCAATTGCTTCGATTCTTCCTGTGCCTTCGCCATTAAGTCCTGGCGCATTTTCTCCGCATATTCGCGGCCTTCGCGAAGTGCCTTCTGCACTTCTTCTTCGGCACGAGCGCGCTCAAGCTTGTTTTCGGCAATCATTCGCTCGGCATCGGCACGAGCCTGCTCGGCACGCTGCAGCGAGTCGGCGATCGCCTGTTCGCGGTTTTTGAGCGATGCAAGCAACGGCTTCCATCCAAGCTTCGTCAAAAGACCAAGCAGGATGAAGAAGATGATGAATGTCCAGATCGTTAATCCGGGGTTGATATCAAGCATGTTCCTTCGGCGAAAAGCGTGAACTGCAGTTAAAAAGCGAGCGATGACATTGGAGCCAGGATGCAAACGATGCGGGAAGGCTTCGCGTACGAAGTAACTTCCCGCAACGCCATCAACTCCGGTCCCTCGAAATTACTTCGAGGAAAGAATGATGCAAATAACAAGTGCGAAGAGCGCGATACCTTCGATAAGCGCGGCCGCGATGATCATCGTCGTGCGAAGTCCACCGGCCATTTCCGGCTGACGACCCGATGCTTCGAGTGCGGCCGTTGCGAGCTTACCGATGCCAAGACCAGCGCCGATAACTGCGAGTGATGCGCCAAGACCCGCTGCGAGATAGGCAAAAGCTGATGCGTTCATAGTAAAGTGTTCGTTGTGTTTGAGTTGATGGATGCTAAGAATACAAAACTTTTTTAGTGAGCGAATCGCTACACCGTGATCTCACCTTGCGGTACTCCATGACCTTCTTCATGCGCATGCTCGTGCACCATCATACCAATGAAGAGAGCCGAGAGCATCGTGAAGATATAAGCCTGTAGGAACGCAACAAGCAATTCAAGCAAATTGATGAACAGCGCGAACGGCACCGATACGAACGAGCCGACGAGCACCGACTTGAACAAAAATGCTAACCCGATAAGCGAAACGATCACGATATGCCCGGCAGTCATGTTCGCAAATAAACGAACGGCAAGCGCGAAGGGCTTCGTGAAGAGACCCATGATCTCAATCGGGATCATGATCAGGATCAGAATGATCTTGAGCGCGATCGGAAGTTCCATCTCGTGAAGTCCGCCGGTCAAATGCAGGAAGTATCCCTTCACTCCCATCGAGCGCATGCCCGTTGCCTGCGTTACAAAGAAGGTACAGAGCGCGAGCGCTGCAGTTACGCTTACGGCTCCGGTCGGAGTGTGTCCGAATGGGACAAGTCCGATCAAATTCATCATCAGGATGAAAAAGAAGATCGTCAGGAAGAACGGCATTAAAGGCTCGGCGTACTTCGCGTCGATCGCCGGAAGCACGACTTCATCACGAATGAAGATCATCAGCACTTCGACAAGGTTGCGAAGTCCCTGTGGCACCAACGATTTCTTAGCCTTGCTTGCGGCTGCCCGGACAACGAGCAACAGCAAGAGTGACGAGAACACCATGAAGAACACGTTCGCCGTGATCGACATGTCGAACGTTAGCGGCTTGCCATCTTTGCGAACTGCTTTGCCATGAACGCCAGCTTCGTAAGCGCCGCTCGATTCAAGCGATTTTTCCGATGCGAAGAAATGTGAACCATCGGCATCCCAGAAGATATAAGGAAGCGGCACATGACCGATCGGGTCGAAATGAAGTTCGTGGCTATCGGCAAGATGGTCGAGGAGTTCTACGAATACTCCACCTTCTTTTGGCGCACCCGCAGCGGGTACACCGGCAACGGGTACACCGGCAACGGGTACACCGGCAACGGTCGCTTCGGTCTTGGCCATCGCCGAATCGACGACATCGCCTGTCTGCACCGCGGTTGATTGAGCGATGAGACCCGAAGATTGTGCCGAACCGTATGCAGTGCTGCTTGCCATTATTCGCCGACCAGTAAACCTTTTTTGTGGACGTACATGATCTCGACTACGAGATAGCTGAAATAATTGATGATCATCCCGGCTGCCATGCCGATCGCATCAAACTTCAAAAAGAACAACCCGACTGCGAACGCAAAAAGAAGGTTAAACATCCGCACGATCACCATCCCAAGTGCGACCGACATAAACACGTCCTTTGGCTGTTCGAAGGCCCATTCGGTGATCAAAAAGCTGATGATGCTCGAAACCGTGCAGAGCGCCATTCCGAAGATCGCCCCTTTCGTAAAACTTGCTGTCGAATAGATAGAGGTCGCGATGGCAACCGTCAGATAGAGGGCGATGGTAACTCCCGAAAACCAGATGACGAACCCACGAGCTGCCTGCTTCGATTTTACTGCGACAGAATGCTGCCTTGCGTCTAAGTTCAGTACGTGTTCTAAGTTCAAACCCGTTGTTTTCGGTTAGTTTAAGGGATTTTAGCCGGAATTCGAGCGACCGATCTATTTGGCTCTTCTTCTATGAAGATTCGCCAAAAAATCCTGGCTTTCTGATCGCTCCTACCCCCACGAAAGCGACCTAAATAGTCAACCAATATGTGGGTAGCGCGCTCCAAATCACTTTTTAGGCCAATTCGTTTCCTCTTTGCGAGACAATCTCAAGGCGGTCACAATAAAGTAGACAAGCGACAAAACCGCCCCCGTCCCCGCCATGATCCCAAGCCACAGCGGAGAGCTGTTGTTGGCTTTATCGATAAAGTAACCGATCGCGCAGAAAGCTGCGATGGAGAACGCAAGCTGAATCCCGAGGGTCAGATAAGGCCCCGATTCCTTCATCGCTTCGCGATAATTCTTCGAATCGTCGTCGTTGTTCCGGAAATGCACAAGCGAGTGGGTCGCTTGTTCATGCGCATACGCCTTGATCGCGTCGTCGCCTTTTGGGTCTTCAGGGTCGATCATTGAAGAAGAGTATAAGGTGGCACCTGTCGTTGGACATAAAGAACATAAATTGAGGAAGTGAAAGTTCCCCGTTTCGCACCTCCTTATATTTGACAACTGTCTGAACCTTGATTTTAAGAGATTTTAGAGATTAAGAGTGATCTTGAAGTTTCGACAATGTAGGAATTGAGAGAAGCTTAGAAGTATAGAACGGCTTGACCTGATGAGACTGTAGCGAAAGTAAGAATTGAGATCATGACCTTGAGACCATGCCCATCGACGAAAGCAAACATCCGGATTCTCCTCTGACACGCCGGATTATCGGGTGCGCCATGCAAGTGCATCGTGCGCTTGGCAATGGCTTTTAGGAGGTTATTTATCATCGTGCACTCGAACTCGAGTTTCGGTACGCCGGGATTACGAACTCGCGCGAGCAAGACATGCCGAATTATTATCGCGGCGAGAAGATTGGGATACGACGGGTTGATTCCTCGTCGAAGACAGAATATCAGTCGAACTCAAAGCACTTATCCGCTTGGAACGAGTTCATCTCGCACAAGCAATGAATTATTTAGAAGCGTACAATCTCGAAACCGGTTTACTCATAAATTTCGGAGCAGTGAGCCTCGAATTCAAGCGTTTAACGAATCGCAAGTTTGTCCGGCAGGCAATCCCATCACCAAAAACATCTTAATCTCCTAAATCTCATAAAAAATCCGAGCATTTCGAGCGCGCGACATACTTCACTGGACGAAAAGCGATCAGGCACTTACAAGGATCGTCCCCTTCTCGACCGATTCGACATGAGTAAATTCGAAAGCGTCGCCATCCTCAAAATAGAGGTTACGGCTTCCTTCAAATTCCCAATCGCCTCCTCACGCCTATCACCACAGGATGCCACTTCGACATTCAAGCAGTGGGATACATAGGAGTCATCCTCTTTCCAAACTACATAATTAATTTGATGCATAGCGCCACAATATCTTCAACTATGGCAACGCAAATCCATAAGTGCTCGTCCCAGTGGTCACGTTCCGAACAAAATGATCACGAAAAGCGACTTCGAGCGGTCGCTCTCGCTCTTTGAAGCAGCAGTACGAGTTGATCCGTCATTCTCTACAGCGTATGCAAATATTGCCCTTCGTCTGCCAGACAATATACCGTAGCGATGACCGGAACCCCGCTCTCCTCGAGCGAGCACTGGAAGCAGCCGAAAAGGTGCGTGAGCTCCAAGGCGAAACTGCGACCTATTTTCGGGCGATGAGTCTCATCACTCTTGTGCGTGCTGATGCCGGAGGCGCGCTCCACCTCGCACTGCAATCCATTGAAGCCGATCCAAACTTTTCACTGGCTTACGATGCGGTCGGTCAAGCACATAAGATGCTTGGGAATAAAAAGGAAAACGTGAGTGCACGTGAGGAAAATGTCCGCCTTCATGAGAATGACAAGACGGCTCATTTCAATCTCCTCATCGCACTTCACGAACTTGGAAGCACCGCACGATTACAGTCAGCAACAGAGTGGGCGATACCTATCTTTGAACGTCATACACGCCTCAATCCAGACGATTACTATACGCGGGCAAGCCTTGCAAATATTCTCTTGATCTCGGGAAAGGAATCCGAAGCGCTTCGCGTAGCGGATTCGCTATCGGCGATTGAATCGTTGGACGTCACCGCGCTATACAATCTCGCGTGCATCTATCGTCAATGCAAAGCACCGCTTCGAGGCATGGAGCATCTTCGCCGAGCAGTTCAGGCTGGTTTTCGAAACATTGACGAGTTCCGCCGCGATTCAGATCTTGATGCGCTTCGAGATCCCTCATCGCCGTATCATGCGGAGTTTGAGGTCTTGATGGAGCAAATGTCTGAACCTTGATTTTAGGAGATTTTGGAGATTAAGATGGATTGATTGATTGATTGGGGACTGGGATTGAGATTGATTCTTAATGTCACGGGAATGAATGAATTGAAACTTTAGCAGCTTTGGCCATAACACAACAGCCCTGACGTTGCCCGCTCTCTTCGCCTGCCATTCTGCAATGATTTAACAGATGGGCGGGTTTTTTGAGCTTCGATTCACGGACAATTTTTTTTATAGCGACTTACATACAAACCCATTAGGCAGATGAAATGCGCTCGTTTCCTGCTTGTTGTTCTCTTACTGTTGAGCCGTGTCGGCTCCTCGGATCCCTGCTTCGCGCAGCAGCTCGATGCGAATGCACACGATTCTCTCTTGGTCCTCCGGCAACGGCTTTTGGATCAGGCAAGGAGTCTGGACTCATTTCGGCATGAGGCATTCGACAGAAAGCCTGTCACGGTCCCGCGGGAAGATAGTGCACAAACGAAGCAGCTATCGAGCGGGATCGGAGCACTCGAACAAAATGAGCTACTCGCTCGCCTCGGGGCTCGAAAACGGATCGACTCGCTCCGCTTAGTGACGCATGGTGCTCCCGTCGTCCCCTTCTTCAATGACACCATCTGCGTCTTTTATAGCCAACTCGGCAGTCTCTCTGCCACGCAACGTGCGGAAGCTGTTACGAGCCGGATTCGCAAACTCGGAGCCGATTTCTCGTTCAATCCCGATTCACTCGACGTTGTGCCGGGAGAGATCACCGCAGACATTTCGGCGCCGGAATTCATCCTGATGAGTGTCTCGGATAACGATGCTTTGTGGCAAACAACCACCAAAGAATTGCTTGCACAACGGTATAAGCTGGCAATCGCGCGTTCGATCCATCACTACCATGATTCTCTCGGCTGGACGACGATCACCACACAAATCGGGTTGGCCATCCTGGTGCTGGCGTTTGTTACGTTACTTATTTTCGGTTCGATTCGCGCATTCCGTTTCACGCACGCCGCGCTGGAGCGGCAAAAGGATAAACGCATAAAGGCGATAAAGATCGGGAGTTACGAATTCGTGAACGCGGATCGCCAGCTACGCATTCTCCTAATCGGGAACACCATTCTGAAATGGGTCGTCATTCTCGTGTTCGTTTATCTGGCGCTACCTATCATCTTTGGGATTTTTCCATGGACACACGGTTGGGCTTCCACGCTGCTCTCTTATATCACAACGCCGCTCAAAAAGATCGCAACGGGTGTTTGGAGATACCTTCCAAACCTCTTTGCGATCATCGTAATTGTAGCCGTCTTCCGATACGCATTGAAGGCATTACGTTTTCTCATGCACGAAGTGGATCGCAAAGTGCTCACTATCGCTGGCTTCTATCCCGAATGGGCGATACCGACATATCAGATCGCTCGCGTCCTGATTTTTGCATTTATGGTGATCGTGATCTTTCCCTATTTGCCGGGCAGCGATAGTCCTGTGTTCAAAGGTGTATCCGTGTTTCTCGGAGTGCTCTTCACATTCGGGTCATCCGGTAGTTTGAGCAATGTTATTGCTGGCTTGATCCTGACCTACATGCGCGCGTTCACAATTGGCGATCGTGTCCAGATCGGCGCAATGACCGGGGATATCATTGAGCGTACACTTCTCGTGACGAGAATTCGGACGATCAAGAACGAAATCATTTCGATCCCGAACTCGAATGTCATGAGTAGCCACACAATAAATTATAGCAGCGTTGCGATTGAACATGGGCTGATACTTCACACGACCGTTACCATCGGCTACGATGTGCCCTGGCGGGATATGCACCGAGCACTCATTCTCGCTGCGACTCGCACGGAATTTATCTCTGTCCAACCGGCGCCGTTCGTCTTACAAACAAGCCTCGACGATTCCTATGTCTCGTATCAGATCAACGCGTATACCCGCGAACCTAATATGCAGGCCTCGATCTACTCCGATCTGCATCAGAATATCCAGGATGCATGCAATGAGGCCGGTATCGAGATCATGTCGCCGCACTATCACTCCATGCGCGACGGCAACGCAACAACGATCCCACCGGACTACCGTGGACCAAACTACCAGCCGCCATCATTTACAGTTAAGATCGCGGACGATCCCGCACCGCAATAAGCGTTCGAAGGCATAAAGCTCAACTTCAATGGACTGACACATCCGGCATAGAGACAGTCCAACTTCCCATCCAAAATACCTCCCCAATCTCCTTAATCTCAATAATCTCTTAAAATCAAGGTTCAGACCATTACTGAATCTTCAATCGAATATCGACGCCGGCCATGATGAGTCTGGTTGGCGGGGCAAGTTGGCCACTGGAGGCTGGGGTAGTCCGTTCGTAGCGGTAAAAGCCCTCGAGCGTTAGCTGCTGACTGACGGTGTACGAAACGCGCGGTTCGATGGTTACTTTTTCAAGACCTCCATTTCCCGTGCCACCGGGCTGGGTGCCGATGTTATCGAATGTGAAATAAAAGTCCTGTGAATTTGTGTAGGAAACGGTGAAGCTTGCACCAAATTCATTTTTCAGATTCAGTTTAAGAAATGGGATCGAAAGTCCCTGCCGGGTGTAATTTGCCGTTAAGCCGAAAGTATTTGAAAGCCGTTTATTGATTCGCTGCGATGAGTAATCGGATGCCCAATCGGTCTGCGTGTCGTAGTTCAGGCTTGCGGTCATGTGACCATTTGCGATCTTGTCCCATGAAAGATCGAGCGCAACGAGCGGACGAAATCCATAAACAACGGTCTGCAAATTCGTTAGCGCAATACTATCGCCCGGATTCTCGCGGAAGGCACGCCGATAGTTACCGTTGTAGGCGTGACGCAGGCTCGCGTGGTCAGCCCAGCTGAACAAAAAGAATTTTTCAAGTCCGACCCAGTTGAACGAATAATTCAAACGCGGAAGATACTCACGCAAAAAACTATTGAAAAATGGAAGCGTCTCGAATCCCTGCATAAAGCTCTCGACTTCGATACGGTTAAGCACTTCGGGCGGGAGCTTCGCGCGATCGTCCGGTGTATTCGCTCCTTGTGCCGCAGTCAGGGCCACATATTTTTGATAAACGCGATCGATGCTTGCCTCCTGTGATTTAAGAAACGGCAAATAAGGCATAGCAAAGATCGTACGGCTTACATCGCCGGAGCGGGTTGTGTAGTCGGGGAAAATATTTCCGGCCGCGTCGAGATTTTCGGTGTTACGCTCATCATAGGAAAATTGTACTTTCCAGTTAAGCGAAAGATTCGCCCCATCCCACAACGGCCTGCTGGTCGAGAGTTCAAAGTTATTTTGCTGCGTAAAGACATCAGTGATCTGGGAACCGGTCTGAGCAATATCTGCCGAGCGAAGCCCAAGATTCTGACTTCCGCCGTGCTTTACGTTGAACGAGATAAAGGGAAACGCATTCTTGAATCTGATGAGCAGCCTGCCATGCGGATCGGTAATGAGGCCAAGCTGGTAAGCGCGCGAGGGACCGTTATTATCTTGTTCAGGTGAAAAAATACCCCGCGCAAAGAAATTCGTAATACCGGAGCCACTTCCCTGCAGCGCTGGATTGAGACTCGTATTATTTTGCACGAAATTAAATCTCGTACCATTCCAATCGAAGAGCGGCTTCTGGATTACATTTTGAAGCACTTCTTTTAGCGTGATCGCAGGCACCTCTGCGACTTCAGGCTGCTCCTCGACTGCAGGGGCCTGCGGGGTGAGCGTTGTATCGCTGACGAAATCTTCGTCGTGCTCGCCGGCGGTTCCTACTCCGGGAATGTGAAGTTTGTGCGTTGTATCGACATCTCCAAAGCGCCGTGCGCCGTGAATGAGCGTATCGGTGATAAGATTATGATTGCCAAGCGGATTGGGCCGAGATTGCGGCCTGAAATCTTCACCGCGCTCTACCTGATTTCGCGGAGATTCATTTTGCTTTGGCGGCGCAGATGTGCGGTCTTCCCTTCCCGGCTGGGGCAATTCCTCAGGCGTGACGGGTTGGTCGCGATTCATTCGATCCCTTCCACTTCGCCCACGCTGCGGCTGCTGATCGTTCGCAACCGGTTTGCCAAAGATCATTACCCCAAGATCGCGAACGTTGAGTTCGATGCCAGTCGTAATCGTATTATTCCATGCGCCAGTCTTCGCCGTTTGAATGCCGGTCTGTGCA
Organism: Kapaibacterium sp. (SeqCode); assembly: GCA_038240295.1. Taxonomy (GTDB): domain Bacteria; phylum Bacteroidota; class Ignavibacteria; order Palsa-1295; family Palsa-1295; genus JABDDM01. Next base: position 13,114 of record JBBSDW010000086.1, read on the forward strand.
TCGACCCAGCGATAGTCAACGTGATAAGAGAAGACGGGACGGACAAGTTTTTCAAGTCCGAAAAACCATGGCAATTTCGGACTCGTATTCATATTGACACGCTGCGTAGCCTGAAAATCATTTCCTGGCCGGACGAAGGCTCCGTTCTTAAAAAAAACATCCTTCATGATGTCGCTGAAGGCGCGCTGCGTCGATTGGACCGAATCATAATAATAGATCGGGACACCAGAGGATGTATCGACTCCCAAAAATGTATTCTTCGTTTCGAGCGGCGCGAGGTTCGAGGTTACGTCAAGTCCATAATCGAATGCGGGCGAGATCAAGCCCCCCTCGGTCGGCTTCCAGGAAAAAGACATCCCTCGTGTTGCCGTGAAGTTGCGATTGATAAAATCGGTCCTGCTGTTTAAGATATCGAGTGTATCCTGAAGTGTAGCGTCGGGCGGGAATTCAAGCGTCGAGACACGGTTGAGCGAATGCTGCCTGCCGCGCGTGGCACTCACAGCAAACCGGACGTTTGTCGGCAACAGGTTAAGTTTGTAATCGGCGTATCGCCCGATAAAGAAGGTATTTTGCCCCCACCAGGTGAAGGGTGAAATGTGTAGATCGGGTAGCGCCGGAAGGTCATATCCAAGCGATGCCGTCCATGACCAGCTTCGATTGAATTCATATTGCGGCGTCCGCGCAAATTCTTCAGCGTAACCAAAGCCATAGACCAACCGGTTCACAAACGCCGGCAGCAAAAAGAACGAGCCGGGAAATACGAACTTGACACCCGTCATACCGATCGAATTTCTGACCGAGAGCGATTCGCTGGTCAATCGGATGGAATCCTGTAAATGCGTTCCGACTGCAGATGTGAGCGTGCCGTTGTTGATCTCCTGTGTGATCTTATCGAGCGCGCCCTGTATCTCGACGTCGGTGTTCGGAACGTATTTCGGACGGAGGATAGATTCGGTATGCGAGAGTGTCAGCGGAAAGACCGATTGGTTTTCGAGCCATTTTGGAAAGATCTTTTGCATCGCGAATTCGCCCGTCACATTCCAGTTAAAGTTGAGCGAGCGATTCTGATTAAACCGCTCATCAACTCGAACGAAATCAGGGCGCTCGTTGACGATCGAAGCACTGATCTTACCGAACTCCGCAAGCTTAAGCGTCGTCTGCGCGTTATAAGCATAGTCCGGCTTCACGTTCGGCGAGAGAAGCCGGAGTTCATCCCACCAGATATCGGTCGTAATATCATGACCGGTGTGGTTAGTCGCGCCAAGGACGAAGAATGGAGCGTTCGTGAACGTAGGGCTTCCGACGACCGTGTAGCTCGATCCGACGACGCCATCGTTCGCTGGCTCCGTGATGGAGCCGGTCGCGTTGATCTTCGCGGCCTTCAGGGAAGTAAGCGCAGCAAAATCAATATGAATATTCTGCCAGCCATTTCCGAGCGGCCTGCGGTATTCATAATAATTGTAAGGGTTTGTGCCGATACGGATATAAACGAACGTACCCTGCGTGGCAGAAAGCAGATTCTGCGATGGCTCCGTAATATCTCCGTGCACCCAGATGGCAAGACTCTTATAATTAAAGAGATCGTTCGGTGTCTGAAAATTGCGCAGCGCCTCGCGCGATGTCGTGTCCTTCACCTTGATGAGCGACATATCGAGCGACTGCTCATTGCCGAGAATAAACGCGGTTTGCCCGGGAAGGAGATCTCTTGCGACGCCATCTGGACCAGTGTAATTGGTCGGGGCTGCGCTGTTATCCTCGATGTTCACATAACTGATGCGGAGCGAGGTATCGACGACCGGATTGACCGGATTGAGTCCCGTAAGGCTGCGTGTCCACTGACTACCGACGAGCGATACATCGTTCAAGCGAACCCGAACGCGCTGTTTGAAACCTGTAAACCAAAATCTGAAATACGAAATATCTGAGAATGAAGAATCCTGAACTCCGATGATCGAATCGAACGAGGCAAG
>JBBSDW010000087.1:0-14129 GCA_038240295.1 Kapaibacterium sp. (SeqCode)
GAAGTATGAATTATGAAGTATGAGCGAAACGCGATCCTAATCTCAAACTCCGCAGCTGTCATCCCGACCCGAGAGGGACCTCATGCTCCCTCTTCCCCGTTCGCTGTTCCCAGCCCGCGCAGCTGTCATCCCGACCCGAGAGGGATCTCATGGGCAGGTTTGAAGTATGAATTATGAAGTATGAGAACTCGTATTCTCAAAGTCTACATCCGCAGCTGTCATCCCGACCCGAGAGGGATCTCATGCTCCCCTCTTCCCCGTTCGCTGTTCCCCTTACCTGTTCCCATTCCCCTGCCCCAGTGTAAATCGATAATTCACCAAAGAAGCACCATTGGCAAAAAGAACGTGGCGTTTCTGATTGCTTTTAGCTAATTTTTGGAACCGCTCAAATTGCGTGTACAAACTTTATTCATAAATGGCCTCACTTGCACCAACTCGCAAACTCTCCCCGATCCCACGAAATGTATTCTTTGAAAAGTGAATTTAAGTCGAAGTGCACAACTCGGGCCAAGTCTTTGAAACGCTTCTGGACAGAGATTAGTGCCCGCATAAGCACCTTCTGAAACGGGAAGTGCGTTGCCGAATGCATTGCCTTTCGGAGCGCTTGCTTCAGTGAGCGACTGCTATATGGGCAACGTCAGTTGGAAACAGATGGGCGTACAGAATATTCGTATTAGCAATTCGCGTGTTCCTGAGATCGCGGGCAGCACTATCTTGGCCGACCGCTTCAGAAAAATCCCGAATAAATTCTCCCTTCGGATCGAGAAAGACCGTACGCGAATAAACCGACCAATCATCGTCTGTGAAATGATCCTTGAGCTTAGAGACGATCAACTCGTAAAACTCCCGCTCCGGCCGCGCCCACTCCGCCGATAGAAGTAAATCGTACCTGCCTGGCGTATCCTCCCGTTCTACGAGTACAGCAAAAAGCAACGGGCCCCGTTCGCGCTCGACTTCCTCTAAAACTACCTCGATGTTTTTATGATGGGTCTCATAACAAATATTTCAGGATGAGTCCGGCGGCACCGATCATGTCTTTCCCCCGCTCGAGAGTAAATTTGCTCTCAGAGTCATAACGAATCTCAGAATTCCATTCATTTACAATATCCCACAACTGAAACTGCGCTTTTTGATTCTCTAATGAAGTGAAGCTCAAAAGGTTGGCAAAATTGTGTGAACGCATGCCAGGAAGATCGTCACGAAACGCTGTCCAACCCAGCGCCTTGCAGATACTCGCTTTGAGTGCGAATTCCACAGCAGATCCGCAAAGATAAACGGCGCTCTCAACTCGGCCCTCACGTAGGAGAATATCGGCATCGTTCAGCCACCGCCCCGAGCGTTTCCCAAGTTCATCTGTAGACATGCGTACTCAACAAGTCGGAACCAAAAACCTTTCCCGAGTCGGATCCTCACTACCACCAGCAGCAGATCGACGTCATTAGGTGACTCCCGATTCCTGTGCTGTAGCGAATCTCAATGTTTGCAATGTGCTGGAACGCTATCGACTCCTGGCAACTCACTTCGCAGTATATCTCTGCACAAACCCACGTTTCCATTCTCCGAATGTTCCGTTGATGATCGTTGCGCAGGCTTCCGTCATCAGTTGTTGGTAGAAGGCGGTATTGTGGATGGTTGCGAGGGTGAGGCCGAGGACCTCGTTGGCGTTGAAGAGGTGGGCGAGGTAGGCTTTGCTGAAATTCTGGGATGCGTAGGAGTTTGTTTCGGGGTCGAGTATGGAGTGATCGGTCTTCCATTTCGCATTTCGCAGATTCATTTTGCCCGAACGCGTGAAGAGCTGTCCGTTGCGCGCGTTGCGGCTTGGCAGTACGCAATCGAACATGTCGACACCGCGCTCGATGGCTTCGACGAGGTCGATCGGAGTGCCGACGCCCATTAAATAACGGGGCTTCGCTGGCGGCAAAATATCCGTCGTCCAGTCGATCACCTGATACATCACTTCGTTCGGCTCGCCGACTGCGAGGCCGCCGATGGCATAGCCGGGAGAACCTAATGCAACAAGTTTTTGCGCACACTCTTCGCGAAGATCACGATGTACACCGCCCTGCACAATGAGAAAGGGCGCCTGCGAGTAACCATACAGCGCCTCGGTCGTTTGGACGCGCTGCATCGCTCGTTCGGCCCACGCGAGCGTGCGGCGAACGGCCTGCTCGACCACTCCCCGCTCGGCGTTCGAAGGCGGACATTCGTCCAGGACCATCATAATATCGGGACCGAGCGCGCGTTCGAGATCGATCACACTCTCGGGAGTGAACTCATGATACGAACCGTCGAGATGTGATTTGAAACGGACGCCGTCGTTGGTGATCTTTCGAAGATCGGAAAGCGAGAACACCTGATAGCCGCCCGAATCGGTCAGAAGCGCGCCAGGCCAATTCGCGAATCGATGCAAGCCTTCTGCGTCCTGAATCACTTTCGCACCGGGTCGCAAATAAAGATGATATGCATTCGCAAGTGCGAGCCGTGCGCCGGTTTGCCAAAGCTGATCGGGCGTTAGCGTTTTGACGGTCGCGTTCGTGCCAACCGGCATGAACACTGGCGTTTCGATAACGCCATGCGGCAGCGTGAGCAGCCCCGCGCGGGCTTTCGAGCTTTGATCGTTTGCAATTAATTCGAACTTCACCGGTGGACCTAATCTAACGTGATCAAATGATCGGCGATCTCTCGCTCGCGCGGTTCGTTCGTAGCGAGCACGATCGTGGCATCCGTTCGGCTTCCAAGATATCCAAAAAGCATTGCGATTCCCATTTGATCGAGGTTGGAAGTCGGCTCATCGAGAAAAAGTAGCCTTGGCGAGCCGATCGAAGCCATCGCGAATCGAACGCGCTGCTTCATTCCCGAACTAAAAAAACGCAAAAGCTTCTTTTCTGAGATCGCTTCGTTGGCCAATCCGAATTTTGTTAGTTCGAAACATGCCTCTTCATCGCTCACGTGGATTCCCTTCATGGTGCCGACGAACTGCACGTGTTCAACGGCGGTCAGGTCGTCATAGAGTTCAAGATAAGGCGCAACAAATCCGCGCAAGCGCTCGGGATGGTCGCTAGTTATTACCTTGCCCTGGCCCAGCCATTCGCACGAACCGGAAGTCGGTGTTAATACATTCGCCAGAATTTTCAGCAGCGTCGACTTGCCAGAGCCATTCGGGCCGACAATGGCAGTGATACTTCCGGGTTCGATCGTGCACGAAAGATCGCGAAACACATAGCGCCCCGCATAACGCTTCGTCAGTTTATCGGCACGGATCGTGATGCTCATCGCACAACGTTTAGTCGGGCTTCGAAGACTGCTCGAGGCGTCTGAGTTCGGCTTTGCGCGCAAGTCGAAGTTCGCGTCGTGTGCCGGCTGCATCGAATCGTCGCTGCTGATCGGGAGTGTCGGGAAGTACCTCTGGGACTTTCACGCCGCGGCCAAAATCGTCGATCGCGACAAACGTAAGATACGCCGTATTGACGCGTTTCGTATCGCCTGTTCGAATATCTTCGACATCGACACGGACGCCGACTTCCATCGAAGTAGTAAACGCGCGATTCACGCTCGCTTTTAGATGGACGACCTGTCCAAGTTTTACCGGCCCAAGAAAATTCATTTCATCGACGCTCGCCGTCACGGCGATTCGGTTCGAGTGCCGGCCGGCAGCAAGGGCGGCGCAAATATCGACCCAATGCATTAGTCTTCCGCCGAGCAAATTTCCAAGCTGATTCGTATCGTTCGGAAGCACAAGCTCCGTCATTTCGACAAACGAATGCGACACGGGCTTGGCAGGACGAAGGCGCTCGGACATTCAGCTTTCTTTTTTCGGGTGGTTCGTGCAAATGCCAGGGCTTCTCAGGAAGCGAGCTTCGATTTCAAGACAAGTGCGCGTTGCCGTATAACCGGCGTTGCATTCGAAAGATATTTGTCATCGAATTTCGAAAGCGCCACCCGTGCGGCATCGATCTTCTTACGATCATAATCCACTTCGGCAATGCGAAGCTGCGCCTCTGGCGCAACGTCGGTGTCGTAGTAATTATCGAGCACGCGATTAAAATAAACGAGCGCCGATTTCGATTCTTCGAGCTTCACGTAAAGCTCGGCGGTGTTCAGCATTTTCTGCGCTAACTTATTTCGAAGTTCGGTGATCCGATGCGTAGCACTGTCTTTAAGCGAGGTTTGCGCTGCGGGAAAATCGCGCAGAAATACCTGGTATTCCTGCAATGCGTAATAGGTGTAGGTCTGATCGAGTTCGAGGCGAGGCGAAAGATAATAATAGCTCTCACCGATCATGAACTGTGCACGATCGATCTGGGGTGCAGTCGGGTAATTCCTGCGCATCGCGCGAAAATCGACCGCGGCTCCTGAATAAAGCTCCTGCTTGAAGCGTGCGAGCGCCTCCTGATAGGTCGCTTGCGCCGCGAGCGATGAAGCCGGGCCTTCGATGCGAACTTCCTCGAAGAGCGTCACCGCTTCGGCCCAATCGCCTTTATCGAAAGCGGCTTGTGCTTTCGCGTATTTCACTTCGAGCGAACTCGTATCCGTCTTCTTCGCGTCGGAAGAACTGCCGCACGAACTCACAAATGATGCGAACACAAAAAGTGCTGCAACTACGAATCCGCGAGGCGAAAAAATTGAGTGAGTCAAACCTAAATCAAATAACTGAAAACCCTTAAACCAGCTGGTTCAGACTTCGAACCAGCTTAACTTCGAATCAGAAAGAAGAGTGCAACGATCGCAGCCGCTCCGATAATGACCAGCGCCGGTTCTGCAACCGAACGCCAGAACGAAGGCGGCTCTGCGTCCCTGATGGACACAAGATGATACCGCGATCGATCACCATTCTCCTGCGCTGCAACGGGCTCCGTCGATTCGAGCAATATCTTTTCTGATCGCGATCCGGTAGATGCTGTAAAAATTGCTGCGAGTGTCGTGTGCATCGAATCGACGGATACATGTTGCTGAATGAGCTCACTGCGAAGATCGTAGATCGTGAGCGTTTTTGCACTACTCAGGTTGGTACGGAATCTCGCTGGAAAGATCAGTCCGCTGGTGCTTCCGATCCGAATCGAATCGGTGGCGATCGAATGCTGCTGAAGATATCGATCGATGATCCTGCCACCTGCTTCGATCGTAAGGCTATCGAGATCGATCGATCGCGCGAGAGCGATCTGGGCAAAGGTAATCGTAAAACAGCTTGCGAAGATCATAACAAAAACGGCGGTCGTGACCGCCGATCTTGCTCTAAACCCAAGCCGAACGTTAGCCGTAAATACCTCGCAGGCGAAGTGTGCGCGCAACCTTATCGATCGCGAGAATATAGCTTCCTAAGCGCATCGAAACGTTGTGTCGCTGCGCTGTTAGATAGACGCGGTCGAAGGCACCCTTCATCGTCTCTTCAAGTCGGTCGTTGACCTGTTCGAGCGGCCAGTAATAGCCCATGCGGTTCTGTACCCACTCGAAATAACTGACGGTCACGCCGCCCGCATTTGCGAGAATATCTGGTACGACAAGCACGCCTTTTGAATCAAGGATTGGATCTGCGCCGGCCGTTGTGGGGCCGTTCGCACCTTCAACGATAAGCTTTGCATGCACCTGATGCGCATTGCGATGCGTGATCCTGTCTTCACGCGCTGCCGGAACGAGGATGTCGCATTCGAGTGTCAGGACTTCGTCGTTCGTGATCTTCTCGGCACCGTCGAAGCCTTCGAGAAGGTTACCGTGCGATTCAGAATATTTGATCGCGGCGTCGATATCGATTCCCTTTTTGTTATGATAACCGCCAGAAATATCGGAAATGCCGACGATCTTCACGCCCTGCGCATGCAGCGATTTCGCACTGATCGAACCGACGTTGCCAAATCCCTCGATCGAAGCCGTAGCTTTTTTCGGGTCGATCTTTAGCGTGTTCATCGCCGCAAGCGCCGCGTACATGACTCCTCTGCCGGTCGCTTCGCGGCGACCTTTGCTTCCGCCGAGCACGAGCGGTTTGCCGGTAACAACGCCAGGCTCCGTGCGGCGCATGTGCATTGAATAGGTATCGAGTACCCAGGCCATCACCTGCTCGTTTGTATTCACATCAGGTGCGGGAATATCGCGATCGGGTCCAAAGACGTCGATCATGTTCGATGTGTAACGCCGGGTGATCTTTTCGATCTGCTGCATTGTAAGCTTTCGCGGATCGCAGCGTACGCCGCCCTTGGCACCGCCAAATGGAATATCGACAACCGCGCATTTCCAGGTCATCCAGGCGGCGAGCGCCTTGACCTCATCGAGATTGACATCGGGTGCATACCGAATGCCGCCTTTGCTTGGTCCAAGAATATCGTTGTGAATAACGCGATAACCTTCGAAGACTTCGATCGAACCGTCATCCATCTGGATCGGTATGGAAACGATGACGCATTTGACCGGCGTCTTAAGATACTGATAAATGCCTGGCTCCAGCCCGAGAATTTCGGCAGCGCGATCGAAGCGCTGCATCATCGACTCAAGCGGATTATCCTTGTCGAGTATGGGAGCGGGCTCTTTGTAGACTGAGGGGATGGCAAACGATGCAGGTGTAGAAGCGGGATTCGCGGCTGTTTCCATGTCAAAGTTAAAAGGTCTTGAAGCGCCTTATCGGTGTTTGTGTGAGTCGGCCACCGGTCCAGAAGTATTCTGTCTGCGCGTCACGAAAAGCTTTCAAAAATACGCACTTTTCGCCTATTTGTTACGAATTTGCATCTTCCGGCAAATTCGGCGATGATTCAACACCTCTATTGCGCTTGAAGATTTCATCAAATAATTGTTTCGTAAGCGGAAGATCTTCGTCGAGACTGTGCCGCGATAGCTGCCTGGCCTGCCGGATCATGTTCGGATCGAGATCGGCAAATACGAGATCGTCATCGAAAAATTTGGCGCGAACAATGGTTTCGCCAGAAGGCGAAACAAGTTCGGAGCCGCCCCAAAAGCCAACGCCATCTTCGACACCCACACGATTGACAAAGGCAATGTAGGCGCCGAGCAGCCGCGCATAGCTTGCGTGATGCTCGCGGTTGACGATGTAGTTATCGGGAACGTCCGAACTTGAATGCGCAGTGCCCGAGCCAAGCCTTGTCGGACTTGCAGCGATCGTAACGATAAGTTGTGCGCCATCCTGCGCCAGCAAATAGGGCAAGGCTGGATGCCAGAGATCTTCGCAGACGAGCATTCCCATCCTGCCAAGCCTCCTTGAATCAAGTGCTTCGATCTTTGCGCCGCGCGAAAAATAGCGCATCTCTTCGAACAACCCGTATGTCGGCGGATAGATCTTGCGATGTGTTTTGAGGAGCGCGCCATCTTCGAAACAAAACGCAGCATTGTATACGGCGCCCGATGGATCGAGGTCGACGCCGCCGCAGATGATCGTGATCTCGCTGCTCAACTCCCGAAGCCAGGCTACATGTGGCGATGTTGCCGCATCCAAGGCGACATCGAAATTGAGATCGCGCAAGGAATATCCCGTCAGCGAAAGCTCAGGAAAGATCACGGCCTGTGCGCCACCGTCGATCGCTTTCCGTGCGAGAAGGAGATGCTGCACGACGTTCTTCGGGACGTCGCCCAACACAGAAGAATTTTGAACGAGCGCAATGCGTGAGGCCTTCAGATTCATCGGGTGATGAGAGTCGTCGATAGGTGTTACCAGTATTTCGTAAGCATCTGCTTTGCCTTGATCGCGTTCGCAGAGGTCGAATCAAACGAGAGCGCCTGAATAAATAGTCCCTTCGCATCCTGCCACGAACCGAGGCGAAAATCGACTGCGGCTTGCGCACGAAGCAGTGCTGCAAGATCGCGGGCCGAGACGCCATCCGATGAAATGCGCAGTGAAAGATAACGCTGCAACTCGACGAGTGCATCGCGGTCCGAAGATGCGGCGACGATCGCGTTCGAAAGCTGCTCCCACAAATGCGGCGATCGCACGTTTGATTCGGCGTAGTGCAGCGCCGCTCGCATGTTCTGCGGACTATGCCCCAGGAGAATATCATCCATCGCATTCATAGCGATCACCGCGGCTTCATCCGCTCGCTGGCTACACCATCCGACGTAAGAAGCAGCAAGCGGCAAATCGCGCAGCGCCATGACCACGCGTACTTCGGAACTCGTCATACGCGTTGCAAGCGGTGCGGCCAGGTCGTTATTGATTCGCGAAACGGCCTCATCCCAATTGGAGTCCAGCAACGATTCGGCGATAAGCGCACGAGTGAACGCTTCGTGGACAGGCTGGATCGTCATGCGTTCTTCGGAGAGGAGTTGACGTTCGAAGAGATAGGCCTCATGCGTGCTGTCGCGAACGTGCTGGATAAAGATCGACCAGGCGGGATCGAATGCACGTTCGACGTAACGCTCGCCGTTAAGCCGATAGAATCTGCGCGGGATCGCGGGGATGTATCCTTCAAAATCGCCTGTGGCAAGGCTATCGTACATGATGAGCGCCGCAGTTGAATCCGGTGCGCGGACCATGAGCGGACGCGAGGTATCGGAAGAATAACGTACGACAAGATCCTTATGCAGTGAATCGCAACCGATGATCGACATGCCAAGCCACGGTTCGAATTCGACGAAGAGCACGATATCGCTCAGTCCATCGTGCGTCACATCTCGAACGAAGATCTGATCGACGGGGAAGACGGGTACAACGGCGCGCTCGTCGAAGGTCTTCGTATCCCCATTCCATGTGTAGGCGACCACCTCATCATAGACCATCCTTGCACCCGGCGCAGAGTCTTTCGCATTTGCGAGATGCCGAAAGATCGCCATCGGCTCGACGCGATCCGAAAAAAAACGGCTGAAAACGAGATGCGTTAATACGTATCCAGATCGAGGAGGCGGGATAAAATTGAGATCGGTAAGCTTGGTTGTCAGCCTGTCTCGCTGATCGCCTTGCGGGTGGGCACCGGGATCGGGACCTGTGCTCTTCGTACACGCAGCGCAAAGCAGCAGAACCATGCAGAGGCCGTTACGCATGGCCTCAGCGCAACAGCGGGAAGCGCCTCGGTTAGGCTCGATCAATGGATAACGACTTCTTCGGGTAACTCCTGCGTATGCTCTCCCGACAAAGGCATCGACTCGCGCACATGATGCTGCATTTTCTTGAGCGCCGCAATTACGCCAGCTTCGAACTCTGCCTGTTTAAAATGCGACTTGAGCGTCGCGGCAACATCCTGCCAGCCTTCGGGCGCGGTCCGTTTGTGAACGCCTTCGTCGCCCAAGACATAAAACTGACGTTCGTCATATAAAATAAAGAGAAGAATGCCGGAGCGATCTTTCGTCTTCTCCATTTCGAGGTGGAGAAATTCCTTCATCGCAATGTCTTTGATCGAAAGTCCGGCTTCACTGGTTGCTCGTGAATCGCGAATGGAGATTCGAACCTCGGCGCTTGTCCCTTTCTCCGTTTCGTGCACGGCGTGACTGATCCGTTCGAGCGCAGCCGGAGGAAATGCATCCTTGGCGTGAGGCGGAAAATGAATAACGTGATCGTGACTCATAATTTTATCGAGAATTGTTTACCAACTTCCGCCCGCGCCGCCACCGCCGAACGATCCGCCGCCGCCTGACCATCCGCTGAATCCGCCCCCACCACCTCCGCCAAACATACCACCGCTCGAACCGCCTCCCCAACCGCCGCGGCCTGAGTTAAAAATACTCGACCAGAATAATCCCTGCAGGATCCCACCGAGACAGCCCGAACGGCCTCCGCCGGAGCCTACGACCGTTCTACGAATTCCGGTGCCGGCGATGATGCGAAAAATAATAAAGAAGCCAATGATAAGCAAAATAACCCAGCTGAGGTAGGGATTGTCTTTGCTCGAAGCTTTGAATTCGCCCCCGACAAGCTGCATCATCACGGTCACCGTGCTATCGAGCCCGCCGTAATAATCACCGCGCTTGAGCGCGGGTTGGAGAATATCATGAAACACGACGCTCAGCGCGGCATCGGTAAGTGTCGGCTCGACGCCATAACCTGTCGCTATAAATCCCTTACGATCATCCTTGGCGAGCATGATGAGCGCGCCATTTTTCTTTTTCGCCTGGCCGAGTTTGTTCGCATTCCCGGTCTGAATCGCGAAATCGTTCAGCGGGTAACCCTTCGTCGTGTGGATGATCGCGATCTGGATCTGCGTCGAAGTCGAATCGGCGTAATAATAGAGCCGCTTTTCGAGCGCCGCTTTTTGCGCTGCCGTAAGTGTGCCGGTTTCGTCATAAACGGGACTCGTAAAGATCGGATATGGCGGCCGTGTGTCGCTGGGGTTTTGAGACCGTGCTGCTATAGGACTAATGAGTAGCAGCAAACCAATAAGGCTCCAAAATCTCATACGTCCCATGTGTTTCATCCGTCCCACACGCCCCCTGACTCGAAATAAGCTAATCTCTCGCATCAATGAACCGGAGCTGGGCGCACTGCGCCGTGAGGGGTTTGTGAGGGCACCGTCGCCGGGGCCGTCGCCGGTGCCGTCGCCGGGGCCGTCGCCGGCGCCTGCGTCGTTGGTGTCGTCAAAGGCTGCCCGGTGTTGAAGTCGACCTTCGGCGCGTTCTCTGCTCCCTGTGATGCTTCAAACTGGGGATAGACCGAGAAGCCAAACATCCCTGCCGTCAGGTTACCCGGAAATCTGCGAACGCGCACATTATAATCTCGAACGACCTGATTATAATTATTGCGCTCGGTGCGAATGCGGCTTTCGAGACCTTCGAGCTGCGACATCAGTACCGGAAAATTCGCTTGACTCCTGAGTTCTGGATAGCGCTCGGATACGACCATCAATCGCGAAAGCGCTCCGCCAAGTTCTCCCTGCGCAGTCTGGAATTTCTGCAGCGCAGCAGGATCCTTAAGCGCCTCGGGCGTAAGCTGGATCTTCGTCGATTGATTGCGCGCGGTAATAACATCGGTGAGCGTCTGCTGTTCGAAACCAGCCGCACCTTTTACCGTCGCAACAAGATTAGGGACAAGATCGGCCCGCTGCTGATAAGCCGAGTTGAGATTCCCGATCTGCGCCTTCACATCGGCGTCCGCAGTTACAAATCCGTTGTAACTGGTGTAAAGGCCGATGCCAAGAAGCAAAATAAGTAGAAGAACAATAAAGCCGATGACGCGTCCCATAGAGATCCGAAAGCTAAGTGAAATTCGTTAACCAACCAAGCAGATGCACAGAGGCGTAAAAACCCTTATGCTAAAACCGGTACCCAAGATTGCCTTGCAAGGTGACGATGCGCCAATTGCCGGCGATTCCCGATCCGGTGCAAACATTTGTATAATTCGATAACGCATTCGTTATCGGGTATCCGGCCCGCGCCTCGAGTATAAGTCGGTGACTTCCGAATCGAGCGAGAACGATCCCAAGGCCGATCCTCAGATCGAGACGGAATGGATTCTCGTAGTCAGTCCCCTTCCAATCCGCGATGCTTGTTCGATAGAGTCCTTGATACACCGTCTCTTCAAGGACTGCAAAGCCAAAGCTCGCTCCGAGCAGCAAATAGCCATTCGATTTCTCGCCTTGAATTTTCAGGAACGTCTCGATCGAAGCGTACTGAAAATAATGATCGGCACGAACGGTCGATAAAAACGAATCGCTTACCTGTTGCGTCATGCACCCACCTTCAAGCGAGGAGGCGCGCATGTCCTGAAATGCAAAATCGAAATACGCGCCGAGTTTCTGACCGTCGTTAGTCATGTCGAAGGCGAGGCCGAACCCTCCGCCAAGCCCGGAAGCAGATTTTGGAAACGCTTCGCCCGAATGGAAATTGGCACTGAGCGTGAGATACGGCATGAAGTGAACGCTATCGACAAGCGTGTGGACAGGCGCCATCCTCTGGCCAGTTGGTGATTGCGCCTGTGCGGTCAGGCCGCACGTGAGTATCGTAAAGCTGCACGTTACTATGAAGAGGAAAGCGCTCGCAAGCAAACTTTGAAAATTTCTTTTCGGCATCCGCACTAAGTCTGCTGAGATCGAAGTGGAAGGAAAATGAGCAAGAAGGCTCCGAGGCAATTGCTTCGGAGCCATTCCCGAGAAAAAATTAGAACGCGTAGCCGAGCAGCACGTCGACACCCGGACGGAATCCACTGAACGCCGCTAGTCCTTCCGAACCACCGATACCAATGCGAACCGAGACGATCGGCTCAACCGAAAACGCATCGAAGATCCATTTATACGCAAGATCGCCACCGAGATCGAACGATGCGGAACTGCGATTGAGGATCGAATTCGATACAAAGAAAATATCGGCAGCCGGTGCGACCGAAAGACCTGTCAAGGCTCTGCTATCGGCAATAAAAAATCGATAGGCGCCTCCGATGAGGAGTCCGGTATATCCGACATAGCCAGGGATAAACCCGGCGCGGAGCGCGATACTGTTGACGGGGCCATTGCGAAATTCGTACTGCAACAGTACAAAATCGGGCGGAATGACCAACGACAGCAGTCCGATCGATAGATCACTTGACTTTGCACTCGGGCGAGCCTGCGCCAAAGCGTTTGAACTGAAGGCACCAACCGTCGCAGCGATTAGCAGTACGGCACACAAACTTTTAACGCTTCTCAACTTTTTCTAAAAGGTGAAATGGTGAAAACACAGCGGACGCCGGCAGGCAAAGTGCCACCAGTCGTAGAGTTCAAATATACGCATCCCTTGGCCCGCACTTGCGACTTGCAGAAAATTCAGTCAAGCGCAAGGACCGCCTTCTCGCCCAATGCCGGTACTTGTTCGGATTGGATCACCGATTGGTAGATCCTGTCCAGGCGAGTTAGCGTCCGGCTGAAGTCATGCTCAGCCAGCACCCATCGTTTACCAGCGCGTCCGTGCTTAACGAGGAGCGCTGGCTGGGTGGCGTATTTCTCCACCGCTCGTGTGATCGCCTGAGCGCTGCGAGGACTTACAAGAAACCCGGTGACCTCATCGCGAACCTGTTCGGGCGTTCCCTCGGAATCGGTGCCGATCACTGGCAAACCCATTGACATCGCATCGATCACCGAAAGTGAGTACATCTCGGCGTAGCTGGCGAGCACGAGGCAATCGAGCATTCCGTAGAATGGCAGAATATCCTTCTGAAATGGAAGGATATGAATATGCCCAGCAACATCTGCGCTATGGGCAAACTCCGCAAGCCATTGCTGCAACGATGCTGCCTGCTCCTCAAAGACAGGATCGCCGTTGGCATCGAGACGTGTCACCGTCGGTTCACCGATAATAAAATAATGGGCTCTACGCTTTGTCTTCGGCGAGAGCAAGGCATAGGACTCTGCAAATTCTCGAACACCTTTTTGGACATCCGTGCGGCCGATCATTCCGAACACAAGCGCATCCTCAGGCACCCCGTAACTTCTTCGCAGCGAATGTGAGAGCGACGCATCGCGCGTGTAGTGTGCCAAATGACGACCGTACCGTACCAGATGGATTTTCTCTTCTTCGACAGGGAAACATTCGGCAATCCGCCGGTTCGTATGCGTCGATGAAGAAACGACTGCATCGACCCTCCCATAGATCATTCGGTGGAGAAGAGCGTGTTTGGGGGCGACCACCATATACAGACTATGAACATGCCTGCGATGCCGATCTCCCGTCAAAGCAAGCGAAGCCCGCCAGACATCATTGCGGGTGTGCGAATGAATAAGATCGATCTTGTTTTTTCGAACGAGCCTTCGGATCATTCGAATATCGCGAACATCGAGTTTGTTTTCGCTGTGAGCTATATGAACATCAACACCGGCCTCTTTCAGGCCTTCAGAAAACTTCGAGCCGCGAGAAACGAGCGCCGAAACGGGCAACCCCTTGGATGCCATCTCCTTGATCAATGTGGTCACATAGAGTTCTAATCCACCGCAGGAAGTGGACGTCATGATATGCAATGACGAATTCATCGGACTTTTTCTGGAACATGGCGACAAGCCGTGGAACAAACACCGTTTTACGAGAAACTGCGAAGGTGGAACAACCTTCGGAGTCGATGTCGGTAGAGCGCTGCATCAACTCCGGCCAAAGATATGACCTAAACCGACACCCAGTCTCAGATTAGGCCAAAGAGGCTTTCGAAATATTCAGCTCGTCTCAACGCGGATCTTTGAAGCTCATGTTCGAGATGAACTGTTCGTCAGTGAGCGAGTTCAGGAAGGCGATGATGTCCAGAAATA
>JBBSDW010000088.1:0-14065 GCA_038240295.1 Kapaibacterium sp. (SeqCode)
TCATCGCACCGATCTGGAGAATGCTCGTAAGCATCGGCACGAGCGGCGAGATATCCCGCTTCGGATCGTGGAACGTCGGCCAGACGAGACTCGGAGCAGCGAAATAAATGATCAGCGAAAAGAAAACACCGATCGCCAGAATAAAAATAAACGGACTGCTGAACAGGCGCTTCTCCTCTTCCGGTGAGCGATATTCGTTTTCGCCTTTTGAAGCATAGCGAAAATACGCGGCTTCGAGTCCCATCGTATAGACGATGTTGAAGAAGCTCATATACGTATAGAGGGAGGTCGAGATCCCGTACTCGGCGCTCGAGTGAAGCACGTTGACGTAGAATGGCACCAGCAGAAAATTCAGGAATCGGCCTATCACCGTACTCGCACCGTAGACGAGCGTCTCCTGCGAGAGTGCTTTTAGTTGCTCGCGCATTTATTTTACCGCGCTGTGGATTGCAACAATTCCGCCGGTGAGCGTCTCAAATCGGACTTCTCTGAATCCACATTCTTTCATCAGTTGCTGCAATGCTTCAAGATCGGGAAATCGCCTCAAGGAATCGGGCAAGTACTTGTACGCACTATCGTGCCGAGACATCAGCGTCGCGGTCATCGGAAGCACTCCGTTAAAATAAAACGCGTACAGCTGTTTCATCGGAAATTTTCGGGGCTTTGCAAGTTCGAGATTGACGAACACGCCGCCTGGCTGGAGCACGCGGTAGATCTCCGAGAACGCGATCGAAAGATTCGTAAAGTTACGAGTGCCGAAGCCGATGGTTACACCGTGAAACTTATTGTCGGCGAACGGCAGGGCTTCGACGTCACCCTCCATCACGGTAATCGTCGCATGTTGCATAGCGATCTTTTTCTCGAAGAGATCGAGCATTGGGCGGGTAAGATCGAGTCCGGTTATCTCTGCTCTGGGCATTTGGTGGAGCGCTTCGAATGCAAGATCTCCTGTGCCGCAGGCGACGTCGAGAATGTTCGGCATCACTACTTCTCCCATCCGGTTTTTTACTATCTCGATCGCGCGACGTCGCCATTGATAGTCGAAGCCCATCGAAAGAAAGTGATTGAAAAAGTCGTAACGACCTGCGATCTCGCCAAACATTCGCTTGACGTACGTTTTCTTCTCTTCTCGCGATTCAAAAGTAAAAGCTGGATCGGTTTGCATGTGCTGCAAAAATACGCTCCATTCGAGTTCGTTGCCGATTCGGCATTCTGGCTGCTATATTTGAAAGATGGCAACACAAACTGACTGCATCTTTTGCAAGATCGCTTCAGGTGAGTTCGACTCCTGGCCCGTCTGGCAAGATGAAAACTTCCTGGCGTTTCTTACACCCTTTCCAAACACGCCAGGATTCACAGTCGTGATCCCGAAGGCACACATGTCGAGCGACGTGCTGGGCTTTCCAGAGAAAGATTTCTCGGATTTGATGCTTGCAGCAAAATCAGTCGCGGAAGTCCTCAAACGTGGACTTGAGGTAAAACGGGTCGGCCTCGTGATCGAAGGAATGGGCGTGGATCACGCGCACGTAAAGCTGATTCCGATGCACGGAATTGCTGACGGAGATTGGAAACCGATGCTGAGCGGTGACCCAACCTTCGAAGAAGGCTATCACGGTTTCCTGACTACGAACGATGGACCCCGAATGAGTGGTGAAGAGCTAAACCGAATTCAGGAGAAGATCAAGAGTTCAAGGAATTCTGAATGACTTGCTCGAGCGGAAGCTCATCGACTCGATACGAGCAACATAACTTCCTGAGGGTAACGCACTCGCATCAATCGTAAACTGCGGAAGCATTCTTCTGCTAACGGGAATTTGCCTTAGGACATTGCCTTCGAGGTCGATGAGTTCAAGTTCTACAAATTCGGACCCGACGAATGGCAGTTTTGATCCGCCAATCTTTATCTGATTCGATTTCTTATCATATCTCACCTCGATCGTAGGAGTGAGCAAGCGTTGCGGTTGACCGCCAGCAACATTGAAGGTGATGACTTCTTTCGGTCCAAAGTTCGCCTTGTGATTGTAACTTGAGGCACTATCGACTACCCTATCGGCCGCATCTTTCAGGAAAAAGAATCCACGGGTCGAGTTTGGGTAGATCGGCATAAGACCATCACCGCCGCCCTGCGCGAGGCCTGTATCTTGAATGACGAACCGATAGCACCCGGCAGGAAGCGCAAACGTATCTCGGACAAATGCACTATCGGCAAACCCTCCATTCGAATAAAGATGCGCACCCGTTGCGTCATAGAGATCGTAAAGGATCGAATTCGAAACCGAGTCTTCTTTTGGCACTTGATCGACCTGCATCGCAAGCATGATCGGCGCCGTAAAATTTGAGGGCGCGCTGTAGGTCGTTGTCAGCAGGTTGTTCGACGGATCGTCATCAAAGCGGCCATTCGGATCGGCGATGAGCACACTGAAGTGATGCGTCCCATTCGCGAGATCGAGCGCGGGTAGGATAACATGCGCCGTATCCATGAATGGCAGGGCACCCTTCCAGTCATATCGGCTCGAACGATTGCCGTCGACGCCGTAATCTATTCGCAACGATGTCAACGTTTCACCGCCAAGATTCCTGATCACGATCTCGGGTGCATTGTGCAGACAAACAGGATTCTCACGCCAGTAGCGCTTGTCGTTGTTTGGCTTTATGATCTGTTCAAGTGCGGCGTCGTGTGTCGATGCTGGTTTTTCAGTATAGAGAATGTCCGCCGATAGAATGTAAGAGGCGGGATGGGTGAGGTCGTGATTGGTATAGGGCTGAAATTGATAATCGATCCGCGCCGAATCGCCCGGCTTCACAAAACTTGTGATGTCATAATCCCATGGTTGCACCACATCGCCCGGACACCAACCGGCGCGAGAGTAATACCATGTACCAGCCTGAGGCGACAGCGGATTATCGCCGCACTCGGTTCGCCAGAGATGTTGTGTCAGCTTAACCGAATCATTAATGACAATGGTATGCGTCTTATCGGAAAATTCGGCCGCATTGTCGGTGCCACCGCCGCCGTGGCCGCTTGTGATGAGGCGAAGAAAGACGTGTGAGGCATGTGGGTCGATGAAAACTTTTTTCGGCATCACCGCAGTCGAGATCGGTTTGGTCGAATCGCCGTAAGCGAAGACGCCCTGCCAGAGGCTATCGATCTTGTAGGTCATGAACGGAGGCTCTCCCGAAACGCAATCGACAACCAAAGAAAAGTCCGAGCCTTTCGAGTATCCGTCATATTGCACCCGAATGTCAGCGGATCCGTGAAGGAGATACTCGTAGGGAGTCACATCAAGCGTCCAGGTATAGATCCACGGATCTTTGAACCAACGACCATAGGGAGTGATGAAACGACCAAGCTCATACTCATGCTCTTTCGTTCGAAGAAAGATCCGCATCGTGTAATCCCACCGCCCCGCTACCGAATCTTTCGGCGTCGCAAGTGTGAGTCGCATGAGCATTTTCTTGAAATGTTTTGCGACGTCAGGAAAATGTGCCGACCGATCCTGGAATCCGTTTTCAGTCCAGAGATAGTTTGAAAGGATCGGAACGCGGATTGTGTCGAGAGTTTGTGCGTGTGAGCTATGTGGAGCGAGAAGAAAAAAGGCCCAAAGGAAAATCGCGCCCAAGGAATAACGCCTCCCACAATCCAGCTTCGCCAACGTTGCTATTGCCTTCCTTCGCCCGGCACCAGACCAGCAAAGAGTACCGGTCCTTTCGGTTGCGAGCCCATCGCGTCCGGCTCCATGCTAATCGCGAAGCCTTTTGCGCTGTCGGAGGGTGCGATAAAGTCGAACATGTCCTGCGGTTTTTTCGGATCAACTGTGAACGAGCCTACTCCGACGTAAGATTTATCGGGTATCATTTCCCAGACTCCGTAGACCTTCGGCTTCTCGATCGGTCCGAGCTTTTCGCGCATGACGACGACCATGCGTTTCGCAGGACTCCAGAAAATATGCTGGCGCTCCTGTTGCGGCGATGTCTTTGCGAGTACCACAAAACGCGACGAACGATCTTGCAACATCCCGAAGACTACATGCACAACGGAATCGAAATGTCCGCGCTCCTCCAACAGGGTGAAGAGTGAATCGCGCTCAGATATTGTTATCATAAGCGCGGCCCGCAATTTTTCGTCGGGTGAGGTTTTTGAAAGCACGAGCGCCATCGAGCCAAAGAGTAGCAGAGCGAGCACGGCCGTTACGCCAACAAAATATCTGCGCATCCTTCCGGCGCTTCGCGATTCATCGGTCGATTGCAGCACTGACCGGTCGGGCGCATATTCTAACGGGGAATTTCTTAGTTCCGCCTCACCCCGACCTGATAATTCACGCGCTTCAACTTTCCTAATCCTCTCAAGTATCTTCGCTTCAACCCGATCGTGCGGTTCGACTTCGGGGAAAGCCCCTGCAAGCAATGTTGCCGCCCCGAGCATTTCGTCGAGGAGTTCGAGTGTCTCAGGATCGCGATTGGCAATGAGGTCTGTGAGCCACTCGCATTCACGCTCATCATCGAGCGCGCCGAGAGCATAGAGCGCAGCGGCTTCCTCGAGCCGAATGCGTCGTGCGCTTTCGGATCCAGCGGGAGCCATGCCTTCTTCTGTCTCGGGTGTCATCGGTTCACTTGAATTGCTGTTACGAACTTAGGGCCTGCTGTGTATACAGGTAGAATCACCAAATCAGATTTTTATTTCTCATTCAACTCTCCGCCGTATCGAAGATCCTTTACAAATTTGCTTAAGCGAATCATCCCCTGACGCATCCTCGTTTTGACCGTCCCCAGTGGCAGCTCAAGCTTTTCGGCAATTTCCGATTGCGAATAACCTTGATAATAGGCGAGTTCCAGCACCTGCTTCTGTTCCGGAGGGATTTGTGACATCGCATCGGAAACCCGGCTTCGCTCGTCCTGCTCGATGCTTATCGTCAGACCAGTCCTATCAAGCGTAAATGCATCGGAATTGAGACCATTGAGATCCTGCGCGTCGAACTTCGTTTCGGCACTTCGCTGCCGGAACCGTTTCGTCCGAAGAATGTCGATCGCTCTGTGATGCGTCAGCGTGCTTAGCCACGCTTCGAATGTACCCCGAGCGACATCGTAGAGTGAGGCCTTTTGCCAAATCTGCAAAAAGACTTCCTGTGCGCACTCTTCTGCTTCGCCTTCATGCTTCAGTATCCGGTAGGATAGTGAAAAAACGAGCCTCGCATATTTTCGATAGAGCTTAACCAGCGCCTGCTCTTCCTTCTGAGCGACCGCACGCAGGAGTGTGACATCCTCGGCCGCGCTCAAGGGATTACGTGCGCGAATCAGTCGACTGGTGCCATCAAGTTGCAATCCGTTCGTAGTTTCGCCATTCTGCCCATTTTCGACACCGCTCAGGGGTTCAAGGTCCGCATCGGTGGTGCGTAGCGATTCCTGGGAAATATTGTGCGATCGAATGGGGCTCGGCATCAACTCTCGGCTATTATCGAGTACCAATATAGTTGGAATTTGAAGCGCCGTGACAAGATCGCGAGAATCGCTCCATGCGTGGCCCGTTCAAATTCTTCGAATGGAATGGCTTGCTCATCTGTTAATCGCCCTCCATAACGACTATATTGCCGCATGGAGCTGCTTGAAAAGTTAGAACAGGTACACCGCAAATTCCTTTCGGTCTCGGACGAGCTCGAAGATCCTTCTGCGTCCCTGGATCAGGTGAAATTCAAAACGCTCAGTAAAGAACGCCATCAACTCCTGAGTGTCGACGAGGCATACCATCGTTATGCCAGACTTCTGAGAGAATTGGAAGGTGCGCGAGAGTTATTGATAGAAACGCGCGATCCGGAACTGCGGGCGATGACCGAAGAAGAATTGCGAGAGCTGGAACTGCGCTTCGCGGCAATTACGGATGAAGTCAAGCTGCTACTCATCCCTGCGGACCCGAATGACTCTCGCAATTCGATCATCGAAGTTCGCGCAGGCACAGGCGGTGAAGAAGCGGCGCTATTTGCCGGCGACCTCTACCGAATGTATACTCGTTTTGCCGAACGGCATGGCTGGAAGATCGAACTCATCGACTTTAACGAAACCGGACTCAAAGGCTATAAAGAGGTTTCGTTTCTGCTATCGGGACAGGATGTCTATGCAAAGATGAAGTTTGAATCGGGGGTCCATCGTGTGCAGCGTGTCCCAGCTACCGAGACGCAGGGGCGTGTTCATACAAGTGCGGCAAGCGTCGCGGTCTTGCCTGAAGTCGAAGATGTCGAGATCGATATCAATATGAACGAAGTCAGGGTCGATATTTATCGATCCGGCGGCAAAGGCGGTCAGAACGTCAACAAAGTCGAAACGGCAATCCGTCTGACACATATCCCAACTGGGATCGTCGTGACCTGTCAGGACGAGCGTTCGCAGCTTAAGAACAAGAACAAGGCGATGAAGGTCTTGCGCGCCCGACTCTACGAGCGTGCCCGGTCCGAGAAAGATGCGAAATATTCGGAAGAACGAAAATCCATGGTCGGCTCCGGTGACCGCTCGGAGAAGATCCGAACTTACAATTTTCCGCAAAACAGGCTCACGGATCATCGGATCAACTATACGGCCTACAATCTCAGCGACGTGATGGAGGGCGAACTTGATGACATCATCGAGCAGCTTCGTGTCGCTGAGCGGACGGAGAAGCTTTCAAAGATCGAGTAGGTCTTCGGGCGTTGGCGTGGCAAACGGCGTAAATTTGCACTCGGCTTAAATTTGCATTTGGTAAGACGACTGGTACGCCCTGTTCGCTTTATTTCACATTGTTATTTCTATGCAGCATTTTTTCTCATATTATTCGGACAATCAATCGGTCACGGTACCGAAACAGAATGCGATCGGTCTGTTTGGTCCGCTGTCACTACCGCATGTCGATCGTGAACAGGTTCTCAACGATGCGTTTGCGGAGCCCGTCAATTCGTTGCCGCTTCATAGCATCGTGAGCAGTGAAGATCGGGTGCTGATCGTCGTCGACGATGCACTTGAGCCGACGCCAGTAGTATTCCCATTCTACCACGTGATCCAGGAACTGCACAAAGGGGGCGTCAAGGATGCCAACATTAGCGTCCTTATCGCTAACAGCAGTCGGCGCGTGAATACGAGCGTAGAGATCGACCGAAAGATCGGTGCGGAAATGCACAAGAAATATCGGGTCGCGCAGAGCCATGCAGACGGACGCGATCAGCACTCGTTCGGCAGCGCGCACACGTCGCTCGGTAGCATGAACGTTCAGGCCGACATTCATTTGCGTGATGCCACTTGCATCGTAAGCGTCTCCGGAGTTTACCCACATCGTTTTAAGGGATTTACCGGGTCAGGCAGTGTCATCTTTCCGGGCCTCACAAACGAGCATACGAGCGGCGCGATGTATCTTCACAGCGCGAAGGAATCGACCGACACCATCCTCGGGCACTCGGGTACGATGGCAAGAACAGTGATCGCGGAGTTGATCAAACATGTCCCTTCGTTCAAGTTTGCCGTAGATACCGTCGTTGATCGGACAGGACATATCGTCGGATGTGTGACCGGCGATCCGGTAAGCGCGCTTAACGTCAGTGTCGATCTCGCCAAGCGCGTCTTCGAAATTGAACTCCCCGAAAAGGCGGACATTATCCTCACCGATTCGCATCCCTTCGATCACAACCTCCTGCAGGCAATGCACGCCTGCTATGCAACGCTACCGCTGCTCAAGCCAAATGGCGAGATCATCGTGGTTAGTCCCATTCTCGAGCCGCTCCCACATTCTCAAAACGTACTCGGTGCGCAGCTCGTGCAGTCACGCAATCATTTGATCGAAGAATCAAAAAAATCGCTTGCAAATCATCCTCGAAATGCAGCCGATCTTATTGCCATCGCTGAAGTTCTTGAGCGAACATCGCTTGTTACCTTCGTTACGCATGGAGCCGGAAAAGCCGACGCACAGGCATTCGGTTTTGGCGTTCGCACGTCGGTACAACAAGCATTCGATGAAGCGCTGCAGCGAAAAGGCACCGCCGCACGTGTCGCGATCATTCAACATGGCGGACTTATCTTCGCTCACACGTGAGCCAGCCTGCAGATCGTTTGAGCCATGTTGATGCGAACGGCACGGCCACGATGGTCGACATTTCAAATAAAGCAGCATCAATTCGAATCGCACGAGCTGAAGCCATCGTTGAATTGAGCGAAGCTGCAATAACGAGCATCATTGCCAACAACATTCAAAAAGGCGACGTACTTGGTGTCGCCAGGATCGCCGGCATCCAGGCAGCAAAGCGAACTTCGGAGCTGATTCCGCTTTGCCACCAGATCCCGCTTTCGAGTATCACGGTTTCCTTTGAGCTCGATCGCGAGCGCAACATCATCCGCATCGAAACCGAGGCGAAGACGACTGCGCAAACCGGTGTGGAAATGGAAGCCCTGACAGCGGCCACGATAGCTGCACTAACGATCTACGATATGACAAAGTCCATATCGAAAGCACACCGGATCGCGCAGATTCAACTAACTTCCAAAGAAGGCGGCAAGTCGGGTGAATGGAATCGCTCAGAAATGGAAACCTCTCCCGTAACGAACGGATTGAAGTAACGTACGAGTCTCTACGACTGCATGGCACACATTCTCATCATTGACGACGAAGCTGGGATCCGCGACACACTCGCGATGATCTTCGAGTACGAACAACACCGCGTAACAACTGCGGAGTCTGGCGTTGAAGGACTCAAGATCGCGGAGCGCGGCGAGCCGATCGATTGTATCCTGCTCGACGTAAAAATGCCCGTACTCGATGGGCTCGACACGCTCGAACGAATGCGGCAGATCCGCCCCGACATCCCGGTCATCATGATCTCGGGTCACGGCACGATCGAAACGGCCGTCGAAGCAACAAAGCGCGGCGCGTTCGATTTCGTTGAAAAGCCGCCCGATCGCCAAAAGCTTTTGCTCCTCGTTCGAAACGCCATCGACAAGAAACAGCTCGTCACCGAAAACAAAGTGATGCGCGAGCGGCTCAAAGGCAAAGAGACGATGCTTGGTGCTTCTTCCGGAATGCGAAATATTCGCGCCGTGATCGACCGTGTTGCTCCGACGGAGGCGCGAGTGCTCATCACCGGCGAGAATGGCTCGGGCAAAGAACTTGTCGCCAGAGCGATCCACAAACATTCGAAACGCGCCGACCGGCCTTTTGTCGAGGTCAACTGCGCTGCGATTCCGAGGGAGCTGATCGAGTCGGAGCTGTTCGGTCATGAAAAAGGCTCGTTCACCGGCGCGCAGGCACAGCGCATTGGCAAGTTCGAGCAGGCCGACCTTGGCACGCTCTTTTTAGACGAGGTTGGCGACATGCATCTGGAAGCGCAGGCGAAGATGCTTCGCGTCATCGAAGAAGGCCGGCTTGAGCGGGTCGGAAGTTCATCTGGCCGTCCGATTCCAGTCAACGTGCGGATCATCGCGGCGACGAATAAGAATCTGCAGGAAGAGATTCACCGCGGACATTTCCGCGAGGATTTATTCCATCGTCTTAATGTAATTCCCATTCACGTGCCGCCGCTTCGCGAGCGCCGCGAAGATATTCCGCTTTTGGTGAAAGCCTTTTGCGAAGAATTCACGCAATCGGCAAATCGAAAGCCGGTGAAGTTCGATGACGACGCAATGGACCTGCTGAAGCGTCTCCCTTTTACGGGAAACATTCGCGAGCTTCGGAATATCATCGAGCGTATCGTGATCCTTTCGAATTCCGACATCATCAAGATCGACGATGTGGAGCGGCTCGGTCTCGCCTTCAGCATGTCGGAAGCCCCGCATGCACATCCCCATCACACGGAGAGTCACGAGCAATCGTCAGCGCATTCGCATTCTTCATTCAATTCGCATTCCTCTACGCACCACGAAGAGGCGCAGCATCCAAATGTCGATGAAGAGATCAGTCGAAGCGTCATCCTGACTCCCGCCGATCTGAAGCGAATTGAATCTTCCGATCACAAGAGTTATTCACTGATGGAGGCTCAGGAGCATCCGCTTGAATCGGCGCTCCATGCAGAGACGTTTCAGGCGTTCAAGGACCAGGCGGAAAAAGTCTATATCGAGGAGCGCCTGCGCGAACATAACTGGAATATCAGCCGGACGGCCGAAGCGCTCGATATCCAGCGCTCGCATCTTTATACCAAGATGCGCAAATACGGGCTGACCAAGGATAAACCTGGCGAAGAAGGAATTCCGGAGGCTGAAGAACCAGTATAAGCCACGATTTTTCTCGAAAAAATCACACTCGCATAATACTTGCATAACATTCATGCGAGTATTTTTGCCGTCAATACTTCTAACAACAGATCACCTTACATGTCGCCTGCCTTAGCTCCGCCGATGCCGCCACAACTGCCGACGCATCTCTTGCGTGCGTCGCTTCACGAAGCTCATCCATATACGGGAAAGCTGATTATCGTTGAAGGGATCGATGGCTCCGGTAAATCGACACAGCTCGATCTGCTCAAGAAATTCCTGCGCTCCGAGGGATACACCGTTTTTTATACGGAGTGGAATTCGTCAGTCATCGTTAAAGAAACGATCAAGCGCGGGAAGAAGAAAAATCTGCTTACTCCGACGACGTTCTCGATCCTTCATAGTGTCGACTTCGCCGACCGATTCGCCCGCTATATTCTTCCCCCACTCAAGGCCGGGGCGATTGTGCTGGCCGATCGATATGTCTTTACCGCCTTTGCGAGAGATGTGGTGCGCGGCGTGCATCCCGATTGGGTGCGAAACATGTATTCGTTTGCGGTTCGGCCAGACATGGGATTTTATTTCAGTGTGCCGATCGATGTGAGCCTCAAGCGAATACTCAATGGGCGCGCCGCGATCAAATTTCATGAGGCTGGGATGGATCTTGGTCTGCACACGGATATTCGTGAAAGCTTCCGCATCTTTCAAGGACGCGTGCTCGAGCAGTACGATAAGATTTCGGAGGAGTACGGGCTCACGATCATGGATGCGACCACGCCCATCCCCGAGCAGCAGGCGATCATGCGCGCGTATGTTCGGCAATTGCTTAAGGATTATCACCCCAAGCCCTTCGTCGATGTGCCGGAGCCTTCGTTCATTGCCTTCTATCGCGATCACATCGAAACCTGATCTTACACTCTTACTCGTTTCATTTTTATGGCCGAAGCCACAAACGAACTTCCGATCGAAATTCCAGCTGATACCGCGGCAGTCACTAAACCGCGACGCAGGCCGGCCCGCAGGCACGAGAAATTATTCTTTGGCGAAGGCCTCCCTTATATCGGCGTGCAGGATCTCAGTGGAAAGCTTATCGTCATCGAGGGTACCGATGGCGTAGGGCGAACGACGCATGTTGATGCGCTCCACAAATGGCTCGAGCTGGATGGATATGCGGTCATGACGACTGGCCTTACTCGCTCGCCGCTCTTAGGCGAAGCCATCGAAGAGGCAAAAAAGGGTCACAGTTTGAATGTGAATACGTTCACACTGCTATATGCCGCAGACTTCGCCGACCGGCTCGAGAACCAGATCGTCCCAGCGCTAAAAGCTGGCTTCGTCGTACTTGCGGATCGTTACATGTACACGGCCTTCGCACGGGCGATCGTTCGCGGCGCAGATCGCAATTGGGTACACGGGGTTTTTGGATTTGGGTTGCAGCCCGATCTTGTGATCTATCTCGACGCGGAGATCGATACGCTTGTGCACCGTGTGCTCAACTCCGATCCGGAATACTGGGCGATGGAAGAAGCCGGCGCGACGATCGAGCTTCTTGATTATTGGGAGTCAGGAATGGATATGCGGCTCGGGCGTGACATCTACGATAGCTTCATCAACTATCAGAAACGCTTGCTCCATGAATTCAAGCTGATGTCGGAAGAATTCGGTTTCGCTGTGATCGAAACAGAGCAGGAAGATGTCGACGAAATAAATAAGCGATTACGAAAGGTGATAAAAGCGATTCTATAGATCGTCAGGGCGCGAGCGTTCGAAACCATCCCCCAATGCCTGCTGTTTTTACCCTACTTGAATAACGATAGGGCAAAAAGAGTAACACGATGACAGAATCACTGAAAGAAAAGATGGAACGGGCGATCGCCGATGGATTCGAAAAAGTCCAGGACGACAAGGTCAAAGAGCTTAACAAGCTTTCCAGAACGGGCATGACGATCACGCGCAAAGATTATAACTCGCGTAACCTTGCCGAGCTCTACGCGGATCTCGGTCTCGAATTCCCCAGCGGTCAACCGCTCGCAGCGTTTCGAAAGAACTAACGTCGAACGACCGGTTCAGCAAGGGTGCCCACGTGGCACTCTTCGTTTTTTCACCTTTATCTAATTCTTATTTTTCGGCATCCTTCGCTGGAGCTTTCGGCACAGCGACTGAGGGTTCGGACTTCACAGCGGGTTCGGACTTGACGCCAGGGTCATGCTTGACGCCAGGTTCGGACTTTGCGGGTCCCGATGGCTTGTCAGATTGTTCTTTGGAAGAAGTCTCCGAAGCTTCCCTGCCACCGGAAGACTTGTGCGAGTAATCGGTTACATACCAACCTTCGCCTTTATAAATTACTCCCGCACCTCCAGTTACGATCCTGGCCAGTGTTTCCAGGCCACAGGAAGGACACTTTACAAGTGCAGGGTCGCTCATCTTCTGGAATTCTTCGAGTTCTGCTCCGCAATTCGAGCACCGGTACTGATACGTTGGCATTCGTTATAGAAACTTCTTATAATTTACGGCTTTCGAATCAGTACGAATTTCGTCTGACCATGATCGGATGTCTGCGTTGACGTAGCACTCACAATATAGACACCGCTCGAAAGCTTCCTGCCCGTCTCTTCCTTTCCATTCCATGTAACAGTCGCACCAAGCTGCGAACCATCGATGGTGGCGACAAGGCGTCCGCTTAGCGTAAAGATCTTTACCGTCGAGCCGCCAACAAGACCGGTTACATAAACAGTAGGCTGCGCATCCGAAGCCTGAACAAGCGGGTCTGGATAGACGTGCAGTCCGGAATAATCCGATTTACCTTCTTTGAAGATCGTGCTCAGTCGAGAAATCCCACTCGGCGTACCAATGTAGGCCTCACCTTTTTTTGTATCGATCGCAATGCTTGTCACCACGTTGTTGATCAGGGGAGAATTTGCAGTCGTAAAGTGCGCAAGCGAATCCGAGCCATCTGGCGTAACAACGAAAACACCATTCTCCGTACCGATCCACTTATTGTTTACGCCATCGACAACGATCGCATGAATCAGTTGCTGTTGTACCAGGTTCACTTCCCTCCCGATGAATACCGGTGCGTCCATCGAAGTTACGTCGCCGATATTCTGAATAATACGCACTCCCGCATTCGTGCCGCACCACAAGGCATCATCCTGATCTACGATCACAGCGTTGACATCAGGTCGAGTCAGTGCAGAGCCGGCTGTCCCTCGGATTCCACCGGTCGAAAGATCCGGCTTCACCCAAAAGACACCATAATCAGGCGGCGAACCGCTGAATTCCGTCCCTACCCACAGATTACCGTCCATATCCTGAGCGACGTCGCCATAGGATTCGTTATCGGCGACCGCGATACGTGTAAAACTTCTGCCGTCGGAGCTGACGACCAACCCTTGACCGGTTTTTGCCCACACCGGCATGATCACTCTGCCGTCTCTGTCGAGAATTGCTTTGCCAGTGGTGGTGAATGCCGGAGGATCGGTATAAGGAATCTGCGGCTGATTAAAATGGGTGAACGCTGGACTTCCCTGCCCGAGCTCTGAAACAGAATAAAATCCTCCGCCTTGCGTACTCACCCAGGCCAGAGATCGCAGGCTATCATAAAACACTTTTCGGTATCCTTCCTGCGGTGTCCCGTTCGAGCCCGCAGGGTAGATTTTCCAACGATTTGCAGCCGCGTCGAAGACGCTGAGTCCGTCGGTGAAATGCGACGAATAAAGATTACGATCCGATTGCGAAAATGCGAGATCCGTCGTGACACTTGAAACCGGACCTTCGGGTGCGATATTCGTCACAAGATTTTTTCCGGCAGATTCAACTGTCGCTCCACTCGTCGACCCCGCGAAGACCGTTGTGCCCGACCTGGCAAAGACAA
>JBBSDW010000089.1:0-13802 GCA_038240295.1 Kapaibacterium sp. (SeqCode)
AGCTTGGCGATCATTCCTTTCGCGGCGCTCAGGCTCGAGCATGCGGCGAAAAAATTTGCGACCTTCAAGCTGATTAACATCGTCGTCACGCTTATCCTCAATTTTGTTTTTATCCTCGGATTTCACTGGGGCGTGCGAGGCATCTTCATCGCCAATCTTTCGGCTTCGGTTCTCGTGTTCCTGCTCCTTATCCCAACGATCCGGAAGTATCTCGAATTAAAATATTCGAAGGTCACGATGAAGACGCTGCTGCCATTCGGCCTCACGAATGTGCCCGCATATCTTGCAGCGATGATGGTCCAGGTGATTGACCGGCCCATCGTGCAGTCGATCCTCGGTCTTGCGGTGCTTGGTGTCTACCAGGCAAATTATCGCATGGGGTTTACGATGATGGTCTTCGTCAGTTTGTTCGAATACGCGTGGCGGCCGTTTTTTCTCAAGGAGGCGCGCACGGATGATGCTCGCGCGCGCAAACTCTTTGCTCGGGTATTCACCTATTTTATGTTGATCGCGCTTGTCGGATTTCTCTTCCTGAGCATTGCGCTTCCCTACATCGTCTCGACGCCGATCTTCGGCCGCAGGTTGCTCAAGCCAGAGTATTTGACTGGTCTCGACATCATTCCGGTGGTCTTGCTGGCGTATGTCTTTCAAGGAATGTACACGAATTTCATCGCGGGCATTTATATCAAGAACCACAACAAGGTTCTGCCGTGGATCACCGGACTCGGTGCCGGTGTGAACATCGTTGCAAACCTGACGCTTATCCCAATCATCGGCATCATGGGTGCTGCGCTCGCCACTCTCTTTGCCTACATGGCGATGGCCATCGCACTTTATTTTCAGGCACAGAAGGTTTACCGGATCGAGTATGACTGGAAGAAGATCGGTTCGATCGCGCTTATCGTCGCAGGGTGTTTTGGACTGGAGCGAGGCGTGACACTTGCGCATCTGATTTCGTCAGCAATGCCGCTCTTTTTATTCAGGATGGGAATTCTCGTTGCCTCGATCGCGCTTTTATTCCTGACCGGTGTATTCTCAGCTTCTGAACGTAAGTATATGACTCAACTCCTGTCGATGGGCCGCGGGAAAGGATCGGTAGAAGCCGTTAAGGTAGAGGCCGTTAAGGTTGAGGCCGAGAAAGTGGAAAGCATCGCGAAACCAGAGCCTCTTGGCGAAGCTGGGAAAAAAGTGGACGGCTAAGTGGAAGCGTGTTCGAAAAAGTCTTACAGGCGCCGAAGGGTAACGCCGCTGGAGTAAAAATTGGAATCAGCCATTCCATACGACAGCGAGCGACCGATGATCTCCGTTCGATCGGCGATGATCGATGACGCGAGGCTTTGGGCCTGATAGGAATTCGGGACGTCGTGCACGAGTTCGGGGCCGGAGTGGGCCGTACGCGTTTCGCTGAAGATCGGGGATGCTGAGAATCGATCGGTCAAGATGTAAAAAGATCGCATGCAGTCTCAGGTTGAAGAATTAAGCGAATGGTGATCGAACGTCAGGCGATCAGTGATAGAGGCCAACCTCTGCTATGCGTCGAAAGTTCGCGATACT
Source organism: Kapaibacterium sp. (SeqCode) (assembly GCA_038240295.1). Taxonomy (GTDB): domain Bacteria; phylum Bacteroidota; class Ignavibacteria; order Palsa-1295; family Palsa-1295; genus JABDDM01. The sequence continues at coordinate 1,555 of JBBSDW010000089.1, forward strand.
TGGTTAAACAAATTATTACCGGAGTGATTTAAAGTGCCGAGTTCAGACATGAGTCCTTTCGCGATTTCGAAGAACTGGTCCTGGAGTGACCTGGTCATACCGCTTACCGTCATCGGAAGTGCACTTGCGATCGGCTTCATCGCCGAACGTATCCTGATGGGTCAGGTCAACAAAAAGACGGCAAAGGAAGGGTGGACGCTTCATCGTGGCATTCTTAGCTCCTTCCGCAAAATGCCGCCCTTGTGGCTCGGACTGATCGCTTTCCACTTCGAGCTTTTGCAGCTGCCGCTCTCAACGCTTGCTGCCAAGTGGCTGCAGGGGGCAATCACGATCCTGACCACCTTTAGTATTGTCATCGTTCTTGCGAGAATTGCGACGGCATTTGTCAGGAGCCATAATGCAAAGTCGAGCGATGCGCATCAGCGGATCACGATCGTCGAGAATCTCGTCAGGGTGATCATCTACCTGTTCGGTATTATGATGGTCTTCCATAATCTCGGGGTCTCGATCACACCTGTTTTGACTGCCTTGGGCGTCGGAGGTTTGGCTGTAGCACTTGCGCTCCAGGATACGCTCTCGAATCTCTTTGCCGGGCTTTATATCATCGTTTCGAAACAGCTTGATCCGGGTGATTATGTGAAGCTCGACAGCGGGCAGGAGGGGACGATCAACGATATCGCATGGCGTGTCACCACGATTCGGACGCAGCAAAACACATTAGTCGTAGTTCCGAATTCGAAATTCGCGTCGAACATCTTCACCAATTTCGACCGTCCCGAAAAAATTTCGACGATCACCGTCCCGTTTGAATTTAAGAGCAGTTCGAACATGACCGAGATCACTGAACTTTTGAATACGATCGCAAAAGAAGTAATCACAGAAGTCGATGGCGCCGATAAGTCGATCGAACCAAAAGTGCGCTATGCCGAATTGACGCAGGATACGATTACGATCAACCTCATTATGGGGGTCGAAGAATACAGGGTTCGAGGCCGCGTGCGCGATGCGCTCTACCGAAAGTTCTTCGAAAGAATTGTCGAACTGTATCCCGTCGATCTCCCGCTCGCACCGAAGGATGATAAGAAGCCGGTTGCGAAAAAGGAATACGAGCAATAGCGATACGAGCAATCGCGAGACGAGCAATCGCGATACGAGCAATCGCGGGCAACTCATCAGCGATCATAAAATATAGTGACCTCTCTCTGCGACTTGTTCCTTTGTCATCTCTCTTACCTATAGCCGATGCAGCATGATTGGTCATTCAAAGGCGGTTATTACACGCAGCATGGAAACACTGGAAGAGGAATTGGCAACAGCAGACCAGGACAGGAGGCAATTCATGTCGCTGCTCGAGCCGATCTTCGCGAAGCTTTCACGATTTACGCTTGCACTCACACGTGATGACGAGGAGGCGCGCGATCTTGTCAGCGACACTATCCACCTCGCCTTCGAGAACTTCCGGAGCCTGCGTGAGCCTCAGGCATTTACCAGCTATCTTTTTACGATCGCATGGCGGCTTTCACCCGCTATACACTCACACGCGATCTATTGAAAAGTCAATTGTTGCACCAGAGTGAATATGTGCGAACCGAGGATACGCGAATAGATGTAACGAGTCTCATCCCAGTGGTTGCGCGATCTGCTCATTCAACTCTGCAAGACGACGATCTTATTTTGTGGTATCAACCAAGTCCCGAGTTTTTTGCAGCGTTACCCGAGGACATCCGAAAGAACTTTGATTCGATCGCGAAAAGAGAGCGTGTCCGCTCAAGCAGTCTGGTCCAATCTGGCGGCCTCATTAGCGAAGCAACGATCACCCCAACCGCACGGCCAGGCGTCTTTACCTACCGCCTCGATCTCGCCAACGATCGGATGCCCATGATGACACTCTATGATCTAACGGGACGCAAACTCAAAGTCGTACTCGACCACACTGTGGCCCCAGCGGGAGTCTCAGTTCGCGAACTTGATCTAAGCGGATTTGCAAGCGGCGTCTATCTGCTCGATACCTCAACAGAAGGCGGGAGCACAACACTTGCAAAGTGATGATCATGAAGTAAGAGCTGTCGCGCAAATGTTCCGATTCCTGCGAGAAGACGTCTAAACGCTTTCCGACAGTATAAATGGCTGTGCTACAAATAAGGGAAAGCGACTTCGCACCGGAGACCTGTCGAGATTCAACTGTTTTAGAACAAAGCTTATTTAAAGTCATAGCACTTAACCCTAAAAAGCAAATGGCAGCGCTTCTTGTTGAGACCAAGGCCAAGGCGGAGTTAACGCTTGTCAAAATGAGGATTTGATCGCGACCCCTGAACGAATCGGAAACGGAAGAAGTCGCGCTTGGTGCGCTGATGCAATAGGCAGATCGAACGAAAAAAGTCACCCGTGAGCCGTATCATGGAAAAGCTCCGTAAGAGCTGAAGATTGAATTCCTGGCCCATTGCGAACCATCGGCGTCAATCAAAGCCGGGGCCTGAACCCTCGCTGTTCTACACGGGATCGAGATTCGTGATCACTCTTTCGTCAGTTTCGCGCGAAGCACTCCAGTCGGGGTCTGAATGGTAACAAAATATGCTCCTGACGAGAGACCTGAAATGTCGACAGTAGGGGATTCGCTGGCATCGCGATCGTGCGATAATGTTACACGGATTCTTCCCGTCACATCAACTACACTCAGCGTCGACCACGATCTTGCGCTTGTCGCGTCGAGTTGCAATTGAACAGATTTTGACGCGGGCTGGGGGAAGAGTGATAATGTGGTTAACCTTTCGTTTACTGGAGTGACTCCGAGCGCCGAAGAAAGTTTGCCAACATCGAAATTACCAGATCGCTGCATGTCATGCTGGAATGTGCCCCACTGAATGGCTTTGGGAGTGTGGGATGATGCGATCTGATAGACGTAGCACCACGCGCCCGTGTCGCTTACCTGCGGTGATTCGAGAAGTTCGAGTTTACCATCCGAATTCAGATCGGCCGCCGTGAGCAGCGTTGAGCCAAGTGTATGACGCCTGATCGGCCACATGCCCAACATGGGACGATGCTGGAGCCCGCTGATACACTGGATCGAATCATTGGCGGGCAAAATAATATCTCCTGCGCCGTCACCGTCAACGTCGACGATGAGCGCCTGGTTGTGACCCGCGTCATGCGTGTTCATCGCGACGGGATAACCGATGACCGAACTGCCATCCATTCGAAAAACATAAAGCGAATCGTTAGGCGCCGGCATAACGATCTCCAGCTTGCCATCGCCATCAATATCGCCGAGCGATGGATAGCAGCCTCGATAACTTTGACCTGGCGACCACAACAAATGCGGCCAGCCTGGAAGCATCTTTCCATTCGCATCATAAACTGCGATCGTTTCGCCCTGTTCGGCAGAATACGCGCGCACGAACTCCTGTTTGCCATCCTGCTCAAGGGAGCCTGCAACAACGCGGTCGAATTCATACCGGCCCGTCGTCGCAAAGAGCGAATTGAGCCGCAGCGCATTGCCTTGAACATCCCACATCGCCGTCGCGCCTGCGACATGTGTATCGCCGGACTCGTCGTGAATCGCTACCGGACTTGGCCCGGCAAGAATCGCATTTGTTTTCCCAAGATCGAATCCCAATACTTCGGAGGCGGATTGCAACTGACCGAGATCGGCGAGCGTGCGTCCATCGCTCGATAGAAGCAGCGCATGATCGTTAGCGCCGCCAACAAGCTCTTCAAGTCCCGGAGTATTCGCATCGACCTCTGCGGTTGATGTAACGATGATATCTGCCGAAGGACGGACAATGCTGAGCGGCCACCAATTATAGAACAGGTCCCCGGTCGGCCGGAACGCACCATCGGCAATGTCAGAACCAGTGAGCAGAAAGGGACCAACACCATCCGCAGTGATCGTTGTGGCACTTGGCCGGTAGATCGGATGCGGAATAAATTTAGGCCACCCATCGAGCTGCGTAAGTTGAAAGCGCCACGTCATCGTGGTATCGTTACCGACGCTATCCCGCGCATAGACGATGAGGTCCTGAACGTTCGGACTCGATGCGGTCTGCCAGTTATAGCTGACCATATCGTTGTAATTATAAAGCTCACCCCAATGATCGGTCAGCACGCGCACTTGTGATCCAGCAGCCGTGTCCTTGACGGACACTCTGAGATACGATAAGTGATTGTGCTTCGCAAGGATCTGCAGTGGAACGATCCCATTTGCCACGTGCTCCGGTACATTACTCGAAGCTGGATCGACATGTGCGATCGCGATCTGTGGTGGCAGAGCAGAAGTCCAGCCGGTATCAATGACCGTGGAAGTGTTTCCCATGTCATCCCAGGCGACGACGCTGAAGGTCATCCATCCATCGCCGCGTGGCTGAACGAGTGCGGAAGTTTCTCGGGTCGTTGCCATGAGAGAATCCCACGTGTCGAGATAGCGGCCGATATAAACTTCATAATGCCAGATGGAATCGCCATCGCGAGCAGGAACCGGAGGATCCCATGCGATGCGAACTCCGCCGGCGCGCTGTGGGTATTCCCGAAGGTGCTGCACCTTGTTGGGCGGCACGGTGTCGTTGACCCTGATGTGCTGACGATAAATGTTCGCCGGGCTGACGGTTGCGATATAAACGTCGCAGTTGAACTCCCACGGAATTGATGCCTGATAATAGATCGTGAAGAGACCGGTCTCGCCAGGCTGAAGGGTTTTGGAAAACGTGGAGGTGGTGTCGAAAGTGAATACGTTGAAATCCTGTTTGACCGTTACCGATGCGATCGTGATCGGCGTATTGCCAATGTTCTGATAAAGAATGGGGATCGCATTGGCCTTCGGGATCGAAGCCTTTTTGTTCGGATCAACAAGACGCAACTGCGCCTGGGTGACATTCACACCCAAAAATAGACAGCACACAAGCAGAGCGAAAGAAGAAGTTCGCATCATTCAAGAACAGATGAAAAAAGACACACCAAGCGGGGGCGAGCCCGCAGGAAACTATATCAGGCTACGGTCGATCACAACTTTGGCAAGCTCAAACGTCGAAAGGGGATGATGCCTTTATGCGGCCATCTTCGCATCCTCAATACGATACAAAACTAAGAACATCTCCTGCGTAAACGTTGCAAGTGCGTGGGTCCTTCTAAGGCGATCTGCAAATTCAACGAGATAGAATCCATTTCCGGGATCGTCTACGATCGTCCCCATCGCGCCGCAGCGCAATTGATACTCTGGCAGGTCCACCAGAAGTCCAATAACATCCAGTTCTTTTATTGCCTGCCCCCGCATCAAATATCCAAATTCCTCACATAGGTCGCATTCTTCTCGATGAAGGCGCGGCGGGGTTCTACTTCGTCGCCCATCAAGGTTTCGAAAATATCAGCAGCAGCGGCGGCAGACTCGATGTTCACCTGCAAGAGCGTGCGAGTCTCCGGATTCATGGTCGTTGACCAGAGCTGCTCCGGATTCATCTCGCCAAGTCCCTTGAAGCGCGAGATGACGATGCCTTTGTTCTCGCGAGGTGCTTCGCCGTTCATCGTTGCGGCGGTGTCGGCTTCGAGTTCGGTCTCGGGATTGAGGATAACGAGTTCTTCCTCTTCACCCTTCTTGCCGGTACGGAAGCGCTTCAAGATCTCGTCGCGCTCTTCATCGTTGTATGCGTAAAATTCCTGCTTGCCTTTTTTGACTTTATAAAGCGGCGGCTGTGCGATATAGACGTTTCCATTCTCGATCAGATCGCGCATGTGATTGTAGAACAGCGTCAGGATCAGCGTCCGAATATGCGCACCGTCGACGTCCGCATCGGCCATTAGAATGACCTTGCCATAACGCATCTTCGTAAGATCTTGCTGCTCGCCGAGTCCGATACCGAGTGCAGTGAAGATGTTGCGAATTTCCTCGTTCTCAAGCATCTTGTGCAAACGGGCGCGCTGCACGTTGAGGATCTTGCCCTTGAGCGGAAGGATCGCCTGGAATCTGCGATCGCGACCCTGCTTTGCAGAGCCACCTGCCGAGTCACCCTCAACAAGATAAATTTCGCAATGCTCGGGATCGTTGATCGAACAATCGGCGAGCTTGCCGGGCAGCGCAGAATTTTCGAGCGCATTCTTTCTGCGAACGATGTCGCGAGCCTTGCGCGCCGCTTCGCGAGCTTCGGCTGCGCGAAAAACTTTTTCGATGATGCGCTTGCCGATCGGCGGATTCTCTTCGAGAAACTGCGAGAGCTGCTCGTTCATGATCGACTCGACGATCGACTTCACATCGCCATTGCCAAGCTTCGTCTTCGTCTGACCTTCGAACTGCGGCTCCGGCACTTTGACCGAGATGATCGCTGTGAGGCCTTCGCGGAAATCATCACCCGTAAGCGTCACCTTATCGTTCTTGATAAGATTGTTCTTCTGTGCGTAATTATTCATCGTACGCGTAAGCGATGCTTTAAAGCCCGCTACATGCGTACCGCCTTCGTGCGTGTTGATGTTGTTGACGTAAGAGAAGAGATTCTCCTGGAAGCCGTCGTTGTATTCGAAGCAGATCTCGACGGGTGTGAAATCTTTCTCGCCTTCGATGAAGACCGGCTTATGCAGCGAGATCTTCGAGCGGTCGGTATGCTTGACAAAATCGCGAAGACCGCCCTTTGCATGAAACGTCTCTTCTTCTTTCGAACGAAGATCCGCAAGCGTGATCGTCACCTGCGGATTGAGGAAGCTAAGCTCCATCATGCGCTCGCGCAACTGATCGAAGCGCATCACGTTCGAAGCTTTGAAGATATCGCTATCGGGCTTCCACGTTACGACCGTACCGGTCTTCTTCGTTTTGCCGGTGACTTTTACATCTTCGATCGGCTCGCCACGTTCGTAGCGCTGAAAGAATAACTTGCCATCCTGATGGACCTCGACCTCGCACCACTCGCTGAGCGCATTGACGACAGATGCACCAACGCCATGAAGTCCGCCAGAAACTTTGTAAACATTCTTATCGAACTTGCCGCCGGCATGAAGCACGGTCATAACCACCTGCAGCGCGCTCACACCTTCGCCCGGATGAATACCCGTAGGAATACCTCGGCCGTTATCCGTGACGGTCGCAGAACCGTCTTCGTTGAGTGTGATGTTGATTTCGGAAGCGAAGCCCGCGAGCACTTCGTCGATGGAGTTGTCGACGATCTCATAAACGAGATGGTGAAGTCCGCGAGGGCCTACGTCGCCAATGTACATTGCAGGACGTTTCCGTACCGCTTCAAGCCCTTTAAGAACTTGAATATCCTGGGCGCCGTAATCTTGCTGTTGGGTCATGAATGATCCTTATGAGGTCACGAAAAAAATCTGGGCTGCCGCTGGCGAATTTCGGGCGGCTTAGAGAATCCACAAACCCTTGATATATAAGGGGTTGTAGGGCAACCACTCTAAACACACAGGCTGCTCCATTTACTCCCATTTTTGTTGCGAAAAATCTTGCGATCATAGGTACTCATTGCAAGCGCACAACTTGTGTATTTTCGTATGCACTCTCATCGCCGATCTCATTACTTCAACGGAAAACTTTCAATGGCAAAATCGACTAAGTACCAAGGCACCAAAGAAAATCCATGGAAGCTCAAGACGCCTCCAGGCACTTCTGAGTACACAATGTACCGCGACGAAGCATCCGATCCTCCTGCGATCGTCTGTACGGTTGGCAGTACCGTACTAAAATATCACGCGAGTGCGATCGAAGATCTTCATGCAATGCTCAAGAAGTACGGCGACTGGATGGAACTCGGCAGCGCCGACGAACAGAAGCCTGCAAAAGAAGGGACGGTCGAAGAATGGGGTCGCTCGCCGAAGAATCCGATAAACGGCTGGTACGGCCTCAAGAAAGGACTTCGCGGCCGCTTCGGGATGTATATGCCGCCGCTCCTAGAAGAGTTAGGTCTCGCCGAAGTCGAGCATAATCCGAGGAACAATCGAATGCGGGCGAAGTGATCAACTACACTTCTCAACGCGAAAGATCCCATTTAAAATCATGGGGTCCCAAATAAAAGTCCTCAATTACCGATGATCAATGGCCATGACATTCGACGCCGAATTTCAAGCCTCGACCATACTTCGCGTCTCGATATATTCAAGCAGATGTGCTCGAAAAACATCTTCGGCGATCGAGGTGATCGGTGAATGCTTGATCCGGTGTTGCATGCTTTGATAGCGATCTTCACGTGAAAGAGGTTTGTCGCGGAGTTCCGGGCGCAGGGTAGGGCCGCCTTCGTTCAGATTGTCGAACACCCAGTGAACGTTGTGGGAGCGCTCGATCCCATTGAGGAAGTGAGCGAATTCCGAAAGATCGATCCGCTCGTTATGTTCGCGGTCGAGCCTGCCGACCGAGGTCTCGTACCTGTACTCAACCTCGAAATAAGGTTTGCTCGTAATGACCGAAAAAACAAGTCCGCCACGAGCGCGGTTGAACCCAGCATAGTAATGAAGTGGCTCGCGTGAGCGAAGGATCGTCATATCGAACTCCGGCACTTCTTCGATCGATGCGGTTCCGTCGGTAAGCTTTCTCAGATCGGTCATCACCTGGTTATACTCGTCCTCCCAAAGAAGACGGTAGTGATCGATCTTCTCCAACCACTGTGCGAAGCGGGGAAGAAAATATTCGAATTTGCGGCGAGCGACTTCGTGCTCAATGGTCGCGTCACCCAGATCACCGAAGGGCAGACAAAACGTCGAGCGCTCGACATGATTGAGGAGCGAACAAATCTTGAGTGCCCAGAGGCCGTAGCCTGTCGAGGGATCGAACTCGCGAAAATCCCCGAGATGTGCGGCAGCAATAAGCTCCGGCCGGTGGCTCGCAGCAATGCGAGGGTGCATTGCCGACCATACCGCAAGGAATCCATCGATGTCCCAATGATTGCATGTCACGTAACTCGGCCAGCCGCCAAGCTCAACTTTTTGAGAATCTTCAAGTGCGATCCACTTTAGTACCGTTTCGGTGCTTGTGTTGGCTCGCAAGTGGCTGGGAACACGCTCGGAATAAAGGTGCGTAAGATTGAGGCCGCGAGGGTAGGGAGAGTCGACGACCATGAGGTCGTCATCCTTCACCTTATTCGCGAGGGCGTAAGAAAGAAATTCTGCTGATTGTACAAACTGCATACTCGGGCGATTATTTGGGCAAGCGAAATCCGCAGATGACGTTTCAGATGATGTTAATGACCGGGCGAAGGTCAGGATTCTTTCGAGCGTCACGGATTCCACCGCCCAATTCAACGTATTTTTGTTCAAGAATGTGTCGCAAGGTTGCGATTTAACACGGAACTCATCGACAGAGACAACCATAGATTCTCATGGCAAGCGAGCTGAAATATAAACGCATCGTCCTCAAGCTTTCCGGGGAAGCCCTCATGGGCAAGCAGGAATTTGGCATCGACCCCATGCGGCTCGACCAGTACGCAATGGAGATCATCCGCGCCTCTGAACTCGGCGTTGAAGTCGCGGTTGTCGTAGGAGGTGGAAACATCTATCGCGGGGTTAAAGATAGCGTCGATGGCATTCAAAAGGTGCAGGGCGACCACATGGGCATGCTCGCGACGATGATCAATGCGCTCGCTTTGCAGAACGCGCTCGAATCAAAAAACAAGTACACACGGCTCATGTCGGCCATCGCGATGATGCAATTCGCCGAGCCCTTCATTCGGCGCAAAGCTATCAGACATCTCGAAAAAGGAAGGATCGTGATCTTCGGATGCGGCACCGGCAATCCCTATTTCACGACCGACACCGCCGCTGCTTTGCGCGCCGTAGAGATCGATGCCGATGCGGTCTTCAAGGGCACTCGCGTCGACGGCATTTATGATTCGGACCCAGAGGTAAACGCTGCGGCGATCAAGATACCGGCGATCACTTATTCGGAAATGTTGCTAAAGGGTTTGCGTGTTATGGATCTTACGGCGATCACGATGTGTCAGGAGAATAAACTTCCGATCGTCGTCTTCAACATGAACGAACCCGGAAATTTGACACGCGTGCTGACCGAAGATGGCATCGGCTCGAAGGTCACCATGTGACGTCTGCGTAAGTTTGCATAGCATTTTTCTTTCGCTACAATTTTTAAAGACATGACGACGATCAAAGAGATCTTGAACGATTGCGACACACGAATGAACAAGGCGATCGATGCCTGCCGCAACGAACTAATGAGGATCCGGACCGGCCGGGCATCGACGGCGCTGCTCGACACGGTCAAGGTCGATGCTTATGGTACCCTCAGTCCGCTCAATCAGGTTGCGAGCCTCACCGTGCCCGATGCGCACATGATCGCGATCACACCCTGGGATAAGGGCATGCTCGGTCCGATCGAAAAAGCAATTCAGGCCGCCAACCTTGGGCTTAATCCTTCGAATGATGGCAAGATGGTCCGGGTACCAATGCCGCCTTTGACAGAAGAACGCCGCAAGGAGATCACGAAGCTCGTGAAAAAATTTGGCGAGGATGCCAAGGTCGCGATCCGCAATGTCCGCCGAGATTCGATGGAGCATTTGAAAAAGGCGGAGAAGGATTCGCACTTGTCCGAAGATGAACGCAAACGCGGCGAAGACGAAATCCAGAAGCGCACCGATCATCACGTCAAAGATATCGATAGCCTCGTCGCAACAAAAGAGAAGGAAGTGATGGCAGTCTGATGATGAAAATAATCCTTGTGCTTTTTTGTTTGCTCTCAGCGTGTGCCTTCAATGTGCGTGCGCAGGAGTCAGCGCCTTTTAAGATAACTACCGCCGATTGCGTCAACAATCCTCCGCCCTATGCGAACGACTTCAGTTTCCAGTATGAGTTGCGCGCAGGAGCATCCATCACGATCGTGCGGATGTATAAAGATGCTCGCGCAGCAGCGTGGTTGAGTAAAGCAAGCGTGCAACTAGCGAGTCCCGGCGACACGCTTTGGAATCCCCAGCCGCTTGATGATGCCACACTCTATGGTTTTTATCAGCTCCTGGTGCAGCAGCAATTTTATTGCGACACTCACGCCGATGATGGCGCGCCAATGCATCAACGAGAAATGGATGGAGCCGTAGAGACGCTCATCTCAAGAACAAGTGGCATCACTCGAAAATGGACGCTCGATTCTCAGATCCCCGATTGGGCAAAAGTGGTGATCGATCGAGTGCATACGATGATCGGACAGCACTGAGAGCGCTTAAATATGACAGCTCGACAGCCCCCGCTTTGCCAGATACTGCTGATGATAATCCTCGGCGGGGTAGAACTTCACCGCCGGTACGATCTCAGTCACGATCGGGCGCTTGAATTTTCCGCTCGCACTTAGCGAGGCCTTCGATGCTATCGCGGCTTCGTGCTGTGCTTCGTTCTGATAGAAGATAGAGGTGCGATACTGCGTGCCCGAATCCGGACCCTGATAGTTGAGCTGCGTTGGGTTGTGATTTTCCCAAAATACATTGAGCAGCGTGTCATAGCTTACTTCGCTCGGATCAAAGGTGACCTCGACCGCCTCGGCATGACCCGTCCGGTCGGTGCAGACTTCCTTATAGGTCGGGTTCTCGGTCTTGCCGCCAGTGTAGCCTACGCGTGTTGACTTTACCCCGGGTGTCGAACGAAACGTCTCCTCAACGCCCCAGAAGCATCCGGCAGCGAATGTTGCGATCTCGAGATTGGTGGTGTTCGTATTCGTCTCCATAGCATTCAAAAGTTATCTAAACTGTAAACGGAAAAAACGACGAAACGGATTCATGACGCTTTGAGATAAACCGATCGCATGCAGCTGATCGGACGTTGCTTTTTTGGAGGCGTATATTCGGTTTCAAACATCCATCACCAGCACCTGGCGAATCTTGTTTAGCTCTGATTCACAATCGGGCATTCAACTTGCCCCACCAGACGGACGGGACGACCGTCCCACGCGATGGATTTCCTCGGAATCGACGTCCCGTCCGTCTGGTGGAGTGGCATCGAAGCCTCTCTAATTGCATCGATGATCGGTCGGCGGATGGAAGGCTTCGCTCACATCGCTTCATAACTTCGAGTACAAAACCAAAGTCATTGACTGAACTTTGAGAGTTAGCCAAAGCCACCATAAGATCCTTCGTTGGGCTCAGGATGACTTGCCAAACATAGCCGAGTTGAGGCTAGCATTTATCACTTCGTTCAGAGTGTGGTCGGGATGAATCCCGACCTACGCCGAATGTAGGTCGGATTTCAACCCGACTTCGAATCTCGAAAACGCGTAACTATTTCTTACCTGCAACACCCTATTAAATCGGTCATTCTGAGCCCGGTGAAGAATCTTACCC
>JBBSDW010000090.1:0-13762 GCA_038240295.1 Kapaibacterium sp. (SeqCode)
AGTGTGCAGCGCGATGAGACGTTCGGTCAGCGAGACCTTTACGTTTCCCATCTGCTTCCGTCCGGCGAATGGACCGAACCTGTCAACCTCGGCGAAGACATCAATACGCCGGGCACAGAGGGTACGCCTTTCATTGCCGCGGACGGCGTCACACTTTATTTTTCGAGCGACGGTCACGGCGGTTTTGGCGATCGGGATATTTTTGTATCGCGCAGACTCGATTCGACGTGGCAGCATTGGACGAAGCCAGAGAACCTCGGCCCATCGATCAACACCCCAGGATGGGATGGCTACTACACGATCGCGGCTTCCGGAGAATACGCCTACCTCGTAACAGATCATGGTGGGTTCGGGCAGGAAGACATCAGCCGGGTGCTACTGCCAAAGGCGATGAAGCCGAAGCCAGTAATCCTGGTTTCCGGCCATGTGTTGAACACAAAAACGAACCAGCCGATCGGGGCGCACATCACCTATAGTGCGCTTTCAGCGACAAAGGAGTTGGGCACTGCAACTTCGGACACGGAAAGTGGCGGCTACAAGATCGTCCTTCCGGCTGGAGACAATTATGCATTCCGGGCCGAAGCGATCGGGTACTATCCGATCACGGAAAACATCGACGCCTCGGCGCTCACAGAGTATCAGGAAGTCACGCGAGATCTTCGGCTCGTACCGATCGAGCGCAATAGCGTCGTTCGATTGAACAACATTTTTTTTGAGTATGCGAAGTCCGATCTCAAAGCCGATTCGTATCCCGAGCTTGACCGCGTTGTCAGGTTCATGAATGAGAATCCCAAACTCGTTATCGAGATCGGGGGGCACACAGATAGCATTGGCAATGCGCAGTCGAATCTTTTGTTTTCCAAATCGCGTGCGGAAGCTGTTGCCGAATATGTGATCAAGGCAGGCACTCCATCAGCAAGGATCACTGCAAAAGGTTACGGGAAATCGAGACCCCTTGCCTCAAATTCCACCGAAGAAGGCCGTCAGCAAAACCGCCGCGTCGAGTTCACCATCGTTAAGGATTAGCTTAGCGTTTCGGGGCGTTTCGCACCCGGAGTGGAATCACATGCTTGGGAGCTCGTGACAAAATGAGTGCACCAATGATCGGTCCGAATGCGAAAAAGAAGAGGATGGCGGGAAGCAAAGTATCCATGGTCGTGCAGGTTAATGGGAATTCAAAGCGAATACCCTCACTATAATAAACCCTCATCTCGCCGTTTGTTGCAGTTACGTGACGATAAAAGTGAAGATTGTCGGCGAATAATAATTCATGCAAAATTGTCTGATCCCTTTGAACTGATGTTTTCAGCGAGTATATTCGCAGTCTGTTAGCTCGATTGACTGTTCACAGTTTCGCCCCCACGATTTCTGATCACAACCGATTCCTATGGTACGTATTCGTTTTCTGTTGCCGTTTTTGTATGTCGTGTTGCTCCTTTCTGTCACAGGTTCCGCGCTGTTCGCAGCTGAAAATGTGAAGTATTTCTGGAATGTCGAGATCGATCAATCGCACGCGATCATCGGCTACCATCCGGTCGATGCAAAACTCATTGGTAAGGTTCGATGCTGCCGCGTGACGTATGACAAGCAAGGCAGAGTCACGATGCTCGAGTATTTGGGCGCAGGCCGTGCGTCGTTCGATAATTCGAGCGGGGCCTCGATGGTGAAGATCGAATATCAGGATGGCTTCGAGCGCAGAAGTTATCTCAACAGCTTCGGACGCTCCATGACCTGCAATGGCGGCTTCAATTCGGAGCGGATCAAGATGGACAAGGAGTCGCACAAGGGGTCGCTGTTCGTCTATGACGAGTTTGGAAATCTCACCGCCGACCAATCGGGCGCGGCCCGATACCAATGGGATCTCGATGACAAGGGCTTCATCATCAAGGAAATAAAGATGGATGTCGAAGGAGAGCGCGTCGCGAACAACGAAGGTGTCTACGAAGAACGCTACAAGCTCGACGATAAGGAGCGCCTCATCGAACAGCGATACTTCGGAAAGGACGGCCAGCTCATCGCCGATCAGAACGGCGTTGCCATCAAAAAGCTAAAATGGGATGGGGGTCACAATGTCCTTGAGTTGCAAAGTTTTGGGCCGGACGAACTACTGCTCGGTCGCAAAAGCGTTGCAACAGCCGATTTTATTTGGGATGATCGCGATAACCGGATCGAAGCAAAATATTTCGACGACAACGGGAAGCTGCTACGCATCATCAAGAACACCTTCGATGCAAACGGTAACCTGACCGAGAAGCAACTTTTCGACGATGTCGATAAACCGCGTGCTGAAGGCGTGGCAAAGACAACCTATACGTTCGACGCTCAAAATCACATCACTCGACTGACCATCTTTGACAAGGACGGCAAGAAGATGAACGACGACGACCTGACGTGTGAGGTTGTCTATTCCTACGACGATAAAGGTAATCTGGTCGACCGAAAATATCTGAAGGCAGACGGAACGCCTGGAATCGACAAGAGCGAAGGTTATGCGACCAAACACATGATCTATGAATCTCGTGGACACTCTATCCAAGATCATTACCTCGACGAGAGCGGAAAGCCAATCATGCTCGAAGCCGGATATTCGATCGAGCGTAGAAAATTTAATGATGCCGGTGATGAGATCGAAGCAACCTATTTCGATCGAGAAGACCGCCCGGTCGAGCTTAAAGATGGAGTGCAACGGACGGCGTGGCTCTACGATGCAACGGGCAAAACGACCGACGTCCATAACTACGACGCTACCGGCCGAGAGATCAATCTTGATTCGCTCCGCAATGCCACACCAGCGGCTTCCGATGCATCAACATCCGTCATTGGTTCGATGTCAGTCCTGAAAAGCACCGAGGGTGGCTACGTCTTCAAGTACAACAACAGTCTGTGGGAGCAGTCGAAAGAACAGAACTCGGCGAAGCCCGATTTTGCGCTCTCACACCGGTCTGGGAGCTCGTTCGCACTCATCTTTCATCATGAGTCTGAAGACGCGCCGGCGGATGTGCTCAAGTCGCTCATGTCGGATTACGAAGGAAGCATGAAGGATGTCTCGCTCGTGCGGAAAGAATACAAGAGCGTGAACAACCACGACGCACTCTACGCGCAGATCCAGGCCAACATCAACGATGTACCGTTCATCATTGTCCAGTATATCTTCAGAACCAAAACGGGTCATGTGATCATCTTATGTGGTGCGCCCAAAACTTCGTTCGATAAACTTGAACAGGAGATGATGGGATTGTTAAATGGGATGACCATCACCGAGTGATCGAGTTCGGATCGCCGTTCGGTTTCTGAACACGAGTGGAGTTACTGAAAGCACATTCGCGAGGCTCCTTGGCTCGCGAATGTTTGTTTATGGCCCGAATCACGATCAGGAATCCTGGTTGCAGTGTGCTTATCGACTACGAAGCTTAACTACAAATAAACGCAATGATCTACAAGAATCTGGGCAGGTCCGGCCTCAGTGTGAGCCGCTTGTGTCTGGGAACGATGAACTTCGGCGTGCAGACCGACGAAGCAACAAGTTTTCGAATCATGGACCGCGCACTCGAACTCGGCATTAATTTTTTTGACACTGCGAACGTCTACGGCTGGAAGCTGGGTGAGGGGATTACGGAGCACATCGTCGGACGCTGGTTCGCGCAGGGAGGGGGTCGCCGCGAAAAGGTGGTGATCGCAACGAAGCTATTCGGCAAAATGGGCGAATGGCCAAATGATCAAAAATATTCGGCACTTGCGATTCGAAGGGAATGTGAAGCGAGCCTGAAACGACTGCAGACCGATCATATCGATCTCTATCAATTCCATCACATCTGGCGAGACATCCGTTGGGAAGAAGTGTGGCAGGCAATGGAGCAGCTGTTCGCGCATGGGAAGATCATCTACAATGGATCATCCAATTTTGCCGGCTGGCATGTCGCTCAAGCCTCCGAGGCAGCATCGAAACGCAACTATCTGGGACTTGTGAGCGAGCAGAGCCTGTACAACCTGAACGCACGCACGATCGAACTGGAGGTACTGCCCGCGTGCAAGGCATACGGCCTCGGTGTCATCCCGTGGAGTCCATTAGCCTCGGGTTTACTCGCAGGAAGGCCGAGCGCTGCCGATGCCGGCGGCCGCCGCGATACACCTCGCACACAAGAGATGTTTGAAAAAAACAACGAGAAGGTAGATGCATTCGAATCGCTCTGCTCAGATCTCTGCGAAAAGGCGGCCCATGTTGCGATGGCCTGGGTGCTCAACAATCAAGTAGTCACGGCGACGATCATCGGCCCCCGAACGATCGACCAACTGGATACAATGTTGCGCGCTCTCGAGATAACCCTCACGAAAGAGACGCTGACCCGGCTCGATGAAATATTTCCGGGCCCTGGCGGCACCGCTCCCGAAGCCTACGCGTGGTGAGGCCGTGAGCAGTTAACGGGCTCCCGAGCTTCTTAAAAAAATTGAGGTGCCGACACAGTCCGTGTCGGCACCTCAATAATTTGAAACGGCTAAGTTGTTCTACCTCGAGGTTGCCCTCGACGTGCGACCACTTATTTGCTTAAGACCACACGCGCTGTCCTGGTCTCCGAACCAATCTGCGCACGATAGAGGTAAGTGCCGTTTCCAAGTCCTACTGCATTCCAGTCGAAGGAATGCATACCCGCCGAGAACGTGCCATTCGCGAGATTGGCGACTTCCTGTCCGAGCAAGTTATACACGCTCACTTTTACCAGCGATGTCTTTGTAAGATCGAGCTTCAACGTGCTCGTCGAGGTGAATGGATTCGGGTAGACGCTCATGCCGCTTGCGATCGAAGCAGCAGCAACGCCGGCTGTACCCGATGTACCAACGAGGTAGACGATCGTGCGCGGCATATTTGCGGCGTTCGATGTTACGACGATCGAATCATAATATTGCTCCTGCATGGTTGGGGCAAACTTTACGAAGACGGTCTGCTGAGCTCCCTGCGCGAGCATGAACGTGCCACCATTGCCAGTTGCATTGCTGAACGGTGCACCCGGCGAGGAGATATTTCCAGTGACGGTGATATTCGCATCGGAGTTATTCGTGATCGTGAAATAACGAAGACCGATATCGTTTACCCTTACGGTGCCGAAATTGAGTACCTGTGTGAGTCCAGAAATAGCGAGGCTTGCGGTGGAATCACCGTTGCCGCCATTGTTTGTTGTCACAAGTTTGCCAACACCTGTGCAATAAAGCACGATGCGGCGCGCGTTTGCATTGTCCGCATTAGAGAAGATGACGATCGAATCGCTGTAGACGCCTGGTGTCTGCGGCTGAAAGTTAACCGTGATCGTCCAGAGACCGCCAGAAGTAAGCGCGAAGGTGCCTGAACCGCCAGTGATGCTGAACGGAGGATTGATCGACTGAACGATACCGATCAACTGACGCTGTGTTGAAGGATTCGAAGCATCCTGGATCACGAACGTGAGTGTTGCCGTCTTACCATCATCGATCGTTCCGAAATCGAGATCGTGATTGTTCGGGATCGTACCGTTGAAGCTGAGTGTGAGCGATGTATCAACTCCGCCATTCGCGGGCTGATAGCCATTGCCAACAAGATAGATGACGATGTGGCGCGTCGTCGATTTGTCGCTGTTCGTATTGATGATGACAGAATCAAAGAACGATCCTGAATGCGCCGGCGTAAAGCCAATGATGACATCATGACCGTAGCCGCTCGTGAGATCGAAGTTGCCCTGACCGAAGGTAACGGAGAACGGCTGATCTGCTCCAGATACCGAACCGATCAAGTGGCGGATCGTCGCCGCACTTGAGTTGTCGAGAATCGTGAAACGCTCGCTCCCGGTCGAACCGAGATTTACGGTTCCAAAATCGAGTGTGAATGAGCTCGGCCATGAGCACGTGCAGACGGTGAGCGTTGTGTCGGAACTACCTCCGTCTCCGATGCCGGTAAAATGCACTGTATATGGGTTCGCTGAAGCAAGACCATCGCCGTTATCGGCGATTACAATCTGGTCGGTGATCGTACCGTTTGAAGTCGGGGTAAAGCGGATCGTCACGGTATGGCTCTGTCCAGGGACAAGCGTGAACGGATCCCATCCACCAACGATCTCGAACTGGTTGCCCGAGGGCAAATGAAGCTGGATGTTCGCGTTGCCGGACGAAGTTGATTCGTCGGTGATCGTGAACGTCCGGTCAGTGGAACTGCCAACCGATGTCGTACCAAAGTCGATGGTGCCACAAGAGATGTCGACCTTAACTGCGGCACTCGCAGTGTTTGAACTAAGTGCGCCCGCCGTAAAGAGCAGTGCGAATAGGAAGTATCGTAACGATTTGTACATACGTTTTTCTGGAAGTAGTGGATCGTAAATCTCGCCACAAGAGCGGCGAATAGAATGCGAATTGTGGAATGCAGTGCACCCCGCCATTTCGCTTCAGTGAATAAACTGTTGTCGTGATGGACTCAAAATCGAGCCATTATATGCCTACGCGCATCGGGTTAGGAGACCTTTGGCTTGTAGGAAGTAGTTGAAACCACGAGGATCCAGCAGGCATCGCCTGAGAAACCCTAATGAAATTTCTGGTTGTAACAACGACCGTGAAAGCCGCAGTAACATTTAATACACGCTTTTCCGCCAAGAGTACCGCAATTGATCTTCTGGCTGCTCATCATCCAAGCAAACCCTGTTCCAAGACCGAATACCGGTGGTTTTCAATCAAAAATGCGCCCACAGGACCTCAATTCGCCACTCTTGGAAATTGCCTGGCGCCGCTCAGTGTGTGGAATTCGAACGGAAAAAGCCGCTTTGTGCGGGGATGGCGCACATTCGCGTTTGGCATCTTCTGCCAAAACCGAGGCCTGAATGCCCATCTTTGATGGGCCGCTCAGATTGCTATCTATACTATCGTAATACGTTGAGTCGCGCAACCTGCATTGCCGCGGTCCCCAGCAATTCGATAAAATAGACTCCTGCTGGTGCGGACGTTAAGTCAAGCGAAGCTGATCTTAGCGCTCGTTCAGTCTGGTCTAAGAACTTCAAAAAAATGACGTTCCCTCGGACATCGACAACCACGATCTGACGAATTGATTCATCCTTACCGAGATCAATTTGCACCAGCCCTTTCGACGGATTTGGGAAGACTCGGGTCGGCGGATCATTATGTAGAAACCCTGCGGCGACTGCGCCGGTCGCAACCCTCTTGCCGACTCCGTTGAGATGAATGACAACTCTCTGGTTGGCCGTATCATAGGCATTTGTTAGAACTACAACCGAGTCGGTATACGCGATCGGCATCGTCGGTCTAAAGATCACCGTGAACACCATCGAATCATTTTGAGCGATCGAATCTCGGGTAAATAGACTGACGCCGCGAAGCGTGAACGGAGCACGCGGCGTTTGAAATTGTGCAGCAAGCTTTATGTTCGAATCCGAAACATTGGTGAGAATGAACGTCAATGAATCGATCTTCCCTGTATCTATTGCGCCGAAATTCAACTCGCGAGTCAGCAATTTTATGGAAACGTGATTCGTGTCGGCAATGAAGCCTGTGCCGAACAATCGAACTTTGATAAGGCGTAGCGCACTATCGGCATTTGACTGGACCAATATTGAGTCGCTGAATGATCCAACCGTTGATGGCGTGAACGACACATAGACGATCTGCGATTTGCCGCTATCGAGAGAGTAGGGCGCGCCACCGCTGTCGATAGCGAAAGGCAGGCCTGGCGCGGCGATCATGCCGACGAGCGTATGGACCGAATCCGAGATATTTTTCAGGATGAACGACCGTTCGACCTTGATGCCAATCGGGACATTGCGGAAATTGATCGAAGACACCGAGACTGCAGGTTTTGGGAATGTGTCCGGGGCAGCCAGTCCGCTTCCGAAAATATATTCTTTGATGGGATTCTTAAGCAGGGATGTATCCCCGTCGTGGATCATGATCAGCGAATCGAAAAGCTGTCCAACAGTCGTCGGAGTGTATCGCACGACAAGTGTGTCGCGCTGGCCTGGGGCGATAAGAACGGTTCTCGGTCCGCCGATAAGCGCGTATTGCGTACTCGATGGCCCCGATATCTCGACGTGGACCGGTGCGGGCGATGTACTGTCATTCTTGATAATGACGGTCTTCTCAACGTACTTTGTGATCTGCACCTGGCCGGCATTCACAAATCGAGGCGTCACTGTGACCTTTACGCCGGCGTGTTGCGCAATTGAATTTTGAGCGGTTGCGAAAAAAACGAGAAATAGAACAATAGAAGAACAGCTGATCCGTTTCATGTATGCGAAGAGGTTTTACTGGAAGTGAGGCGTTCTTAGGTCACAACACCGTTGCCAATGGCATTCGCATCGGCAGCAAGAACACAGAGACACAACGTGATAGCGGATAGAGTCTGTCGCTAACTTCGTGATTCCACCCATCGCAATATACAGCGCAAAAGGTGCCTCTGCGTGAGAACACTCTTCCACTATCATTTGCACAAGTGAACCGATTCCTGACTGCAACCGGTTTTTACTTTACGAAAAATTTGCAAGCGATCGGATCAAACAGCAGCTATGGCAGTCCAGTATCAGGATTATTACGAAACCTTAGGCGTGACGCGAACCGCGACGGAGGACGAAATCAAAAAAGCATTTCGAAAACTCGCGCGCAAGCACCATCCCGATGTCAACCCTGGTGATCCTTCCGCGGAAGAGAAATTCAAAAAGCTCAATGAGGCTTACGAAGTTTTGAGCGACACGGAGAAGCGTAAAAAATACGATCAGTTTGGCTCCGATTATCGAACAGGTCAGCAATTTACTACGCCGCCGAATTATCAACAGCCGGGCCCGGGCGAATTTCGTTATACCACTTCAGGAGGGGGTCCCGAAGGAGATTTTTCAGAATTCTTTCAACAATTTTTCGGATCACCCGGCGTTGGCTTCGGTACGACTTCAGGTGGCCGGCAGCGGACGCGGCCACGGAGTCCCGGCTTTAACCAGCGCGGCGCAGACATCGAAGCGGAATTGCCGATCTCCCTCGAAGAGGCAATCCGCGGAGGCGGAAAACAATTCACCGTTCGAAAAGCCGACGGCTCGACCAAAACGTACAAGGTCACGATCACACCACATTCGTATGCAGGGAAGGTGATCAAACTTGCAGGACAGGGAGACCAGGGCGCAACTGCGCATGGCGATTTGCTGCTTCGGCTCGTCTATCATCCGCATCCGGAATACGATGTGGATGGAGACGATCTTTACTACGAACTTGGCACTCGTCCGGATGAAGCTGTCCTCGGCGCTAAGACTCCAATGGGGACGCTCGATGGGGAAGTTCGGCTCACCATACCGGCCGGCGCGCAGAATGGGCTGAAACTAAGGCTTAGTGGCCGAGGACTCTTTCGTCAGGATGGGTCAAGGGGCGATCTATACGCAGTGATTGATATTCGTGTGCCCGACGAACCGACAGAAGAAGAACGCGAGCTTTACATAAAATTAAAGGAGATTTCGAGCCATGCCCCAAAAATTTGAAGGATCGCTGGATCGAATTTTCCTGAGCGTTCGTCTCGCGATTCCCGAACGGATCTCGATCGATGAATGCGCGGAGTTAACGGGCGCTTCGAAAGAGCTGATCGAGCGATTGCTCGACGAGGAGGTGCTGCCGATCTCTCAAGCTCAAGTGAATGATCGAGCCTTCGATCGGAGTCAGTTCGAGACACTCGAACGTACGCTGCGATTGCATCAGGAACTCGGTGTGAACATCGCTGGTATCGTTATCATCGAGAGTTTACTCAGACAACTGCACGAGGCTGCGAGCCGACGCCCCACTGAAGGTGACGCAATCGATGCCAGCTTTGAATGAGCTTTTTTGAAGTTGATTCGAGAGTGACATAAAAGAAAGCCCCGGCATTGCTGCCGGGGCTTTCGACATCCTGTAGGATGTTTGTGAACTTAGTTGCAAGCTTGAAGAACTTTGACTGCAATGCGGCGATTGAACACGCGCGCTGCTTCAAGTCTATCACCTGTCAAGCCTGGAGGATCAGCGATCGTACCATAACCGACGGTCGTTGGGACCTTATCCGCGCTGACGCCCTGAGAGATAAGCCATGACTTGATCTTGGTAGCGCGGAGTTCAGAAAGCTCCTGGTTACGCTGAGGTGTGCCTTCTGCACTTGCGTATCCCTGAACTTCGACCTTCAGGTTCGGGCACTGGTTGACAAGCTCTTTGATCTTATAAAGATTCTGGAGATTGCCTGAGACAGCCGTGTTGAATTCGTCTGTATTGACAATGAACAGCGTGCCTGGGAAATTATAAACCGTATTGACCTTCGGGTTATTCATGAAGACGGTGTCAGCAGCTTCTTTGATATAAACCGTGTCATTCCTAACGATCGTGGTCTCATGGATGATGGTTGTCTGGTCGACTTCATGCATCGGCGCAGTCCTTACGATATCGGGTGCGAAGATATAGTACGAGAAGCCTAAGCCGAACGTAAGGAATGCATCCTGACGGAAGTTATTCGGGTTGGAATAATCGTCAAGCCAGTCGGTGCCAGTCAAGTGCAAAAGTCCTCTACCATTGAACGTGACCTTGTCACTGATGTACATTTCGAATCCGACACCGACGACGCCACCGATGACGTTCTTCGAATAAACCGCATTCGCGTTATTTGGAAGTGCCTGCGCATCATTTGCCGTCTTAGGCTCAAAATTGAGCGCTTCAATACCCGCTGTGAAATATGGTACGAACGTCTGCGACGGGAATACATTCGCCTGTCCCATCAACTCCCATCCGCCATAGCGAATGTTGTTTTGATCGTTGCGATTGATCATCGTGCCTGGATACGTTGTGGCTGTCGGTGTGCCGAAATAGGTCGGGTTGGCAAGGATATTCACAGGCGTAACGCTATAGTGCAAGACGCCTGCATTGTAGGATGCGACGAGAGACACCCAATCAAGGACATTCCAGCGAATGAAGGCGTCGCCGCCCAATCCGAACTGATTATCGCTGAAATTTCCGTAGTACTTATTTCCATCGACATCGAAACCGAAGGAAATTCGGCCGGCGACAGATTGTGCGCGTGAGGTGCTGATCGTGCCTGCGACGAGCATAAGGCATAGAGCGGCAGCAATCGAAAAACGAATTGAACGCTTTTGCGTCCTGGTGCTATCAAGATTCATCATATTGGTTGAATAAAGCGTAAGCCCACATGGCCTTCGCGAACAATACCACTTCCGTTGCAGGAAATGTCCGAAATTGAATTTGGTTGAAGGGACTAAGGAGCTGTTAACTCCAGTCAATTCGACCCATTCGGGCCTTCAAAAGAAAGGCTTGCAAAGAGCAAGCCAAAACTGGAGAAGATTACTTTTTCCTTTCCACACTGGTCCGAGTCAAACGGTTTATGGCGATTCTGGCTGAAATTCGTCAATAAGCTTTTAAATAAGTTCTGGGCCGAACCGTCCTTCTTGCAAGGTTGGAGAGAAAAAACTCCTATCGGATCAAAACGAATTTCTTAGAAAGATTGAAGCTTTCACTTCGAAGTTCAAGCACGTAGGCGCCTGGGGCAAGCATCTCCGTGGAAAAAAGATGATCGTGGGTGCCAACCTGCAGATAATTTTGATCGGAGAATACCCTCCTGCCAAGTAGATCGCGGATAGTGAAACTGACACGTTCAGAACGACTCAGAGCGAAGGTAACGCGAAGATCGCCGCGTACCGGTTGCGAATCGATCTTGAGCCACGATTTTTCTGCAATTTGCTCAACCGATCGAGCAACACTATCGATCGCATGACCGCGTACGATCAATCGCTGCCCGTCGCCATTCTGATACTGACTCACGACGATCGTGTCGACTTCATCCGTGGCACTATCGGCGTAGTATTCGATCGTAACCAGATATTTGCGCCCAACCGGAAAGCCGACGGGCTGGCTTGGCGGATTGACGATGTGGATTCGCTTGCTCGGCCCGAGATCACGCAAGGAGCCGAGCCACACGTAGTTGAGGGAAGTGTTCGTGATAGTGTCGTACAAGAACCGGTCTTGACCGCGTACGACCGTTCCGAAATCGAGCGTGTCGGGGGAAAAAGTAAATTGCGCACTTGCATTCGCAGCAAAGCAGAGTACCAAGAAAAGTGCGACCAAAAAGCGATGGATCATAACGAGTGACAGTTCGTAGTACGATGACCAACGCAGACTTCGAAGGCAGAATTCACTCCGCGACGAATTCCTGTTGCGTAAATTAGCGCGCTCCTAACCTATTCATTGCATGCAGCCGATTAAACGTTTCACCCTCGCAATTCCCGCAGGCTATCGTTCGCGCGAAGCCGCCTTGTTTCTTGCTCAACTTGACAATCTGAGTGAGCGCATGACAAGGAATCTCCGCGAACTTTCGAAGCCACAACTCGCATGGCAAATCGCACCCGGATGTAACTCTATCGGAATGCTTCTCGCGCATGTGGCGATCACGGAGGTATTCTGGATTAAGCATGTCATGCAAGCTGATATTCATGCGGATGAAAAGATCGAGGAAATTCTCGGAATCGATATTAACGGCGACGGGATGCCGCTGGATAAAGAGGAACTTGTCACCATTCATTTGCAAAAAGATCTCGACCACTTTGTATCGCTGTTGCAAAAAGCGAGAGCGTTTACGACCACAATTGCAAGAACACTAACGGACACGGATATGGAGAAGCAGGTACCTGTGACCGTTATGGATCAGCCTGCCATCGCAAGCGTGCGGTGGACGCTTTATCATCTTCTCGAGCATCAAGCCGGACATTTTGGTCAGATGCTTCTGATCAAAGCTCGCATCGAATCGTCGGCTGAAAGCAGCACTTGATCGGAGTTATTCGAGCGGCATAAAAAAAAGTGAGGGCGCACATGCCCTCACTTTGTTTAACTCAATAAACTGGATACTTTAGACGAGTTCAGGAACTCCGCCGACAGCGACTTTCCCGTTCCGAATGGTGTCTCTCTCACCCAGGTTCACGCCGCCGAAGAAGCGCGGGCGGTTATACGTGTCGAGATTCTTGTTGCACGCGATCTGGAAGCAGGTAGAATTGCCCTGTTTGGCGATGTCAACCGACCATCCAAGGAAGATCTCCCAGCAACGGAACCACCACAATCCATAGGCTGCGATGACGGCTTCCTTGTTGCTCTGCCAGTTGTTGTACCAGCGCTGGATCGTGTAGGAATAGTGAATGCCGATATTCTCGACCGAGTGAATTTCGAAACCAGCTTTTTCAAGACGCTTCACGACAAAGCTAAGCGGCATGCTTGCGTCGGCACCTGGGAAAATGTACTGGGACATGAACGCACCCCAAATCAGCGACTCCTGATGATAACCGGCGCGAAGTCCGGCGATCTGAAGATAGAAGAGACCATCGTCTTTCAAGAGACCATTGATCTGCTTCATGAAGCGTGTGAAATACTTGACGCCAACGTGCTCTGCCATTTCAAGGCAGGAGATCTTGTCGTACTTATCGGCCGGGATCGAACGATAATCCATGCGATTGACGCGAGCGTGATCTTTCACACCCCACTTCGCAATGCGATCGTTTGCAAAGTCGGCGCCCTTCTGGGCGATCGTGATTCCGGTCGAATCGGTACCGTAATACTTAGCCGAATGTGCGGTAAGTGTACCCCATCCGCAACCGATATCAAGCAAACGCTCGCCTGGCTTTAGCTGCAATTTTTGACAAACGAGATCGAGCTTCTGGTCCTGCGCTGTCTCGAGATCTTCGTGACCGGTTTTGAAGAATGCAGAGGTGTAGACCATCCTGTCACCGAGGAACCAGCCGAAAAAGTC
>JBBSDW010000091.1:0-13718 GCA_038240295.1 Kapaibacterium sp. (SeqCode)
TATCGCTTGAGCGATGCGAGTAGCCGAACGGATGGCGGGTCAGCCGAGAACTGAAAGCAGTTATGGCTTCGGTCGCGGCAAGGAGCAGCTCACCCAGAGTGATGAGCAGCTTTGGCATACATTCCAGACTGGCGACGACGGTGCCTATACGCAACTCTATAAACGGTACGGCGACCGAGTTTACGCATATTTGCGCTTACTACTTTCGACCAGCGAACGCGTACAGCTTGACGATCTCTTTCAGGAAACCTGGATCAAGATCTTTCAGCAACGAGAGAAATTTAGCGTCATCGCAGGTTCGAGCCTCGGGGGGTGGATCTTTCGCGTCGCCCATAACGCGACCGTAAGTGCGCTTCGTAAGTCGAGGCACATGGGTTCGCTCGACGATGACGAACTCTCGATCGAAATGCAGCGCGCGATCACCGTCTCGACTTCCGAAGCGTTTCCGGATGATCTTTCGACCGAGGAGATCATGGCGCATGTGCTCCGAGTTGTTGAGCGATTACCGCTTATGCTTCGAGAGGTCTTCGTCCTTTCGGAGATCGACCGTGTTCCGCTCGATTCGATCGCCGAGACACTTTCGATTACGCGAACCAACGCGAAAGTGCGCCTTTTCCGGGCTCGCAAAATGATTCGGGAGTTGCTCGAACCGATCATGAAGTCAGACAGATAATTTTCAGATGATAGTGCTACAATAATGATCGAAGAACGAATACTCGATTTTCTGGATGGGCGCCTTGGGCATTCCGACGAGGAAGAGCTTTTGCATACGTTGGCGATCTCTCCGGAACGTCGTGGGATGCTCAAAGAGCACATGCGCCTTCGCGAGCTTTCACAAGGTCTTTCGCGCTCCTCAGAACTGACCGTGCCGTGCCCGACAACGGCCGGACTTTTCGCGCACCTCTCCGAGCAAGGCTTTACCGGTCCGGTACCGATGCCACTTTCGATGCCGATAGCGCCAATATTGCCAACGCTCCCGACTGCTATTCCTGCGACAACGGGTTTGCGTTACATGTATGTCACAGCGGGCGTGATTGTTGCATTTCTTGCCGGTCTATCAGTGAGTCTCTTGAACTCGCGATCAAACGCGCCGACACGGTTCGTACATGATACGACCGTAGTAGGCAGTTTGCCAAAGCTATCGGAGGCGCAATCTCCAACTACTTCTGGAGATGCCCCGATAGGCTCCACTCTCGTCGGCACTCCTGCACCCTCGCAGCGGACAAGATCAACAAATTCGGGCTTCGCATCGCAGAACGTTGCGCAGTCCGCCAGCAATCATTCGGGCTCCTCGATCGCTTCCCATCAAAATTCGAAGTCGCCCAAACAAATCGTTGCTTCGGAAACTACAAAACAGATTTCGAAGAACGAGTTTGCCAACGACCTTGCCGCAGTCAATCCGATCACAGAAGTTTCGTTGGAATCTGCTTGGATCGCAAGAGATCCATCAGTCTTCGGCTCGAACATCGAGAAGCAGCGCGTGCCGATCATGATGCATGATGGTGACGCAGCAGTGCCGAGTCGCCTGCCGTTCTCGCTGAGCGCTCGCACTGGCGCGGGACCGGTGCCGAACGGACCGTTCACCTACGTGAACTCGCTGAGCGAAGCAAAGTTTGCGTGGCAACCGCTGTCATGGCTTGTTGCAAAGGCGTCGCTCGGAATGCTTTCGGCTTATGAAACCATGGCGAGCGATCAGGGCTTCGATCCGAATTCAGGCGTTCGTTCGATTGGAACACAGAGCATCAAGACGTTTATTCCGATCGGTTCGCTCGAACTTGGAGTTCTTGTGCCGGTCTTCGGTCAGCCCATCGAACTCGCTGGCGGAGCGGGCACCGACGCCTCGGGAGTTATCTACCCTCGTGCAAGCATCTTCACAAGTATATCCTTGACGCATTCGCTCTCGATGAATCTCGGAATCGAAGCGATGACCTTCACGCATGATATCACAAGTTCGTTCATTCAGACGAAGCAATCGTTCGCAGGAACGAACCTCGCTGTAAGCGATCATGCAACATCCGAACGCTCCGGCTTCATCGGACCATCGATCGAATTTTCCTGGCATCCATAACATTTTTCAACGACAGCAGTTTGATGCGCCTTAAGTCATTTGTTCTTTCAGTTCTGCTTATCACATTGGTCGTTACCGGATGCGGCAATCCCGTAGTGCCGCCCGTCGTACATGCGACCGATTCGTCGATCTCCCAATTCTACACTCCGCCTTCGACGGCCTTGAAATATGGCTTTGCACATATTGATTATCGGGGCGCGGGCTTTGCCGATTCCAGCTACATCTTTACCTATGAAGGGGTAGTCGATACGAGCACGCTCGATGGATTCGCTCCGGTAGGTGGCTATTTTCTCGGAAATTCCACAGCAACTCCGAAGCAGTTTTTTGAGACGTATACCTATGTTTCGGACTCAGTAATCATCGAATATGGCTCGAGTTGCCGATCGAAGGACAATCGATTGGTCGTGCTCAAGACACCGCTGAAGGCTGGAGCAACCTGGGTTGCGGCTACCGATTTTGTAACGCCAGATGGAAGGAAGGTCGCGATCAACGCGCACGTTGACGAACACCTCGATTTTACGGTAGGGGGCTCCGACTACCCAAGCGTGTACTCTATTTCCTACTTTGTGACTGGTACGGAAGCAGCCGATTCTCACGCCGATTTCCAAAATGGAAGCCGACATCAGATGTGGTTCGCGTACAACACAGGGAAGGTGAAAGAAACAGCCTTCGCAGCAAATACAAAAGCGCTCTGGACCAACGAGATCCGATCGATCACTGCCCGATAAAAAAAGTAGCGGTTCAGAAGGGGCTTGACCCGTTTGTTTAATAACTTTCTCAGGGCTTCCTATTTTGGGGTGGACGGGTACAGATGGGAATCGAAATATCAATATTATGAGATTGCCGCCATAGTAATTTAATCTTTAGTTTGAAACTGTAACCATAGTTTGCAATGTCTGGAGAAACCCGGTATGTCTTCCTCACTTTTTTGATCTGTCTTCTGACACCAAATTGGATCTTTGCCCAAAGCGTGGCGGACGTTCCTGGGGATAGTGTTGTCCTCGACTCAGCAGTTCACCCATTCATTGGTTTTGGCGTCTCGCTTTTGGGCTACGATATGCTGGGTACCGGTCCGGGTTTCCGGGGGAGGAATCGATTTCGGACTCGAGAATCGCAAAATGTTCGGCCGGCTGGAGATTGGAGTGCATGGTTATTTGGGTCCCAGTAGATATGCGGGAGTTTCGCGACCCGATTCTTCACCTCCTCCCTTGGACGAGTTAAATTCGTTGGAGTATGATATCGGTGGTGCATTCGGACTTTATGCGTTCAAAAACGTCGGCTTTTGGATACTTATCCTCGGTGAATGGGAACAGGTGAAGCATTACTACTACACCTCATATCCTGACTTGGGTGAAACGATCACACCCAATTTTGCTATCAATATAGGTTTCGAGTTTCGAGCGAGGGGTGGGGATGTGCCAACGACTGTCTACAATTTCTCGTATACGATTAGACGAGGCTTGCATTTGGGGATCGACTTTGACTTTTAAGTCTGAACCGTTCGGTGCGGTGCAGGCCACCTGCATCGATAAGAGAAAGTGGCATTTTGGCACCCAATTTCTTCTTAAAGCGTTAATCGGTCAAGCGTCAGCGTTCAGCCAGTAACGATGACATAGTGAAGGGCAACCTCATTAATTACAGAAATGGACCGATCAGAAGGATATTCGCCTGAGCATAAGCCTGAGCAAAAGGTGGAACGGACCGAGCGGCAGATCGAGGAGCAGAGCGGGATACAGATCCGGTTTCGACAGCTTGAAGAAGGCGTTCATCCGCTGCATATCGAGCGCTCGGTCGATGAACTCGATATCCCGGCGCTCGAAGGTGGGGGAGGAAAGCTCGTTATCACCGGTACCGTTACACGAAGGGTCGACCGTTTGATCTTCGATCTTCATCTCGCTGCCGAGGGTCGTTTCGATTGTACGCGGTGCCTCGAACCATTCGAGCGGGACATCGAGACCGATCTTCACACCGAGTTCAATCCGCCGTTTCTTGGACAGATCGATGACGGCACGGCCCACACGTACGATCCGACGGCAAAGCCTTATGTCGACATTTACGAAGACGTTCGCGACGCAGTTTTTCTGGCAATCCCCATGAAGATGCTCTGCAAGGATGATTGTAAGGGACTTTGCCCCGGTTGCGGGCATGATCTGAACAAAGAAGCCTGTACCTGTGCCAAAAATGAGGAAATTGGGCCGTGGTCGGCACTGAAAGCAGTAAGTGAGCGTTTGCGAGCCGACGAATCAGAACATTCTGCCAACTAGGAAGACGACTTTTGGCCTCAATTGCTCAAATTCGACAAGTATTTATAGAATCGAAGCACGACAATGCCTAATCCAACACACCGAAATTCCCGTACACGCCGCGACAAGCGCCGCACCCATTACAAGGCAGAGCCTGCTTCGTTCGGCGCATGCCCGAACTGCGCTGCGCCCAAGCTGCTTCACCGCGCCTGTGCAAGCTGCGGCTTCTACAACGGCCGAATGATGTTCGCGCCGAAGGTTGCCGCCTAAGTTGAATTGAGGAGGGTCACTGACCTCCATCATAGAGCCGTTCGCGTTCGAGCGGCTCGAATCATTTTAGCCTGCGGTTTCTGCCCGTTTCGTTGCAGGCGCTCTCTCCTACAATTTCGGCTACCCGATAATTGAATATCACTTCTGACAAAGTGAACGCTCCGATCCGCATCGTGCTCGATGCGATGGGGGGTGATTTCTCGCCAAAGAACGAAGTCCTCGGCGCACTCGAAGCGCTCGCTCACTCCCAGGGAAAAATTCATGTTGTGCTCGCTGGCGATAAAACAAAAATCGAGCAAGCTATTAAAGATGCTGGCGCAAGCGAGCGAAAAGATCTTGAGATTCTCGCGACGACGGAGGTGATCGGAATGGAAGATGAGCCTGTCGCAGCGTTAAGACAAAAGCGCGATAGCTCGATCGTGCGAGGCTTCGATCTCGTGAAATCGGGAGACTCGCAGGCATTCGTAAGCGCTGGCAACACCGGCGCAGTCATGAGTGGGGCGACGCTTTTGCTCGGACGGATCAAAGGCTGCTCTCGCCCTACGATCGGTTCGCAATTCCCAAGAGCGGAAGGTGGATTCACTCTGGTATTCGATGTCGGTGCAACCGTTGATTCGAAAGCGATCCATTTGCTTGAATATGCGGTGATGGGTTCGATCTACGCTCGCGAGATGTTCAAGATCGCGAGCCCGAAAGTTGGGTTGCTCTCCGTGGGCGAGGAGAAGTCGAAAGGAAATGAGCTCGTATTTTTGGCCGCAGAACTGCTTGAGAAGGCGAACAAAGAGCAGCGTATCAACTTTGTCGGCAACGTTGAAGGGCGCGATGTACTCAAATCAACGGTCGATGTGATCGTCTGCGACGGATTTGTCGGCAATGTCGTGCTTAAATTTGCAGAGAGTATTGTCGGTGTCATTCGCGCCCGCCTCGTTCAGTATTCGCAAACTGGACTGCTGAATAAACTGAAGGCCGGAATTACCGCTTCGGTTTTTCGCGTCATGTTCAAGGATTTCGATTACCAGGAATATGGTGGGGTGCCGCTCCTGGGTGTGAAGGGAGTCGCGATCATCGGACACGGCCGCTCGACGCCGCGTGCGATCAAGAACATGGTTTTGAAGGCACAGGAGATGGTCGAGCGAAAGATCAACGATAAGATCGCCGCAGCACTCGCGGTTCAGGAACAGGAAAAAATTCAGACTGTCACAAATTCGTAAGCGTGAGTCAATCAAATTATCGCCCTAAGAGATCACTCGGAGAACGCAAACTTCGCAGAGCTGCGATCACATCGGTCGGACACTACTTGCCTGAAGATGTTTATGATAACGCCCACTTCTCGAGTTATCTCGATACTTCGGACGAGTGGATCAAGACACGTACAGGAATTGAAACGCGCCGGATACTAAAAAACGGCGCGACCAGCGACATGGCCGTGCCTGCCGCGCAAATGGCTCTCGAACGCCGTGGCATCACTGCGCAGGATCTTGATGTCATCATTGTCTGCACGGTGACCCCCGACATGATGTTTCCCTCGACAGCATGTGTGGTGCAGCATAAGCTCGGCGCACCGAACGTCTGGGGCTTTGATATCAGCGCAGCATGCTCCTCGTTTTTGTTCGGCCTGGATACAGCCGCTCGTTATGTCGAGTCGGGGATGTACGAAAAAGTGCTGGTGATCGGTGCCGACAAAATGAGCTCGATCCTCGATTACAACGACCGCAACACCTGCATCTTGTTTGGCGATGGCGCTGGAGCGGTGCTTGTCGAAGCATCCGAAGATGAGAACGTTGGCATCATGGATTCGATCTTGCGTATCGATGGCTTTGGCGGACAATTTCTCAATATGAAAGCTGGCGGTAGTCTCAACCCTGCTTCGGCAGAGACCGTCGAGAAAAAATGGCACTACGTGTATCAGGAAGGTCGATCGGTATTTAAGAATGCAGTCGTCGATATGGCCGAAGTCTCGCACGAGATCATGGTGCGCAACAATCTGACTGCCGACGATATTTCTTTTCTCGTACCGCATCAGGCGAATCTTCGGATCATCGATGGCACGCGCGAACGAATGGGTTTGCCGGCCGAGAAAGTGATGATCAACATTCAGAAATATGGCAACACCACCGCCGGCACCATCCCGATCTGTTTGAGCGAATGGTGGGCGGACGGCAAGCTGAAGAAGGGCGACAATATCGTGCTCTCCAGCTTCGGCGCTGGCTACACATGGGGCGCGATCTTACTTAAGTGGGGCTACTGATGAACGAAGCGCTCGCACATCTTTTTCCTGGGCAGGGCTCCCAGTATGTCGGCATGGCCAAAGAGCTTGCCGCAAGTTCTGGCGATGTGCGGCAGCGAATGCAGGAAGCCGATGAACTTCTGCATGTCCATCTTTCGCGCACGATGCTCGAAGGTCCCGAAGATGTGCTTCGTCAGACCGATTACACGCAGCCAGCAATTTTTCTTCATTCAGTATTAGCGCTTGAGAACGACGAAGATCGCCAGGAGCCTCGCGCCGTTGCAGGTCATTCGCTCGGCGAATACACCGCGCTCTATGCTGCAGGCGCGCTAACCTTCAATGATGCCTTGAAACTCGTGCAGCTTCGCGGATCGCTTATGGCAGAAGCGGGCAAACGCCAGCAGGGGACGATGGCGGCGATCATTGGAATGGATGCCGCGAAGCTCAAGCAAATTTGTGCAGACGTCGAAGCGGAATTTGGAAGCATCGTTCGCTGCGCAAATTTCAACTCGCCGGGACAGATCGTGATTTCCGGGATGAACTTCGGCGTCACCGAAGTCATGCGCCGCGCAAAAGAATCCGGCGTGAGGATCGCGAAGGAACTTCCTGTGTCGGGCGCATTTCATTCGCCGCTCATGCAATATGCCGCCGATGGACTCAGGGAAGCGCTCGATTCGACTGAGATAAAATCTCCAAAGACAGAGTTCTTTGCAAACGTAACAGCACTGCCGGTGAGCGACCCAGCAGAAATTCGCTCGCTGCTCGTTGAGCAACTTACTGCGCCTGTTCGCTGGGAAGAGACGCTGAAGAATATGTACGACCTCGGCATTCGCGAGTTTGTCGAGTACGGTCCGGGCAAAGTGCTGCAGGGACTCGCATCGCGGACGCTGCAGAATGTCGGGACGCGGGGCTTCGAAAAACCCGTTGTAACTGCCGCGAGCTAAAAGATTTTTGATTGAGTTTTTAGAATGCCTAACGAAGAATTAGAAACGCCGGCTGAGAAAGACTTGCACGATCTTGGGATCTCCACACCGGGGGACATCCCGGCGGCGCGGCTTGCTCCGATCACGGTGAAGGGTTTGAACGTTGACGAGTTGCTCTTTACGCAGGGATTTGTGCATTACTGCGATATCGATAAATGTGGCGGCGGCTGCTGCCACTCGGGCGTTTATACCGATACCGCAGAGCATGCGCTTATCCTGCAGCATGTTGAGGAGATCGGCCGCTCGATGGACGAGACGCAGGACAAGGATCCCGAAACATGGTTCGATGGCGAGTGGATCGACGATACCGATTTTCCATCGGGTCGCGCCACCGGCACCGATGTTCACGCACGTGATGGTGGGATCTCTGGCTTCAAGGAAGGCTGCGTCTTTTTGGATAAGCGCCACTTCTGCTCGATCCAGGTCGCGGCCGCGAACGAAGGTTTGCATCGCTGGGCATGGAAACCGATCTATTGCATACTCTTTCCGGTGACGGTAGTCGAAGGGACGATCACCTACGACGATTCGCATTCCGAAGATCTGAATTACTGCGGACCGCGCGGTTCCGGCACCTACGTGCACTCGGTTTATGAAGCAATGCAGGAAGAGCTGCGTTATTTTCTGGGTGATGAATTTCCGAAGTTGGAAGAATACTACCTCGCCAATCGTGACCGTTTCGATCGCGAGCGCCAACAGGCTTCGTTCGTCCAGATTCAACTTTAACTTATGGCAGATAAGCAGATCGCGCTCGTAACTGGCGGCGCACGGGGGATAGGGAGGGCGATCGTCGAAGAGCTTTTTGCACAAGGCTATTCGGTGATCTTCACCTATAACTCGAATAAGGAGAAAGCCGAAACGTTTGCAAAAGAATTGACCGACCGCGCTACCGGCACGAGTGCCGAGGCAGTCAAGCTCGACGTTTCGATCCCCGCCGAAGCCACGGCCGAGCTTGAACGCATCATTGCGAGTTATGGCCAGATCGATCTTGTCGTAAATAATGCTGGCGTGACGAAGGATGGACTGCTCATGCGGATGTCGGAAGCGGATTGGGATCTTGTTTTGGATACGAATCTCAAGGGAGTTTTCAACGTCACGAAGGCGGCGATCCGGCCGATGATGTCCCAAAAACGCGGGAAGATTATTAACATAACAAGTGTTGTGGGGCTTTCAGGAAATCCGGGACAGGCGAATTATTGCGCGTCGAAGGCCGGAGTGATCGGTTTTACGAAGTCGATCGCGAAGGAAGTTGCTTCGCGCGGCATCACCGTAAACGCGGTGGCACCGGGCTATATCGAGACCGATATGACCGGCAAACTGACCGATGCACAAAAGCAGGCGATGCTCGGCATGATCCCGCTCAAACGAGCGGGCAAGCCGGAGGACATCGCGAAAGCCGTATTTTTCCTGGCTTCATCCGGAGCTGATTATATTACCGGACAGACGATCATCGTCGATGGCGGAATGACGATGTAACTGCTTCCGGAATAGAGATATAGAGAACTTAGTTTTCGATAACCTTCAAACACATAACACGAACGATGTCAGATCCGAACGTTGAGTCAAAAGTAAAAGAGATTATTGTCAGCAAGCTTGGTGTCGAGGATTCGCAGGTCACCACCGCTGCAAGTTTCACGAACGATCTCGGCGCCGATTCGCTCGATACCGTTGAACTCGTCATGGAATTCGAAAAGGCGTTCAATCTTCAGATCCCCGACGAAGATGCGGAGAAGATCCTGACCGTCGGCGACGCTGTCACCTATATCAATTCGAAGAAGTAAGATGTGTTTCGGCCTTCCCACGTTTGGTGTGAAGGCAAAGCCGCGATCACCGCTATGCAAGGAAAATTTCCTCATGTGCGGTGATTCGTTTGCTTGCATTTGAATGACGATCGACCCTAAGCGCACGAAGACCACTTCGCACATGGCCAAATACGCACGACGAGTTGTAGTTACCGGAATGGGAGCCCTGACTCCGATCGGAAACGACCTGGAGAGTTACTGGGAAGGACTCCGCACAGGCCGACAGGGAGGCGCGATGATCACGCGTTTCGATGCGACGGACTACGACACAAAATTTGCCTGCGAAGTCAAGAACTTCAATGTGCTCGATTTCGTCGATCGCAAACTTTCGAACCGCATGGATCTCTTCACGCAGTTCGGAGTCTCAGCGACGGACATGGCGCTGAAAGATTCTGGACTTGCGCTGGATCAGGAAGATAAAAACCGCATCGGAGTCATCTTTGGCTCCGGCATCGGCGGCATGTGGACCTACCAGAAGCAACAAGAGACACTGTACGAAACCGGCGGACCTCACAGGATCTCGCCGTTCTTCGTGCCGATGCTGATCTCGGATATCTGTGCCGGTTATATCTCGATGCGTCACGGACTGAAAGGCCCGAACTACGCTACGACCTCTGCCTGCGCGACAAGCAATCATGCGATCTCGGATGCCATGATGATCATCCAGCGTGGCATTGCCGATGTGATGGTTGCAGGCGGTGCGGAGGGTGTGATCTGTCCGATGGGGGTCGGAGGGTTCAACGCTATGCGTGCACTCTCGACGCGCAACGACGATCCAGGCGGAGCAAGCCGGCCGTTCGATCTTACGCGCGATGGATTCGTCATGGGCGAAGGAAGTGGATCGCTGATCCTCGAAGAGTTGAATCATGCGCTTTCGCGTGGTGCAAGAATTTACGCAGAACTTGGCGGATTTGGCGCCACTGCCGATGCGCATCATATCACGCAGCCTGCACCTGGCGGAGAAGGCGCTATCCGATCCATGCGGATGGGGATGGAGGATGCTGAAGTGACCATCGCGGATATTAACTATGTGAATGTGCATGGTACTTCAACGCCGCAAGGAGACATCAGTGAGACTGATGCGCTCAAAGGCGCGTTCGGTGAATATGCGTACAAGATCGCGATCAGTTCAACCAAGTCAATGACCGGGCATTTGCTGGGCGCCGCCGGTGCCATCGAAGCGATCGCAACCGTGCTTGCGATCCATCATCAAACAGCTCCGCCCACGATCAACTATGTCACTCCCGATCCGGAGTGTGATCTCGATTTTGTACCGAACGTTGCACGCCCAATGCGCATCGATGCCGCAATGAGCAATGGCTTTGGCTTCGGCGGACACAACGCCACGCTCATCTTTAAGCGTTTTGATGCATAAGCTCCATGCAGGTTAGCCTAACGCATAGAACCCTATTTCATAAGAAGGGAGCTCGCTACGTTCGAGCGTAAACGGAAACCTGCGAATAAACTCGAGATGAGCGCGGATAAGAAGAAGGGTCTTCTCGCACGACTTCGCACACGCGTCGATCATTATCTCGAAGTCGGTCAGGAACGCCGCGACCGAATGGAAGAACGGTTGCGCGCCCGCAGGCACATCACCGAAGCCCCCGTTGATGCAGTCGAAGCACCGCTCGAAACACTTCCGGGTGCCGCACGTCCATCGCTTTCGGCGCAGGATTTCGAAGAACTCGAGCGGCTCATCACGTATACGATCAAGCACCGCGCCTATTTTTTGCAGGCCGTCACGCATCGTTCGTATTTGCAATTCGCGCAAAATTCGACGCTGCAGTCGAACGAGCGTCTGGAGTTCCTGGGCGACTCGATCCTCAATCTCGTTGTAGCCGAATATCTTTATCGCGAATTCAATAATTTGCCCGAAGGCGATTTGACAAAACTTCGCTCACGATTGGTAAGCGGCGCCGCGCTCGTGCAGCACGCGATGAATATCAATCTCGAACAATTCCTGTTGCTCTCGACCTCGGCCGAGAATGCACTCAAACGCGGCTCCGCAACATTGCTCGCCGATTCCTACGAAGCGCTCATCGCTGCGATCTATCTCGATGGCGGGATGGATTCCGCTCGCGATTTCATCTATCGCCACATCATCACGCATACGAGGCGCGATGAGTTAATGCTCTCGGACACGAATTACAAGTCGATGCTTTTGGAATTCGTCCAGGCGAAAAAACTTCAGTCGCCAAGATACGTGCTCGTTCGCGAAGAAGGCCCCAACCACGATCGCACGTTCAACGTAGAGGTCCTCGTAAACAACCAAAGCTCCGGCGCAGGCTCCGGCCGCAGCAAAAAAGAAGCAGAACAAAACGCGGCGAAAGAAGCCCTCGAGAAACTGGGGGTGTTACCGGTTCCGGCCGTGACAGAGTAATCGCGACGTTGCCTTAACGTGGTCGATTCGGTTGTGGAATGCTCGTTCTGAGCTGATAAAAGGGAACGCCGTTAGCCTCTGCACGTTTTAATCCTTTGAATTGAACGCGATCCAACTGTAATCATGGCTCCGATCACAGCATCACAGACTCTTGAGGACTATCTTAAAAACGGAAAAACGAGATTGGGACCGAATCTCAACCAGTGGCCGCGAATTGCTGGATGGTGGGAAAACATTTATCACTTATTCAGAGGGCTTGCGAGTGTTGGCTACAATGGTGCCGGTTCTGGTGAATATGCGCGAAAGCATAATCCCGCTGCGAACTGGATGGGAACGGGGACGAATCAGATCCCCACATCTACGAACCAGCCAGTCACTGCTTTCCCAACCGATTATTCAAGGCTCCCGACGGTCGCATTCGTCGTGCCGAATCTGATCGACGATATGCACAATGGGACGATCCCCGATGGAGACAACTGGATTGAAAACAATATCACACCCTATCTCAACTGGGCAAAGACCCATAATAGTCTTTTGATCCTCACGTGGGACGAGGACGAAACCACGACCGGAGGGAGGATCGTAACCGTCTTTGCAGGACAAAGCGTCAAGCCGGGGAAATATTCCGAAACGCTCAATCATTATTCGGTACTGAGAACGATGGAAGATATCTATGGCTTGCGCCACGCCTGTAATGCAGCGACGGCAACGGCGATCTCCGATGTTTGGACTGCCGCAGGAGTCGCGGTCTATGCTGAAAAAATTATGAGCGGACTGTCAAGCTTTCCAAATCCGGCAGCTCATTCAACCGAACTTTTGTTTACGCTTGAACGAGGGGATGTTGTGGAGGTGGGAGTATTTAACGTACTCGGAGAGTCTGTCCGAATGCTAAAGAACGAACGCCTTGATGCCGGAGAGCATCGCATAAGGTTCGATCGCGATCAACTGCCAAGCGGCGTTTATATCGCCCAAATTTGAAATTCCACTGAGCGACACTCGGTGAGAATCGTCTTGAAATAAGAGCCACCTTTTCCCAACACTCAGAACTAAGCACTAAGCACTCTCGACTCCCACCGCACTCTACCCGTGCGACTTCGGTTTACAACGTGGCTCAAGAAAGCGATGCTATGTTCAAATTCGAGTTCTTCGTAGTTTTTTTTACGTTTTTGTTTTTGTACTGGAAGCTGGTCCGTCCATTTATGCGCGGGATGCGTGGCGTTACGCGGCCGCGACAGTCGCCGAACGTGCCGCCAGCGCAGCCTTTTGTGCCACATCCCGAAGCGCGCGCACCGCGTATTGATCGGACAAAAGTTGAAGACGCAGATTTTCGAGATATCAGTTAACGCTCCCAATCTTAAGATTCATGCGCATCGCTGCGATCGATCTCGGCACGAATTCCTTCCATCTTGTGATCGCCGACACTCGTCCCGATGGGACGTTTCGCGTCATAGAATCTGAAAAGGAAATGGTTCGCCTGGGCGAGACCGGCCGCGATATGAAATCGCTCGCGCCGCAGGCAATGGATCGCGGCATCGAGGCGCTTCGGAGGTTCAAGGCGATCATTGCGTCTCGCAAAGCACTCGTTGTTAAAGCAGTCGCAACGAGCGCTGTTCGTGAGGCGGAGAATCGTGATCTCTTTATTCGTCGTGCGCGCTCCGAAGCCGGGATCGAGATCGAAGTCATTTCCGGATACGAGGAAGGCCGCCTCATCTATCTCGGCGCTCTGCAGGCGCTGCCGCATTTTAATA
>JBBSDW010000092.1:0-13661 GCA_038240295.1 Kapaibacterium sp. (SeqCode)
GAGTGCGTGTTTAACACGCCGTCGCGGGCAGCACGGCGTTCGATGAATACATCCTTCATCCTACACCCATCATCCTTGCCCGAAAACGGCCCCATCGACTAATGGTTAGGTCACCACCCTTTCACGGTGGCTGCACGGGTTCGAGTCCCGTAGGGGTCACAACTGATTCTTTCTCGTTGGGTCACCTTTCGCCCGCTCGGATACACGACACAGCGACGAAGGAGCGTGCATGAAGTCGAAATCGGAAAAACGGCCTGGCTCGAAGTTGCTCAAGAACAAGGCATGCCGATCCCGACGCCAGCCTACAAGCCGTTGATCTATCGGCTTAGCGTGCGAACCAACCTAGTTCGCCTGAGTAGCCGAACCAGGCGGTCGAACATTAGTCGTTGTCTTCTTCGCGCTTGAGGAAATTCCCGTCCTTATCAAAGGTGAGTTCCACATCCTTGCTTCCGTCAACACACCCAACTTCATAGGATTGAACGTTCGAAGCACTAACGATACTTGCTGCCTCATGCACTTTGTATGTAGCGTAATGCGAAGCGATGTATGAGCTCACGCTGGGTGGTAAGGCCGCTGGATCGATCGTAGTCTCGGTTTGAAGCGGCTGGCCATTTGCGTCAAGCACGATCGTTTTTTTCACCGATCCATCGGTGTACGCCGCCTCGAAGTTATTGCCTTCCTTTTCCCATTTCGTGAGGCTCACCTTCGGGTACATGGTCGCGAACTTTGCTTTGATCGAATCCGGAACGGCGGAAGATCCCGAACAGCTGCTCAAAAAAAGGAACGCACCAAGAATGCTCAAACAAGATAATTTTTTCATTGGATTTTATTGACTGTTTCCTTTAACTGAGGACGGCAAGGATTGTGACGGTCGTCCTTAACGATATCAAAAATAGGCTACGCATACGAGAGCCCGGTCGGGAAGAGCGCAGCCTGTTGATGTCGCGGCTGGCGCAACAATGCGAATGCAATCAGATTAAGTAGCGAGACGAGCCCCGCCGATATCCACCAGACGCTCGACGCTTGGGTCGTGAAGAACCCCACAAGCGTGAAGCACAATGGAAGAAAAGTTATCCCGAGCGCCGTCCCAATGACCCAGGTCTCGAATGATTTCAGTGATCGGCTGAGAAGCAGTGCAACAACCAAGGCCCCAGGCAGTGCAACAAGCCAAAATGCGGCGAGCGTCGTCGTGAGAAGCGTCGTGAACGAAGCATCGAAAGCGAGATAGGTGCCGAGGACTACTATAAGCGCGAGTATCGCTCGCAAAAGACGCGGGTATGGGATGCTCTTTCGGCCAAGTTGGATAAGTTTTATGTCCGTTGCGAATATACGTGACGATTAAGTCGCCGAAGTTTTATCTCCGATCAAAACGTGACGCGTACTTCAGATTACCATTTTTATTGGTAATGTTGAATAGGTGATAATAGTGTAGTTCTTGAGAGTGAATCGCAAGCTGAAACTCGCACTACGTTTGAGAGGGAAATCTTCGTTTTAAGCTCAATTCGTGGCATTCTGTAGCTTTCAAGAAATGCCAT
This sequence comes from Kapaibacterium sp. (SeqCode), assembly GCA_038240295.1. GTDB lineage: Bacteria > Bacteroidota > Ignavibacteria > Palsa-1295 > Palsa-1295 > JABDDM01. Next base: position 1,536 of record JBBSDW010000092.1, read on the forward strand.
TTCCATTAGTTGCTATTAACGGATACATCCCAAGCAACCTCGTTATACTGTCATCGACGAAGGGCAAACACGTAACGAAATAACAAGGAGAGCAAATGGGTAAATTGAACGACGCGATCGAAAAGACAAAGCCGCATTTTGAGAAGTTGAAGCAGCCGACATACAAGAAGGTGCGCCACTTTTCAGCGATGGGTTCGTTCGTCGGATTGTGCCTGTTGGTGAATGCCACACTCATCACCACGAAGTCGCAGCGCGCCCATGCGGATCGTGCGAATATTATTACTATTCAGGGCCAGCAGGTCGATGTGACCGCGCGCAAAGAGCACATGGCGATCCCGCTCGATCTCAACGACGGCTTCGCTGTTACGACGCATCGCGGCAAACCTGTCGATTCGACCTTTTTGAGTAAGAATCCTGAAGTTGTGCTTACCGCAGATCAGGTTGACCTTGCTCAGCATTTCATGCAATATCTCGCAGCGCATCATGACACGGCGGTGATCACTTCTGGTGAGCGCTCGCCTGAGGGGCAGCTTGACATCATCAAGGAGCGGATCACCGAGCGAGGTGCGACCGACAAGTTTCCTGGAATCGATAGCGCAACACTTTCGGACACTAAGGTATGGTTAAGCGCGTGGAATTGGCTTCGCTCGCAGCATGTGCCGGTCAACGCTCCAGCGGACGTTGCTGGTGAGTCGATCAAGACTTCGATGCACTTAAAAGGTCTCGCGATGGATTTCATAGCTACCAGTCTGGATCAACTCGACGGTTGGTTAGCAGATTTCTCGAAATCGAAACTCGGTAAGGATTCGGCGCTGAAGATTATCGGCATCGTCCGAGAACCTGGGTGCATCCATATCAACCTTGCTCCGCAGGCGTGAAGCGGGCAGATCGAATGAAAAAGTTGGTGACGATGTAGGAGGAAAAAGAGCCCGGCTGTTGCCGGGCTCTTTGGTTATTCAGGTTTGCCGCCGCAATCTTTGATCGCACCAACGATACCGCTCGTGATCGCGCTCATCGGCAAAAAGATTGGCTTTTCGAGTACCGTTATTGCTAAACGCTCGATCCCGTCCCATGTATACTCGGCCTTAACTCCCGAGCCGCTGATCGATCCAGAAGGGGCCGCTGGTAGCTCGATCCCCAGTCCTCGAAGTTTGTCCTGGATCTTCGCAAAGACTTCCTTCGAAATGCCGCTAAAAGAAAGTGTAGAGTCCACGTTATATTTTCGGTTTGCTTAGTCTTCTTCTTCGACAATCACCTCTGTCACTTCGCGAGGCTTCGTTTCCTGCTTCGTTGTCGTGGTTGTCGTCGAGGTGGTCTCGCGTACCGGGCGTTCCGTCTTGGTGGTGGTTGTCGTTGTTTTTTCGGTTTCCATTGTCGTTGAATTTTGGTGAAATAATCAGTGAATTATCTGAAAAAGTTGTACCGAAATTGTGCCAAAGAAAACGGCAGCGCAAGCTTCGGAAACGTAAACGCGGTTTGCCCTGTCTTTTCATTGCCTCGTAACATCTGTTTCATCCAATGAAAATTTTCATTCGTTTCCTCGGTCTCGCCCTCGTGGTTGCAATGACATGCTCTTCGGCATTCGCTCAGAGGACCGTTGTCGATAGCATGATCAATCAGGGGCGAATGCGAACGTTTCGGGTCTATCTGCCCGCCAAATTTCATGCGCCAGCTTCGCGGCCGCTGATCCTGCACTTGCATGGCTATGGTTCAAGCGGAGCAGCAGAGCAGGCGTTCTCGAACTATTTGCCGATCGCTGACACCGCAAATTTCCTCATCGTTTATCCCGACGCCACCCTGGACCTCATGGGCAACCGTGGATGGAATGTCGGCTGGCCAGGGATTGGCAATGGCGCCGTCGACGACTTACAGTTTTTATCGACGCTCATCGACACGCTGCATGTGCGCTATGCGGTGGATTTAAGTCGCGTCTATGCCTCGGGGCTCAGCCTCGGCGGGTATATGTGCTATCAGCTTGCCTGGAAAATGAGCAACCGAATCGCAGCAATTGCTTCGGTCTCAGGAAGCATGTATCCTGGGCAATACCAGATCTGCACTCCGCCTCGGCCGATCCCGGTCATGGAAATTCATGGCACCGCCGACCAAGTGATCCCTTACAACGGCACGGTCAATAACATCAACACCGACACGTTAATGAGTTTTTGGGTCCATCACGATCATCTCATTCCGCTTGCCGGGGAATCGACGATACCTGTCGCTCCGAGTGACGGGACGAGCGTGATGCACTTCGTCTGGAACGCTGAAGTTTCAAGCATATCGTGTGAGCTCTACCGGGTTATGGGAGGGGCCCATGTCGATTGGCCTGCCGCTGCGGCACCCGGTCAGTTCAGTGCATCGAGTGAGATCTGGCGATTCTTTAACAAATACACCGTGGCGCAATTTGCATCGGTCAGTGCAGCGGCAATTGCTTCGCCCTCAAGTTCGATCGCGTATCCTAACCCGTGCACTGGGGTGATCCACTCGGCTCGGCCGGGCACGCTTACCGTATGGGATGCGCTCGGAAGAAACGTCATGACATCAGCTGCCCGCGACCTGGATGTGAGCGCGCTTCCAAACGGATTCTACCTGCTCCGTGCGGAGCACAACGGTGTCATCCGCACCGAAAAACTTTTGAAGCAGTAGGAGGTGGTGTCTGTAGGCGCAAAAATATCATTGCGAGCAAACGTGGTGCAGCGAAGCAATTTGCTTGGGTTGGGTGGAACAAGCCGGTTTTGCATCGGAACTCTTCAATTCCTTTCCATTCCAATCATGCGTGACCGTATTGTACAAATATTCATCATTTTCTGTGTAATCGCTAGCATTGCGGAGACTTGCGCCGCTCAAATAGGATGGTATCGCTCAAACACGGGCTGCCAGGCTACCCCAGTTCAAGTGTTCATTTGCATGGAAAGTTAGGATTTGTGTATGGTTATTCGGAAATGCGTTTCAGAAACTGATGACGGAGGATTTACTTGGATTAGTCGAAAAGATATGCCCACACGCGATATCTCCTTTCCTACGGATTCTGTCGGATACGCGATTCGGGCGAAGGCTTCTGACCGACGAAGTCTCTGCAGGCAAAAGGAATTACCATTTTGACATCAGCAGATTCCCCTCCGGTGTGTACATCGCGCGCTTTGAAGGGAAGGCCTATCGGTTAGTGAAGCCTTCGGAGTGATATTTTTGAGCTAAAATTAGATACTCTTGTATTTGCGGGAACGGATGTGAGTAGGAATATGTTTTATATACAGGCCTGATTCTTCGACTTGAGATACCTCCCTTGGGATTCCATTAGATTCCTCGTCGGGCTCGGGATGACATTTTTGCGTTTTGCTTCCTCTTGACACCGCTGATGCTAACACCAACCTCTCAGATTCTTCGCTTTGTTTAGAATTTACTTGTCCGTGGGGGTAGTTCGAATGTGGGATTCCATTGGATCCCTCGTTGGGCTCGGGAAGACATTTTACGAGGATTGATGAACTTGATGAGATTTATATTTAGCCTTTTTACTTTGCTGGCAGACGAGAAAAATGAATTTTGGATGTACACGGCCCACTGTTCGACCGGAGTGGAATGGTCGGTTAGTTTTCTGCGTGAAGGAGAATTATGAATTTCAAACACACACAACGATGCTAAGTCCTTATTTCCCAATGATGGCCAACCAAAAGCAGCAGGGATTGAACCGTCCTGCCTGTGAGTGAAAATTGCTTCTGTGAACCTGCAAAGATCAGATATACGCCACTTCTCCGTGCAGCGATTCGTCGAGGCCGCGCTCCTGCTCATGTTGTTCGACCTTGACTGGGGTGATCATGTTGATGACCTTCAGCATTCCATAAGTAAAGAAAAATGCGTATAGCGATGCGCCGGCCATAACGCCAAATTGCAGAAGGAAGAAAGATGCGTTGCCGAGCAACAAACCGTTGACGCCACTTGCATTGACAGAAGTGTCGGCGAAGACTCCTAAAAGGACTACACCGAGACATCCGCCGACCCCATGGACTCCCCACACGTCAAGCGCATCGTCCCAGCCGCGCTTGTTCTTGAGTTGCACTGCAAAAAAGCAGACGAGCCCTGCGGCAATTCCAATGATGACAGCGCTCGTGGTCGTAACGTAGCCCGCGGCGGGTGTGATCGTCGCGAGGCCCGCAACGGATCCCGTGAGTAATCCCAGAAATTTTGGTTTCTTCGAGATTCTCCATTCCAACAGCAGCCACGTCATGCCCGCGAATGAAGCGGCAATATCTGTATTCAGAAACGCGAGAGCTGTCACACCATCAACTTTGAACTGGCTGCCGGCATTGAAGCCATACCACCCGAACCAAAGTAATCCCGTCCCAAGAGCAACGAGAGGGATGCTGTGTGCTTGACCATCGGCGATCTTCCGTTTACCCACGTAGAAGACTGCAGCGAGCGCCGCGAAACCTGCGATCGCGTGCACGACGATGCCTCCGGCAAAATCCTGCACGCCCCATGATGCGAGCACACCGTTGCCCCATACCATGTGCACGAAGGGGAAATAGACCAGGAGAAGCCATCCAGTTAGAAAAAGCAGGTAGGCGCGGAATCGAACACGGTTGGTGAATGCACCGGTGATGAGCGCCGGAGTGATGATCGCAAACATCATCTGATATGCGACGAAGACCATTAATGGGATGCTCGGAGTCAGCGTCGAGGGGGTGTGGACGGAAACTCCGCGGAGAAAGGCCATATCAAAATTTCCGATGATACCGCCGATGTCGGTATGCGCGGACATGGTGCCGCTAAAGCACATCGAATAGCCGACGACATACCAGAGAACGGTCGTGAATCCCATCGACACAAAACTTTGCATCATGATCGCCAGCACATTTTTTCGGCCGACGAGTCCACCATAAAAAAAAGCAAGCCCCGGCGTCATGAGCATGACAAGGCTTGTCGCAAGCAGCATAAAGGCGGTATTCCCAGTATCGATCATAGCGAAGTGATGGAGTGGTTATTCGCGACTAATATACGCAAGCACCGATCGAAAAGCAAATCGGCTGTAAAAATGCTTAGCCCGCAAAGACCTTAAAAAGCAGGTATCCATTGAGTATTGCGATCGCCGCCACGACCGACCATGCGAGCAATTTCATCCACAACCGATTCGCGAACTCTCCCATGATTCGCTTATCACTTGTGAACATGACGAGAGGCACCGTCGCGAACGATAACTGGATCGAAAGCACGACTTGTGAGAGGATGAGTAATTCATAGACAGCGTGATTCTGCGATTCCACGCCGCCCGAGGTGTTGAGCCAAATCACTAACACTGCCGGTGCGATCGCAAGCCCACGCGTGATGATCCTTCGGAGCCACACTTTGAGCTTCAGATGTAAAAATCCTTCCATCACTACCTGCCCAGCCAGTGTGCCTGTGATGGTTGAAGCCTGACCGGAAGCGAGCAGCGCAATCCCAAAAGCAAGGCTCGCGATCTTCGTGCCGAGCAGTGGCGTGAGTGTGGCGTAGGCTTCTTGGATTTCGGTCACCACACGATTGTGTTCGTAGAACACCGCTGCGGCCATAATGAGAATTGCTGCGTTGACAAAAAAAGCAAGATTGAGCGCGGCGAACGTATCGAAAAGATTGAAGCGAAGCGCGCTCCGGATCTCCTTGAACGAGCGTCCCGAATTTCTCGATTTTACCAGTGCCGAGTGGAGATAAAGATTATGCGGCATCACCGTTGCGCCGAGTATTCCGAGTGCAATGTAAAGACTGCCATTCGTTAACTTGGGCGTCACCATTCCATGCGTGATTCCGATCCAATCGGGGCGAGCAAGTACTAACTCCACCAGATAACAGACTGCGATCGTCGAGATCAGTGTGACGATCACGGCCTCGAGCATGCGCACACCCCGGTTGTGGAGCGCGAGCAATAAAAGCACATCGAGCGCAGTGATGAAGACTGCCGGCAATAGGGGAATATGGAAGAGAAGATTGAGTGCGATCGCACTGCCAAGCACTTCGGCAAGATCGCAGGCGGCGATAGCGATCTCAGCGACTACCCATAACGCGATCGCGACCGGTTTCGAAAATCGCTGACGGCACATTTGCGGAAGGTCGCGTCCCGTTACCACTCCCAATCGCGACGATAGAGCCTGCAGCAGGATCGCAACCAGATTGCTCGCGAGGATCACCCAAAGCAAGTCATAGTGAAATCGCGAGCCGCCTTCGATATCGGTCGCCCAGTTACCCGGGTCCATATAACCGACGGAGATTAAATAGGCCGGTCCGGAAAATGCGAAGAGCCGTTTCCAGAAACTTCCTGAACTTGGAACCTCGATCGCACCACGGCTCCCGTAAGCGTTGAATGCCGAGTCGCTACTTTCCGGTACGCGGCTCGTCACGGGGTCGGTTATGATCTGTCGGCGAAAAAAGCTCATTCGACCACGCTCCCGAATATCTGCCTGGCGGCCTCAGGTGCAAGTGTCACCTTTTTTGATCCAATGCTCAATGCGAAGGGCCCACCAAAGGGCTCCTTATGATGCAAAGAAATGTGCGTTCCAGGAACAAGCCCAAGTCCGGCTGCGTGACGTAACAGATCGGGATCGCGGTCGCTCAATCTAGTTATGACAATCGTAGATGGGCATGGCGCCTGAGCGATCGATATTTCACTGACCTCAGGCATTTTGCCTTCGCTTGTTGGGATGGGGTCGCCGTGTGGATCGAAGGCAGGGTGACCAAGCTTTTCGGCGATCCGTTCTTCGAATAGTGGACTGATATGATGTTCCAATCGCTCGGCCTCCGCGTGCACTTCATCCCATTTGTATCCAAGTTCGCGGACGAGATACAGCTCGAGCAGCCGGTGACGGCGAATCGTTTGGAGCGCAGTTCGCTGACCATAGGGCGTCAGATGGACACCCGACTTTGCGTGCATCCGGACGAATTTCAAGAGCACCAGTTTGCGGAGCATCTTGCTGACGGCGGGCGCACTGACGCCAACACGCGAAGCAATATCCTGAGAAGTGATCTCGCCTTCGGCCTGCGATTTATAAATCGCTTTTACATAATCTTCGATCGAAGGAGAACTCATTGAAGTTGCCCATGGATGATCCAACGGCAAACCATCGTTACCGTAATGGATTAACCACGGTTAATTCGCGGACGTTCCGCAGCGTACTAAAGGGCTGTTTTTCCTGAAACCTCTGACGGGCGATATACGGAACGGCCGCTTACCGAACGGTCGTATACAGAAGGGCCGCCTACTGGACGGTTGCGGTTGCAAACACCGTATCGCGCAGCGTTACGCGGGTGCCAGGCTCGATATGAATCGCTCGTAGCGCAATCCACGACGAATAAGAACCGGGTGCTGATGTAGACGGAGTGTAGGATGCCTGCAGTTGATGAGCGGATGTCGTATCCGTTGGAAGATCGAGCAGCGATAGCAGGATGACCGTGGTGTCGCCGCCTCTGCTCTCGGTATAGACAGGAAATCTACAGCCGCAGGTAAGTGATACGCCGGTGAACATCACGCTGTCACTCTTCGTAAGCGCGAGAGTTTTGGAACCTGAGACAAGTGTCGTGGTATCCGTGACCGCTGGTGTTGTTGGAGCGCAAGCAAAGGCAGCACACGTAAGGAATAATAACGCGAGGAGGTTTTTCGAGATCTGTTTCATAAATTTCTTTTCGTCAGCGCAATGCGGATCGACGGAGTGTCATCTAATCCAACCGCGCGATGCCGCTGGGGATTCCCGCCGGAATTGATCCACTTGCTGCCCTTAGTGCTTCCCGTACGCAACCATAGCCCAGCGCACCAGCGCGATCAATCCGAGACTGAATAAATAAAGTACGATCGCCGAGACAACCATAACGGCCATCGGCTGGAGGATCTCTCTGATCTTCATTTGAGTGTGGCTATGTTATACGTGAGCCGGATCGCTTAGCGCACACTCGCGTTCATCTTCATTGCGCTCGATCTGAATCGTCGGATGGTGAATTCCAAAATGGGCGTGAAGCCCCGCTATTACTTCATCGAGCAGGAGATTATCGAACGACTCGCGCACTGTCACCAGATGCACAGTGAGCGCGGACTCGGTCGTGCTCATTGCCCAGACATGAAGATCATGGACTTCGCAGACGCCGGGTATCTTTGTTAGATACTCACTGACTGCACGCAGATCGATATTTTCCGGTACCGCATCCATTGCGAGGTTAAACGAATCGACGAGAAGGCGCCAGGTCGTAAGTGCGATGATGATCCCGATCGTGAGGCTTACAACAGCATCGAGCCAGGGCCATCCGACAAAATGCATGATCACTCCGGCAACGATCACTCCGAGCGAGATCAGCGCGTCACTCATCATGTGAAGATAGGCACCCCGCATATTGAGATCGTGCTGATCGCGTCGAAAAAGGTAGGCCGTCGCAAGATTGAGCACAAGACCAACAGCCGCAACAATAATTACCGTGTCGCTTGCGACCCGTTCAGGATGCGAAAGCCGTTCGATCGCCGCCCAGCTTAATCCGCCAACGACAACAAAAAGAAAGACCGCATTGAAGAGTGAAGCAAGGATGGAGGAGCGGCGGTAACCATACGTTCTGCGCTCCGTCGGATTGCGTCTGCCGAGCCAGACTGCCACACCGGCGATCACAAGCCCGAGCACATCGGTCGCATTATGCCCGGCATCCGAGAGCAATGCCAGCGAATGACTCTGCAACCCGTAAAAGATCTCAACAAGCACGACCAGAACATTGAGCGAGATGCCGATCGCGAATGCGCGGTCGTAGTGCACATGGCCGTGTGAATGCGAATGCTGATGCCCCATAAGCTCTCAGAACAGTCGAAAGGCCGTATGAGTGCGATGCATTGATTGCGAGGTCAGGCTGGCACGAACATTGGCGGATGATGGTTGTAAGAAGCGTTACATACCATAGGGGGGTATACTATGAAGCATCGAACGGACGTGGAGCAGTTAGCACTTCAAAAGCGGTTGAGCCGAATAGAAGGTCAGGTGCGCGGCATAAAGAAAATGCTCGACGATGATCGATATTGCGGCGATGTGTTGAATCAGATATCCGCGATCCAGGTCGCACTGCGAGGTGTGGCAAAGATCGTCACGCGGACCCATCTCGAAACATGCGTAACCGACGCGCTTCGTTCGGGAAAGCCAGCCCGCGCAACCGACACCTATGACGAGATCATGCATCTTCTTTATGACCAACTAAAATGAACTCACGACCAGAACACGACCATGCGCTGCCCACGGCAACCGCGACGATCGACATCAAAGGAATGCACTGCGCATCTTGCGTTCTTAATGTGGAGCGCGCACTCAACAAGGTACCTGGCGCGAGCGCTGCTTCTGTAAACCTGGTCACTCAGCAGGCGCATGTCGCGATTAGCTCCGATGTGGCCCCGGCAGCCCTTATCAAAGCGATTGAAGATGCGGGATATCAGGCGACGGTTCCGCCATCCCATCTGCCCGAGCATGACCACATGGAGCATCAAGGCACTGCTGATGCAGCGTGGATCAGCGGGCTTCGAAGGAAATTTTGGGTCGCGCTGATCTTCAGCTCAATCGTGATGGTAATTTCACTGCTGATGCTGCTGCCCGATTTTCAGTCGTTGAAGAGTAACACGACCAACTACCTGCTGCTCCTGCTGACGCTCCCCGTTATCTTTTATTCGGGACTCGAATTCTACCGCTCTGCCTGGCGCGCAGCCCGGCACCTGACAACCAACATGGATACGTTGATCGCAGTGGGAACACTTACCGCCTTTCTTTATAGCGCGGTCGTAACAATTGCTCCGGGACGCACGGGCCCCCACATAGCGCAAGTCTATTTTGACTCGGCCGCGATGATCATCACGCTTCTGCTCCTTGGCCGCTGGTTGGAAGCTCGCGCGAAAGAGCGCACTGGGGATGCGATTCGAGGATTGCTCGATCTCAGTCCCAAGTCTGCGATACGTATCAGCGAGGATGGCCACGAAGAAAACATCCTCGTAAGCGAGTTGAACGTGGGCGATCTCTTCGTCGCGAAGCCTGGACAAACGATCGCTACGGATGGTGTCGTGGTGTTTGGAGAATCCTCGGTCGATCAGTCGATGATGACAGGCGAGAGCGCTCCAGTATCAAAAGATGTCGGCGATTTTGTTTTTGGGGCAACACGCGTTACCTCTGGGCTGCTTCGGATCAAGGCAACGAAGATCGGTCAGGAGACTGCGCTCGCAGCTATCGTTCGCTCCGTTCGCGAAGCGCAGGGGGGCAAACCGGCGATTCAGCGGCTGGCCGACAAGGTGAGCGCGGTGTTCGTACCGATCGTCCTTGGGATCGGTGTGACAACGCTTGTTGGATGGTTTCTTTTACGGCCCGATCTCGGCATTCAGTTCGCGATCATGAACGCAGTCGCTGTGCTCGTTATCGCATGCCCCTGTGCGCTCGGCCTTGCAACCCCTACTGCTATTTTAGTCGGTTCCGGCAAAGCCGCCCAACTTGGAATTCTCTTCAGAAATGTCGAAGCCCTCGAAAAACTAAGCACGCTTAGGACCATCGTCTTCGATAAAACGGGTACGCTGACAAATGGCTTGATCTCGGTGATCGATCGATTCGCGGTCGGGTCCCACTCGACGGATGAAGTGCTGACAATAGCTGCAGCGCTCGAAAAAGGATCCGATCACCCAATCGCAATGGCGATCGTTCGAGAAGCGGAGCAAATCCAGCTTCCGGCGATCTCAAAATTTCAAAACAAGGCAGGAATGGGCGCGACTGCCGAAATCAACGGACAGTCTGCAGCGATCGGCAATGTGCGATTGATGTCGGAGTTGAACGTGACGGTCCCGGCGCAGCTTCAAGAATGGCTCGATCAGCGAAACGCCGAAGCAAAAGGCGTAGCGATCGTTTCGCTCGATGGAATAGCGATCGGAGCGCTCTCATTTGCAGATACCCTGAGGGAGGACGCCGGGCAGGTGATCGGACAACTCCGCACTCGCGGCGTGGAAGCTGTGATGATCACGGGTGATAATCTGTCTGTGGCAACGGAAATATCTCGGAAGCTTGACATCGTAAAGTTTTTCGCCGACGCTCTGCCAACCGATAAGGAACGGATCGTTCGCGATCTCAGAACGGAGCGAGGCGCCATCGCGATGATCGGTGACGGAATCAACGATTCGCCTGCCCTGGCAGTGGCCGATGTAGGAATCGCGATGTTCACCGGAGCAGATGTGGCTAAGGATACCGCCGATATCACCCTCATGTCGAATCATTTACAATCCGTCCTCACGGCGATCGACCTCTCGAGCGCCACCATGCGAACGATCAAGCAAAACCTCTTCTTCGCCTTTTTTTATAACGTGATCGGCATTCCCGTTGCCGCCGGATTATTGATCCCGTGGTTTGGCATTCAACTCGATCCAATGTTCGCTGCGGCGGCAATGGCACTTAGCTCCATCTCGGTCGTTACCAACTCTCTTCGCCTCAAGAAATTCCACGCCTGATTATGAGCCTAAACTGGGAGTCGTCCGACTTTCCTCTGCAAAGCGAGTTATCCACATAAAAATAATTGGCTGTTTTGTGTGAAAATGTGGGTAAAATCGAACACTTCACAAATTACTTTAAGTGATTGCTTGACTTTGCCTATTTTTCATTGTATGTTGGTACTCAGAAGTTCGGTACCCAGCTCTTGTGATTGATTTTTAGGGGGCCGATTCTTGCTCAAGTACAACTAAATCTTGATGGCTCGATCGCCAATTTGCCAAGGTGTCCTTAGGACACCGTACGTTTTGTTTGCTTTGTTAACTGCGGGGCTCTGTTTGAGCTTGTCCGCCTGTGCCGTTATTCCATCAGTGAATGCACTCGGGACACAGGAGGGGCTGGCTTCTTATTACGGCAATGAATTCCAGGGGAGAAAAACGTCGAGTGGCGAGTTATTCGATAATTCCGGATTGACCGCCGCTCACAGAACATTTCCGTTCGGAACGCTTGTTCGCGTGACGAATGTCCGGACGAGCGTGCATGTGGATGTTCGGATCAACGATCGCGGGCCAAGAAAACCTGAACGGATTATCGATCTAACTGTTCGAGCAGCTCGCGCGATAGGTATCGAGCAGGAAGGGTTGGGGCATGTTCGCGTAGAAGTACTCGAATATGGCAAAAATTAGCGGATTTGGGCTCA
>JBBSDW010000093.1:0-13609 GCA_038240295.1 Kapaibacterium sp. (SeqCode)
CATTCCATTTGATCCTTCACTCCGCATTCATCGCCGGAGCGATGAATGCTTCGTTCAGGATGACATGCGTTTAGTGTGTCGCCCACAGCGAGAAAGTTTTTGGACCATGTCATCCAGAACGAGCTTTAGCTCAGTGAAGGATCTCATGGAATGTTGGGGCGGTAACGCCCAGATGTGTGAAGGGAATTGGAATGTGCTCGTAGCGAGCATTCCATTAGATCCTTCACTCCGCATTCATCGCCGGAGCGATGAATGCTTCGTTCAGGATAACACGCTTAGAGAGTGTTGTTCTGGCCAGAAAGTTTTAAGATATAGGATTTTTTGTTTCTTTAGATAAACTATGGCTTACATTCTTCCACAAGAGGCGCCGTTGAGAAATTTTCAGACCATCTCTGTTGGACTTGCCAGCTCGGAGTCGATCCTTGCTCGCAGTCACGGTGAGGTCACGAAGCCGGAGACGATCAATTATCGCTCATATCGTCCGGAGAAGGACGGTCTGTTCTGCGAAAAGATCTTTGGCCCGACACGCGATTGGGAGTGTTACTGCGGTAAGTACAAGCGCATTCGCTATAAAGGCATTATCTGCGATCGTTGCGGTGTCGAGGTAACGACGAAATCCGTTCGTCGCGAACGCTCTGGCCACATCTCGCTCGCGGTGCCGGTCGTACACATTTGGTACTTCCGCTCCTTGCCGAACAAGATCGGTCATATCCTCGGCATCCCCACGAAGGATCTCGAGAAGATCGTTTATTATGAATCGTATGCGGTCGTCAACGCTGGTCCGACAGGACTTCCGATCAAGCATCTTCTGACCGAGGAAGAATATTTCCGTATTCTCGATTCACTTCCGGCCGGCAATCAGGATCTTCACCATGACGATCCGAACAAGTTTATCGCTTCCATTGGTGGCGATGCTGTAAAGGAATTGCTTCGTCGTACCGACATCGAAGCTCTTTCGGTCGATCTGCGCCGTGCGGCTCGCGAAGAGACTTCGCAGTTGAAGCGTCAGGAAGCGCTCAAGCGTCTTCGTACGGTTGAGGCGTTTCGCGAAGAAGAGGGCAAGCCGGCGAACAAGCCCGAGTGGATGGTGCTTGACGTAGTGCCGATCATTCCGCCGGAACTTCGTCCGCTTGTGCCCCTGGAAGGCGGACGCTTCGCAACATCCGATCTTAACGATCTTTATCGCCGCGTGATCATCCGTAACAATCGCCTCAAGCGATTGATGGATATCAAGGCCCCTGAGGTCATTCTGCGCAACGAGAAGCGCATGCTTCAGGAATCGGTCGATTCACTTTTCGACAATTCCCGCCGCGTGGCTGCTGTTCGTTCCGATAACTCTCGCGCACTCAAGTCGCTCTCCGATACCCTCAAGGGTAAGCAGGGCCGCTTCCGTCAGAATTTGCTCGGAAAGCGCGTTGACTATTCGGGTCGTTCCGTTATCGTTGTCGGACCAGAACTGAAATTGCACGAGTGCGGTCTGCCGAAGGAAATGGCAGTCGAACTCTTCAAGCCGTTCATCATTCGCAAGCTCATTGAGCGCGGGATCGTGAAGACGGTCAAGTCGGCAAAGAAGATCGTCGAGCGCAAGACCACCGAGGTATGGGACATTCTCGAATCCATCATCGATGGACATCCGATCATGCTCAACCGCGCACCAACGCTGCACAGACTTGGCATCCAGGCTTTCCAGCCTCGCCTAGTCGAAGGCCGCGCATTGCAGATCCATCCGCTCGTTTGTACGGCATTCAATGCCGATTTCGATGGCGATCAGATGGCTGTGCACGTCCCGCTTTCCTATGAAGCACAGCTCGAGTGCGCGATCCTCATGCTTTCGAGCCACAACATCATCTCGCCGCAGAATGGTGAGCCGATTGCTGTGCCTTCGCAGGACATGGTTCTTGGCGCCTACTATCTCACAAAGCACCGTAAGGGTGTGATGGGTGAGGGTAAGCTTTTCCACGGACCGAAAGAAGTCATCATTGCCTACAACCTGAAGCGCCTCGATCTTCATGCGAAGATCAAAGTGCGCATCAAAGGCAAGATGATCGAGACAACGACCGGTCGAGTGATCTTCAACGAGATCGTACCGGAAGAACTCGGTTATCTCAATGAACTCTTGACGAAGAAGCGTCTTCGCCAGATCATTGCAATGACCTTCCGTGCCGTTGGAAATCTCAAGACCGTCGAATTCCTTGACAAGCTCAAAGAACTCGGTTTCGGGTTTGCAACGAAGGGTGGACTCTCGGTATCGCTCTATGATATCGTCGTTCCGAAAGAGAAGGACGAGATCATCGCGAAAGCGCAGAAGCAGGTCGATGACGTTCAGGATAAATACCTCAACGGATTCATCACCACTGGCGAGCGCTACAATAAGGTTATCGATATCTGGACACGTGCGACGAACCGCACTGCGGACAAGCTCTTTGACGCACTCGCGCATGATCGCGATGGCTTCAACCCACTTTATATGATGGTCGACTCTGGTGCTCGCGGATCGAAAGAACAGGTCCGTCAGCTCGCCGGTATGCGCGGTCTTATGGCCAAGCCGCAGAAGTCGCTTTCGGGTCAGACGGGTGAGCTTATCGAGAATCCAATTATCTCGAACTTCCACGAAGGTCTGTCGATCCTTGAATACTTCATCTCGACACACGGTGCTCGTAAGGGTCTCGCCGATACCGCTCTTAAGACGGCTGACGCAGGATATCTCACGCGCCGATTGATCGACGCAGCGCAGGACGCGATCATCGCACTGAATGATTGCGGCACGATCCGTGGATTGCCGACAAGCGCACTCAAAGAAGGCGAAGATATCAAGGAGCCACTCAGCGAGCGTTTGCTTGGTCGCGTAAGCCTTGAGGATGTGTACGATCCGCTCTCGCAGGAGATCCTCGTATCGGCCGGCGAACAGATCGACGAAGAAGCTGCAGCCCGCATCGCTTCGACTTCGATCGAAACCGTCACGATCCGATCGGTACTCACATGCGAAGCACGCCGCGGCGTTTGCGCACTTTGTTACGGACGTAACCTTACGACACACAAGCTCATCGAGCTTGGCGAAGCCGTCGGTATCGTTGCAGCACAGTCGATCGGTGAGCCTGGTACGCAGCTTACGCTTCGTACATTCCACACCGGTGGTACGGCATCGCTTATCGCGCAGCAGTCGCAGGTGACTTCGAAGTTCGACGGTACGATCCAGTACGAGGGCATGAAGGTCATCAAGAATCCGAGCGATGAAATGGTGGTCATGAGCCGCTCGGGCGTTGTCAATATTCTTGATGCCGACAACCGTGTTATCGCAAAGCTCGACGTGAGCTATGGCTCGCAGATCTACGTAACCGATGCACAGGTGATCAAGAAGGGCGAACTGCTTTACGAGCAGGATCCATACAACGCCGTCATCATTTCGGAACATGCGGGTACGACGCGCTTCAAAGAATTCATCGAGAACGTGACCTTCCGTCACGAGGCCGATGAACTCACGGGCAATATCGTAACCCGTACCATCGACTCACGCGACCGTTCAAAGTCGCCAACGATCGACATCGCAGGCGACAATGGCACCACGATCATCAATTATATCATTCCTTCGAATGCAGTAATGCAGGTCGAAAATGGTCAGGAGATCAAGGCCGGTACCGTGCTTGTAAAGATCGCGAGAGATTTCTCGAAGACGCGTGATATCACAGGCGGTCTGCCGCGAGTCACCGAGCTCTTCGAAGCTCGCTCGCCATCGGATCCTGCAACGGTTTCGGAAGTCGACGGAACAGTCCACTTCGAAAAGCCGCGCCGTGGTTCACGCGTTGTCGTTGTAACCTCGCACGATCGCACCGATCGCCGCGAATACACGATCCCGTTCGGTAAGCACATTCTTGTTCAGGAAGGCGATGTCGTCCGTTCGGGCGAACGTCTTTCGGATGGTGCGATCGATCCGCACGATATTCTTGCCATCAAGGGTGTCGCCGAGGTACAGCAGTATCTCGTCAATGAGATCCAGGAAGTTTATCGTATGCAGGGTGTGAAGATCTCCGATAAGCACATCGAAGTTATCGTGCGTCAGATGCTCGGCAAAGTTCGCATTACCTCTTCGGGTGATTCGCTTATGCTTGAGAACGACGAGATCGATAAATCGAAGGTAGCAGCCGAGAACGACATTCTTATGAGCTCTGTGATCATCACCAAGCGTGGCGATTCGAAGTTCAAGATCATGCAAATGGTCGATAAGAAGAAGTTCAAGGAGACCGCAAGCGATCTGAAAAAGAAGGATAAGATCGCACCCGAATCGCGTCCTGCGGAGCCCATCATGAGCGAGCCCGTATTGCTCGGGATCACTCAGGCTGCGTTGCAGACCGAGAGCTTCATTTCTGCTGCGTCGTTCCAGGAGACGACAAAGGTACTTACGGACGCTGCGATCCAGGCAAAGGTCGACGACCTGCTCGGACTCAAGGAGAACGTCATCGTAGGTCACCTTATTCCGGCCGGAACCGGTCTGCCGAAATTCCGCGATCTCATCGTAATGCCAAAGAGCGAAGAAGAGCGCGAGAAAGTCGAACAGATCGAAGCCAAAAAGGTCGAGAGAACCGTTCGCCGCACCGAGCGCATGGTGGCGTAAGGCATTCAAAGTACACAAACTAAGAACCCCGGCTCAATGCGAGCCGGGGTTCATAGTTTAATGGAGGGCGAAGCGGCAGGACGTACGACTCCAAAGTCTTGACGATCTCTGTGCTTGAGACCACCCACATCATAGGCACCGTGTCTTTGCTGCGTTGCATTCATTCTACCGTTATTCATCATGAAATATCTCATCGTTGCGTTCGCAATCGCGTTCCTGGGCACGGTCGCACTTCCGAGTGCCTTTGCACAGAATCGCACCGTCGGTGCACAGTCCATCTTGCTAGACGACGGAGCGGGTCATACCTTTAGGATCACGGCACCTGCTGGGCTTAACGGCGGCAACAGCCCGATGAGCTACAGTTTTCCGATCACCCCGACTGGCGCTGCGTCAGGCTTTGTGACTGCCGGAACGCTCGGCGGACAGACGCTTTTCTGGAATTCAGCGGCAGGGCACCTCGATTGGGAGCCATCGAGCGTCATCATGAATAACACAAATGGCAACGGCACGAACGTAACGATCTCTGCGCCGCTCATCGTATCGAACACGATCAACAGTACAGGCGGGATCACAGGAGCATCGTTCACAGGCGATGGATCTGCCCTGACGAATCTCGCTGGCGCCAACATCAGCGCAGGCACGATAACGAATACCCAGATCAATGCGACGGCGGGGATAGTCGCTTCGAAGCTGAATGATGGTGGCGCGACAGCAGGCAGGGTACTTACGGCAGTCGGCGGCGGTGCACCGACCTGGCAAGCGCCAATGGGCGCACCAGTCGGCTATTTCAATGCTTACACCACCTTTGTTCCGGCCACCGTTCCAATTGGTGGAACAGTGCCGACTACAACACTCGCGGCTAATGCCGGATTTACTGGGGACATTGATGGCGGCTTCACAGTCATTTCGACGGGCGTCTACAAAGTTGACTTTGCGGTGGCGCATAACGAGCCGGGTGCGTTCGCGCTAACAGTCAATGGCATTGTCGCCCCCTACTCGCAGTTTGGCTGCGCAACCGGTACAACGATCATCAACGGAAGTGCTATTTTGACGTTGGCTACAGGCGACGTAGTCCGCCTCGTCAATTCGCCTAATTCAGTTACTGCCATGACGTTGTCACCGGTCGTTCCGAACACAGTAGTCGCATCGCTGATCGCAGTGCGCCTTCAATAACCCTCTTCGTAGGGCGAGCTTCAGCTCGTGATCCGCTTTCAACGGCGCAGTCCGCCTAACTAAAGCAGTCAGCTTTCCCAGACGGGACGAAAGTTGGGTTCTCCCGCGATTTTTGTATGTTTGCGGATTCAGTAGGCATGCTATTCCCAACGGAAGTTTGGCCAAGCATCAGAACGCGAAAAGGATGAATACTAATAATGGAATGGTGGGAAGCTGTGAAGGAATGGTTTTTAAGTCTCGGAGGAAAATACAATGTCAATCCTTACATCTGTGGGGGCATCTATATAGGTGCCGTTCCCTTTTTCCTTCTTTCCCTATACCTGACCATAAAAAATAAGAAAGAGAAGAAATCAATCCTTCTCCCTGTTTTATTTACAGGCTTTTTTTTTATATCCGCGTATCTCTATCTCATAATAGTAGGCAACCATATCCCTCTATGGGTATATGCCGTCATTGGCGTGCTAATTGTGTATGGAGTTTCTTCAACTATTAAAAAAATGAAGAATTAAGCGATCCGTTGCTGCATTGCTGGTTTTTACGTGTTTACGCTATTGAGTTCTCTCCAAAATTCGGGCGGCAATGCGACGATCGTTGCCAGTCCCTCTGCTCAGGCGGGAGAAAATTTTACAACAGTGGTTCTGCCAAGTACCCCAGCGAGTGCTACAAGTTTCATTGTCTTTACTGCGACCAGCATCCCTGCCCGCCTATCTGACCACGCATTTAGTTTCGTGGTCTACGATCATCCTTAAAGCTTAGCACCGACGGGCTTTGAAAATGGCAGGATCAGCTGCCGTTTTTTTATGCCAGGAATGACAGAGTCGAGCAAGTCCTACATTACAGTCCGATTTAGATCGTGCGTTGGAGGGAAGCATTCCATGTGATTATTCACTCCGCATTCATCGCGGGTGCGATGAATACTTCGTGCAGGATGACATGGTGTGAGGCTGTTGTCCTTCGGACAAATTTTTTGCACCCTGTCATCCTGAATGAGCTTTAGCGAAATGAAGGATCTCATGGAATATTGGGGCAGTAACGTCCGCTACGAGTCGCGAATAGGATCGTGATGATAGCAAGCATTCCATGAGATCCTTCACTCCGCATTCATCGCGGGTGCGATGAATACTTCGTGCAGGATGACATGCTTTGAGAGTGTTGACTTGGCGAGAAGGATTTGGATCACATCCTCCTCATCGAGCTTATGCAAAGTGACGGACGGCGCGATCTGTTTCGCGTTCTCGAAGTATTTTAAAAAGAACGTCGCGGTGGGCAACTGCGTTAATCTGAGCAATGCAATACGAACACGAATTCGCATCTCCGACTCGAAGCCGACTGCTTGCCGGCCTTATCATCGCTGTCTTCGCCGGTTTTCTGGTGCGCTTCGTTCAGTTGCAGCTCGTCGAGGGTACCGCGCTTAGCTCTGCCGCTGTCGATCAGGGATTGAAGAAGATCGAACGCATACCGGTGCGCGGCGCGCTCTATGATCGCCGCGGACGTGTGATCGCGGCGAGCATTCCAAGTTATAGCGTAGCGATCACGCCGCAGGATTTTACTCCGTATCGCAATGCAGCAATGCCGGTGCTTGCCGATATTCTTGGGATCGATACGAATTATATCTCGGCAAAACTCAAAGCCGCCGGATATTTCAAACGCTTCCAGCCGATCAAAATCTGGCGCGACGCCGATGCCCGCATTATCGCTGCAGTCGAGGAGAACCAGGACAAACTTCCGGGCGTCGATATCATCGTCGAATCGAAGCGGCAGTATATCGCGCCGATCCGCGCGTCGCATCTGCTTGGATATACAAAAGAGATCTCGCAGCATTTGCTCGATAAGCTCGACGAGACGGCCGACAGCGATTACTACCATCCGGGCGATGTTGTCGGAACGGCAGGGTTGGAGGAAGTGCACGAAAAAGAACTTCGAGGGATCAAGGGGTATGAATTCGTCGCAGTCGATGCCCGCGGTCAAAAGCAATCGCGGCTCAACGAAGGACGGACAGATGTCAATTCTGTCGACGGCGACAATATCCAGCTCGGAATGGATATCGACGTGCAGGAATACGCAGAGCAGTTGCTCGACCCGTATCGTGGAGCGATCGTTGCGCTCGATCCGAACAACGGCGACATTCTCGCGCTCGTCAGCAAGCCCGATTTCGATCTCGATCTTTTTAGCGGCAAGACGACGAAAGCCGAGTACCAATCGGTGATGCTCGATCCGGCGAATCCACTCTACAACCGAGCGTTGCAATCGCGCTATCCACCTGGCTCGACCTGGAAGCTCATGATGGCCGCGGCATGCCTTCAGACGCAAGTCATTGGATTTGATTTCAAACTTGTGTGCCCGGGAAGTTTCACCTACGGCAATCACACCTATCATGACGATCAGGTGCACGGTCTGACCAATATCCATCAATCGATCGTTAAATCCTGCGACGTGTTCTATTACCAGATGGTACTCAAGCTTGGCATCGACTCGATGTATAAATACGCACGCGAGTTTGGCTTCGATCAGGTGACCGGCGTCGATATTGGTTCGGAGGGTACCGGCTGGATCCCGAACACGAAGCGGATGAACAAGCTTTATCCGAAAGGATGGACGAAGGGTTATGTCGTGAGTCAGGGGATCGGTCAGGGCGAGATCGGCGTGACGCCGATCCAGCAGGCCTGTTATGCCGCCTGCTGGGCGAATCATGGCTTGTGGGTGCAGCCGCACGCAGCGAAGAATTATTACAACATGGAAAAGGCGCGTTGGGATACCGTCGCCTACAAAACGCGAAGGGTGCATGTGCTCGACACGATCATAGAAGTCGTGCGCGAGGGAATGTACGGGGTAGTCAACGAGCCAGGAGGCACCGCGCACATTACGCAAATTCCGAATTCATCGATCATCATCGCAGGCAAAACCGGAACCGCACAGAACCCACATGGAAAAGATCACGCGTGGTTCGTCTGTTTCGCGCCGTACGATCATCCGAAGATCGCGATCTGTGTGCTCGTCGAAAATCAGGGTTTTGGCGGTGTCTATTCGGCGCCGATCGCAAGAAAATTGATACAGCTTTATTTGACCGGGAAGCGGGAAGACCCGCCGCCAGCGATCTTGCCAAACACGCCTGCCTATGAGGCGATGAAAGCAGCGATCTATGCAAAAGGAATTCGGACGGAGATAAGGCTCGATTCCACGCCAGCGAGCGGACTCATCCCTTCGACCAATCCGAGACCCAAATCCAAAAAGCCTACTCAGCATGCGGCGATGATTTTCCATGAGCTGATCGACCCAAAGCGGATTTGAGCCTGACGTTAAAGGGCGACTCAGTCTGTAGCCGTGCACGCTTCAAGCTCCTTTCGTATCTTTGCGAATAACCAGACCACAATGACATTTCTCGAAAAGCTTGAAGCAGCCCGCGTTCGCCAGGATTCCATGCTCTGTATCGGGCTCGATACCGATTGGCGCACACTGCCTGACTTCATGCATCGCGAGGAGAACCCCGTACTCGCCTGGAACCGCGCGATCATCGACGCTACGAAAGATATCGCCTGCGCCTATAAGCTGAACGTCGCCTACTACGAAGCCTTCGGCGAGGCGGGGATCTACGCGATGCACCGCACACTTTCGCGCATTCCGAGCCACGTGATCACGATCGCCGACGTGAAACGTAGCGACATCGGCAAGACGTGCGATCAATATGCGTTCACCTATCAGGATTATTTTGGCTTCGATGCGATGACGGTAAATCCACTTATGGGATTCGATTCCGTCGAACCGTTTTTGCATCACGAAGATCGTGGAGTATTCCTGCTTGGTCTGACTTCGAACCCAGGCGCGAAGGATTTCGAATATCTCGAGCTTAAGAACGGCAAGCGCCTTTATGAAGAGATCACCGATCAAGTGCGCGAATGGAACAAGCCGAAGCAAAACTGCGGGCTTGTCGTCGGAGCAACGAAGCCTTCGGAGCTTGCCGCACTTCGCACGCGCGCTCCGGAGCTTCCGTTTCTTATTCCAGGAATCGGTGCACAAGGCGGATCGCTCGGGGCTGTGCTGC
Organism: Kapaibacterium sp. (SeqCode); assembly: GCA_038240295.1. GTDB lineage: Bacteria > Bacteroidota > Ignavibacteria > Palsa-1295 > Palsa-1295 > JABDDM01. Next base: position 9,822 of record JBBSDW010000093.1, read on the forward strand.
AGGCGAACGCTGGCGGTGCGGCGTTAATCAACGTCAGCCGCGGCATCGCGGGCGCTTCACGCGAAATGGATTTCGCTGAAGCTGCAGCACGTGCTGCAGAGAAGATCGTGGCTGAAATGCGGGCAGCCGCCGTTATGGCATAATCGGTAGTAAAGTGGCGCGCGCTGCGATCCCCGAACATTTGATGCACCGGATCTGGAAGGATCCGGCGAAATATCTCCTCGAGCAGACAATGCTTGACGATGGCACTCCGATCGCGATTCTTAATCCAGGCCACTACAACGATCATCGCGGTGGTCCCGATTTTCAGAGTGCAGAGCTTGTCATTAACGGCTTGCTACTCAAAGGCGATGTCGAACTTCATACGTCGCTCGATGAATGGGCTGCGCACGGACATGACGGCGACCAGCGGTATGCGAATGTCATCCTCCATGTCATACTCACGCGTGAAGAAGAACACGAGAATGCTCACGCACCCCATTTGCCAACGCTCGCGCTCGCCGATAATCTCAGACTGAACGAACGGACTCTATGGGAGCAGCTTTTCGATTCGCTTTATTCGCGCGCGCCTGAGCTTGCCTGTTTTCCGCACAATCTTCAAGTCCCGATCCGCTTTAAGCGAAAAGTAATCGATCGATTTGCCGAAGCGAGACTGGATGAATTGTGTGCGCGATTCACAGACGATGCAGATTCGCTCATGACATTTCTCGATCGGCTTTATCTTCAGACCTTCGACGCACTTGGATATTCGGAGAACCGCGCGCCGTTCAAACAACTCGCAGAGATCTGTAGGATAGACCGAGTTCGCAAACTTCGTTCAATCACAACCGACGCCAACAGAGCGATCGCATTTCAGTCTCTTTTCTTCGGAGCATCGGGACTACTTCCTCAACCTTCGGCCGATTATTCGGCAGCGTCCAACGAAAAGATCATTGAGCTTGCTTCGGCGTGGTCGTGGCTTCAGGATGAACTCAATCTGCCGTCATTGTTGGCTGAAAACGACTGGGCATTCTTTCGAATTCGACCGCTCAATTCTCCGCATCGCCGCGTTGCTCTTGCCGCGCATTTTGCTCAGCACTTGTTCGCGGTAGATGTGGCGACTACTATGCTCCTCCGCTCGCTTGAGGACCTTGAGATGCCGGTTGGCGTTGATCCTTTTTGGGAACATCACACCTCATTCGCAAGCGAAATTTCGGAGGCGCAGAGCCTGCTTGGCGAGGAGCGAAAGCGGGCGCTCGCGCTAAATGTTGCGATGCCAGCGCAGATCGCCTACGCGAAAAAATTCGGACAGTTGAGCCAGCAGTCACTCAAGCCGCTTCGCGATCGCTGGATGAATTCGCGAATGCGTTCGAGCGCTCATTACATAAATGTTGTGAGGCAGGAACTTCTGGAAAGTGAAAGCGTTAAAACGGTGCGCGAAGAGCAGGGGGCGCTCTTACTCACGCGATCGTTCTGTCAGGAACGTCGCTGCTCAGAGTGCCCAATCGGTCAAAAACTCATCGAAAAGGGCTGGAATGCCCGATTAGCTTGATTACTTGACCCCCTCTTTTTACGATAGTCATTGCGGGAGTAACTCAGTTGGTAGAGTGCAACCTTGCCAAGGTTGATGTCGCGGGTTCGAATCCCGTCTCCCGCTCTACTCGAAAAAAGGCCGCTCATACGAGTGGCCTTTTGCTTAACTAACGATCCGCATCCTCCAGAACGATGTCGACGATCCAGGCGAACCCCTTGACCCATGAGCGATTTGCGCTCACGTCGCTGCTTGACTTCGCTCGAACGCTCACTCCCGATCTCGGCACAACCGGCATTCTCAAATCGGTCATTCGGACGATCATGGGCAAGGCGCTGATCAAAGATGCGCTTGCATTCGTCAGGCACGAAGGCCAGTTTCAGATCGTCCATCGCGCGGGTTTTGTCGGCGTTGAGATTCCCGAGATCATGACCGAAATCGAGATCGAACTTTGGGCGGTCAAGCATGATGACGCGATCGCGGTCATGCTTAATTTAAGTCCGCGCGAGATCGAAGGAGATAAGTGCTTGCTCATCTTCGGCGATTCGATGATGCCTGGGATGGAGATCGAAGAGGAGACCGATTTTCTCGAATCGATCTCGCGGCTTGCAAGTATGGCGATCTCGAATGCACGAATGTTCGAGCGTGAGCAGGAGCGCGAGCGCATCGAAGCCGACCTCAGGCTTGCGCGCGAAATCCAGCTTTCGCTGTTCCCGCAGTCGCTTCCGAAGATCGAGCATCTCGAAATTGCAGCATATTCAAGACCGTGCGAAGTTGTTGGCGGGGATTACTACGATGTGATCAAACTGAGCGATCATGAAGTGCTGATAGCGATCGCGGATGTCGTAGGGAAGGGAGTCGCTGCGGCACTGTTGATGTCGAGTGTGCAGGCGTCGTTGCGCGCGCTCGTATCGATGATAAAAACAGGTCAGTTAGGTTTGCTCGATGTGGTTGAAGAACTCAATCGGTTGCTGTTCGAGAGCACGTCAGCGGAGCGATTCGTCACGGCCGCATTCGTGATCATCGATACCAAACGCGAAAGGATTCTCTCTGTCGTTGCCGGACATCCTTATCCGATCATTCTTCATCCGAACGGACGAACGTCATCGCTCGAATCTTCAGGCATTCCTCTCGGAATCATCGACACCTTCGCGTACGAATTTCACGAGCGGGCGTTCAAGAACGGGGACGCGTTGCTGCTCTATACCGATGGACTTTCCGAATCACGCATCGACGGCAAAGAGCTTGGCCCGAAAGGGATACAGAAGCTTTTGGCCGCGCAGAGAATCGGCGATGCGAAGTCGATCATTAACACGCTTGCAATGAAATCGGATAGCTCCGATATGAACGATGACCTGACGCTGATCGCGGCAATCTTTAAAAACTCATAGCTAAAAAAGGCGCCAACTAACTCGCAACCACCCCCAACCCCCGCCTTCAAAAGGCGGGGGCTTTTATTAAACGCGAACTTTATTTATCGCGCAACCACCAGTCGCGAGGATGTCACAACATTCTGATCGGTAAGAATGCGCACGGTATACGTACCGGCGGCTAAACCTCGTGTATCGATCGAGGTCTGCACGGATCCCGAAACGGCATGAGGGATCGAGCTTGATGTTACCAGTTTGCCGAGCACATCATAGACTTCGATATCGACGATCGAGGAATGATCGAGCATCAACTCGACTCGAACGTCACTTGAAGCTTGCGATGGGTTCGGATAAAGTGCGATTCTGACACCACTCGAAAGTGCTGCTTGTTCAGCAACGCCCACCTGAGTCAAGATGACGAATGGATCGCTTTCGATGGGTGCAGTTTCACCAGCCAATGGTAGAAGTTTGATCACGCATTGGCTGCTCGAAGGGGCAGTCACTTTCCAGAGATAGGTGGTGTCTGTCACGTTACGTGCAAGTGTGTCCCAGTTCGCCCCGGCATTTCGTGAGAGAAGAACATCGACTGCGGCGACGCCCTGCTTGCGCCAGATGATCGGCAGGTTACTGCCGATGGTTAGCGTGTCTTTGGACGTAGGCCGAATGATCGCGAGCGACCTTGCCGACTTCGCGATCGTAAACGTACCCTTCTCGATCGCGATCGGATCGCCATTGAATGAATCGACAACTTTGATTTTGCCAGTCGTCGTTGCTGAATCGGGCACCGTCCAGTTGATCACCGAGACCCCCGATGACGAGATGTCGCTCCAGGATGAGCCGTTCTAGAGCGAATAATAGGCGGTCAAGTAATACACGTTCGAATTCTGAAACAGGATATGAACAATTGC
>JBBSDW010000094.1:0-13238 GCA_038240295.1 Kapaibacterium sp. (SeqCode)
ACTACGGAAAAAGGTGCGGGTCACAAAGGAGGACCTTCGTGCCACACAGTCAAGCTTTTTCACACTCTCGTTTGCGCGACGTGAAGCGGCCTGCTTCGCGACCCTCCCCAGCGTACGTAAGAAAGCCAACCCGCACGTTGTATATTTCGGATATGGGGATAGGCACCTACGAACGTAATCAGCCGAGTATAGCGCTTCTACTATCACCCAGGACTCAGCAATGAACACGCCTTTCTACGAGACAATTGGTCGACTTGGAACCGCAGAGTGTGATAGCAAGCGAAAAACGCAACCGGTCACAATTTGTGGCCGGTCCGCTGAAGCATCCTGATCCAGGCTACGCCGCAGGATTTGTTCGCGAAGATCATGGTCAATGCTACGAAGATCCTGCTAAAGCGAGGCATAGACAAGAGCTATGTCGACCATACTGAGGAAATTGACGGAGTCAAAGGCAAGGTGCAGATGAGTCAAACTCTTAAGAGTAAGTTGCTCTTCCAACAAAAGACGATTTGCAGTTTTGATGAGTTTTCGTCAAACATATTGGCCAACAGGATCCTAGTAACCACAATTTACAATCTTGTGAGAACCCAAGGGCTCGACAAGGATTTGAAGATGCAATTGCTTGCAGTGGCTAGAATGATGTCCGACATCCAGCAAATTAACCTGACATCTTCCCTCTTCAAGCAAGTTCGTCTTAACAGGAATAACAGCTACTATGGCTTCGTCTTGTCGGTTTGCCAAATAGTCCATGAGAACATCCTGCCCTCGGAGGACAGAGGCAGGTACACGTTTACGGATTTCACGAGAGACGAACGCAAGATGAACCAACTCTTTGAAGCGTTCGTCTTGAACTTCTATCGGCGAGAGCAGACTCAGTTTCATGCAGGACGCGAAGACATCAACTGGAAGTTGGAGAGTGCTAATGACGAAAGTAGCAGCTTGCTTCCGCTAATGAAAACTGATATATCCTTGACCAATAAGACGCAGAAAATAATCATCGATGCCAAGTTTTATAGTAAGACGGTGACCTCCAATCGATTTGGCCAAGAGCGAATCAACTCGACAAATCTTTATCAGTTGTTTAGCTATCTGTTGAACCAAGAGAATGACGATGAAAGAACCCTAACTGCTCGAGGCATTCTGCTTTACCCAACTATTGACAAAGAGTACGATCTTCATTACGTCTACGGGCGGCACGTGATCGAGGTTAAGACTTTGAATCTTGATGCGAATTGGAGAAATATCGCTTCTCGATTAAGGGAGATCATTCAGGTCAATTCCACCCTTGCTTAAGGAAGCGCTGAGTCTTTTGTTTTCACCGCGCGTAATGATTCGATGGGCATGAATTTTTGCCCGAGTTATTTGGGGCTTTGGGAGGGAAAAATACTTCGGACGAGATACCTTGTAGCGGGGGTAGGACTTGAACCTACGACCTTCGGGTTATGAGCCCGACGAGCTACCAACTGCTCCACCCCGCGATCCTTTTCAACTTTGCATCACTTACGTGACGCTCCCCTCTTTATAGGGATGCCCACAACTTGTAAGTGCAGGTAGAGGTTCCTTCGTGGGTGTCGGGTATCGGGTGTCAGGTGTCGGTTAGCTTGTGCTAATGTTTTAGCAGGATTGCTTGAAGTTGTGTTTCGATCGTTGCTGCTGACTGTGTTCCTTGAAACGTAGCGACGATCTTATCGTTGGGCGAAATAATCAGGACGGTCGGAAGAATGTCGATTCCTCCAAAGGCGGAAGCGAGTTCATTTGAGCCGACGATCTGCTGCATCGAAATTGCGTTTGCGGCAATTGCACTCGTAACGTGATCGAACATTTCCTGTCGCGGTGCTTTTTCTTCGAGTGGAATTCCGAGAAAGATCACGCCCCGATCTTTATACTTTTGTTGAAGCATCGCCGCGTCGCGTAATTCCGTTACGCTCGAAGGCACGGTCGTTCGCCAGAATGTTACGACCAACGGCGAGCCGAAATAATCGTGAAGCTGCCGTTGGGCTCCTGTGGAATCCCACCAAACAAAATTCGTTACAAATGTTGCCGAGCCCAGGCGATCGTACGTCTTGAGCTGCGAGACATTCGCTTTGTAATCGATCGGCTTATGCTCGGCGCTCTCATTCGAAGAGCCGCAGCCAAGGCCAGAGAGGCACATCAGCGCGATGAAACACATTCGCGCGAAAACGTTACCTTCCACTTCCGACAAGCGACGTGTATTCGCGTTCGAGCGTTTGCTTGACGCGTTCTCGTGTCTGGCTTGGCAATTCCTGATAGTGATATCGCTCACGGCAGAGGTCTCGAATGGCGCGCGAGAGTTGATAGTCGAGCCTGCACTTTGCGCAGGTGATGAGGTGTCCTTCCAATGCGATCCGCTCGTCCTGAGGTACGGGAGCCTCATCCAAAAGCGCATCGGCTTTGTCGAGAAATTCGGGGCAATTCACAACATGTATCGGTTAATGTGTTCTTAACAACGAATCATTCGGTAACAAGAAAGTAGAAAGCAAGAGCGCGAACGACAACTGGCAATGACCACCCGCGTGCAATTTGGAACCCTGCAAGTTGCGCGAAGAGTTTCGGCTTGCGGGCGGCCAATGGCCGCCCTACCGAGAAAAAATCGACCGATAAAAAAGATTTATTGAACCTTCACTAATTCGACATCGAAGATGAGTGGCGAGTTCGGAGGGATCTCACCCATGCCTCGCGGGCCGTATGCAAGATCTGCTGGCACGATCAATCGGCGCTTTCCGCCGGTCTTCATCGTCAGCATTCCTTCGTCCCATCCCTTGATGACCTGGCCCACACCGATGGCAGTGCTAAATGGCTCGACGTGATGAAAACTCGGATCGATGTTCGAATCGAATTTTTTACCATCGAGAAGTTGACCCGTATAATTCACGGTGATCGTCTGTCCCGATTTCGGCATCGCGCCGGAGCCCATCTTCGTGTCGATATACATAAGACCAGAAGCAGTCACGACAGTATCGCCATGCTTACCGGCCGACATCTGCGGAAGCATCGGGGCCGGAGCGGGCGCCGGAGTTGCGGGCATCGCTGCTGCTGGGGGTGTCGAGGTTGAGGTGGTGTCCATGGTAGTCTGCGAATCGGTTTTCGATTTGCAAGAAGCGCATAGCACAAGCGCCGAAAAAACAAGTAAAGAAGAAAAACGCATGATAATGTAAAAGAATGAAATGAAAAACTTAGCGTTGCGAGCGAGTACGATCGGTTTTTTCCTGTTCGACAGACTCTTCGAAGAGCTTTACGTAGCTCGCATAGCGTTCGATCGCGATTGCACCAGATTCGCTTGCAGCGATCACCGCACAACCCGGCTCATGAATATGCGAACAGTTCGTGATCGTACACTGCTCCGCGAATTGCACGAACTCGACAAAAAGAAATTTAAGCTGCGTGCTCTCGATCGCATGGTTGGCGAACTCGCGAACGCCCGGTGTGTCAACTACGTACGTGTCCGAAATGTCTCCTAATTTTAAGAGCACGCTGCGGCTTGTAGTGTGCGCGCCGCGCCGAAATTTTTTCGAGAGTTCGCCGGTCCGTTCATCTTCGCTGCCAAGCAAGACATTCACAAGCGAAGACTTGCCAACGCCCGAATGCCCCGCGAAAACACTTGTTGTACCAGAGAGAAATTCGTGTAAGGGCTTGAGCGTCGCCTTGTCGTTGGCCGTAAGTGCGAAGATCGGATATCCGATCTTTGAATAGAGATGAAGAAAATAATCGAGCTCGGCCTGAATCTCCGGTTCAGTGATCAGATCGATCTTATTGATCACGATCGCTATGCCGAGTCCCCCATCGAGTCCGGCAACAATATACCGATCGATGATGCCCGAGCGGATCGGCGGCTCCAGAATACTTACGACGATCACAAGCGTATCGATATTCGCGACGATCGCCTGTGCATAGTCGTCCGATCGGCCGGAAGCACGGCGCAACAGTTTAGTTTTTCGTGAAAGCACTTCTGCGATGAGCGGAATGCCTGTTGATGAATGATCGACGATCACGCGATCTCCCACGGTAACGAGCGTCACATTTGGCTCGGCCGGTTTTGTACGCTTGCCGGCCTTGACGCGAAGTTCGCTGCCATCTGAAAGTTCGGCGATGAAGAACTGCCCTTCGCTCCGAACGATGCGCCCTGGAATTCCAGCAGGATTATCGGGAAGCAATTCGGAGGCTTTTCCGGTGATGCGTTCGCGATGTTTCGTTGTCTTGCGACGTTCGCGCGTGCGGTCTTCATGTGCGCGGCGAATCCGCTCGCTCTGAGGAAGTTCTAACTCCTCTTCCGCTTCGTTCGAGAGATCTTCGCGTGATGGATCGGCCTTCGTCAAAGAAAGATGGATAGTTTTGTGGTAACTTTACCGTCCAAAGATACAGACTTGTCGTTTGACCAACAGCACAAAAGCCCTGCGTAGTCCCCAAAATCGCGATTTCGATAAGCGGAATCTGGATAGGCGATATTTCGGTGTAGCGATATTGCTCACGGCGGTGATCTATGCGCCGACGCTGGCGCTGTCGTTTGGTCATGATCAAAATGTCTTTGCCGAGATCGGAGCGCTTATCCTTAAAGGAAAACTCCCCTATATCGACGCGTGGGATATCAAACCGCCGAATATTTTTTACGTATACGCGCTTGCGGAGTGTATCTTTGGTCCGCATGAAATTGCAATCCGCGTATTCGATTTCGTCAGTATCGTTCTTACCGGCGGTCTCGTATTCCTCTTTGTTTCCCTGAATGCCTCCAACGACCCATCGGCGAGTAATCGGATGGGCCTGCTTGCAAGCTTTCTTTTCGCCGTGACTGCGATGACGCTTGGCCTTGCCGACACGGCACAAACCGAGTCGTTCGCATTGCCGTGGATCATCGGAGCGGCGCTTCTTTCCTACCATTCACAGGATAGCCACAAGATCTTCGTTGCCGGACTTCTGCTTGCGGTGGCCGGATTTTTCAAGACGACCAATTTCATCTTCTTCTTCCCAATCGCAATCGAACTCGTGATGAACTCAAGGAGGCGCTCGATCCACTTGATATTATTTATCGGCGGATGCATCGTTGGCTCACTTGCAGAACTTGGATTTATGTGGCAGCAAGGATTTTTACATGAATATCTTGCGATCACGCGAACAGTGTTTGCTGGCCATGCATCCGAGCTTGCAGGGACGCCGGTAACGATATTCAGCGTTTTACGAATCATCTGGGTCTATCTCGGCGCATGGACGATCGTCGCACTTGTAGGTGTCATCGCGCTAAGTTCTGCCCGCCTTCGCGCGAAGTTGCAGTTCAAAGTCTCGTCTCGATTCGCGATATTTCTTGTTGCCATTTTTGTCGCAGGTGCGGTTAGTGTGCTCGTCCAGCAAAAAGGTTGGGGCTATCACTACGTGGTCCTGTTACCGGGCCTCCTACCGTTAACTGCGCTCGTTAGTTACCCGATCCTTGCAAAAATATCGCACCGTGTTTCGCAGAAGATTTCTCTACAGCCTTACCTGATCGGAGTGGTACTCACGTTATTCATCACACTCATTCCGCTGAGCGGGGCGCGATGGTTGCATGTTGGATATGATAGTTTGCTTTCGCTTCGCGATCACCCAAAATATCTTGCAACCCTCGGCGCGCACAACACAATGTACTATCCGCCCTGCACCGACGCGCTCGCAGAATATCTGCAGCATCATTCCGCGCCGAACGAAGCCGTGTTTATTTTGGGACAAGAACCTGGCGCATACTGGAAGGCAGACCGAATGCCAGCTTCCAGATACATTTATACGCTCCTTTTCACAAGCCCGATCATGAAGCAGGAAAACTTTGACGAGTTGGCGCGTTCACTTGAAGTGCATGCGCCTGCAATCATCGCCATCGAGCGATTCGATTCGCTTGGCTTTTCCGGCACAACAACGACAAGCGAAGATCTCCTTAACACCACGAAACTTCAGGGCGTCAAGAATTTAATTCGCGATCGCTATGAATTCACTGACGTCATCTGCGACAAGTTTGTGATCTATAAACGAAAGCAATTGCAACCGTAGTATGCAACTCATTACGTTTCATAAGATCCTGATCTCGGTAGGGATTGCGTTCTTTCTTTTATTCGGAATTCGCGAATTTGTTGTCGCACATTCAATGGAGAATTACTGGCGCGTTGGATTCTCCGTTGTTGCGATCATCGCCTTGTCGATCTATCTTCGATGGGTCGTGCGGACGTATCGGTAGCTTGCTCAGTGCTTTGAACTCAGCGAACATTAGTGAGCGCATTTCTTGAATTTACTTTTGATACGTGATTTTCGAAATGCGAATAAAGGACTCGCAAGCTGAAGCTCGCGCCACGTTCCCCCCGCCCGCGGACACCGGGTCGCGGATACCGGACACCGACCCGCCGAAACATTTGTTACAACACGCAAGAATAAACCGTCATAAAGAAAAGCCCATGTACGATCCGATCTTAGTTCAACCGATACGCGATGAAGTTACACGTTTAGGCGTGAAAGAAGCACGCACCGCTGATGAAGTTGATGCAGCCGTGAAAGCCGAAGGGACGACCTTCGTGTTTGTCAATTCGGTCTGCGGTTGCGCAGCCGGCGGTGCACGCCCTGCGCTTACACTCGCGATGAAGAATGCCAACTTGCCCGATCAGGCGATTACGGTGTTTGCTGGCAACGATGTCGAAGCCGTTAAGCAAGTACGCTCTCATTTTCTTGGATACGCTCCGAGTTCTCCGCAATTCGGAATGTTCAAGGATGGCGAGCTGGTCTTTATGCTCGAACGCTGGCAGATCGAAGGACGTCATCCGCTTGAGCTCGCACAAACCTTGCAGAATGCGTTCAACGAGCATTGCGTGAAGATCGCAGCCTAAGCTGCCTTCACGAGTTCGAAGGTCGCTTCTCGTTCGGATGCACGTAGATTCGAGATAGAACGTTCGACAAACTCTTTTCCGACAACGATCACCTTATGGGTGATCGTTTTTTTATCTACCGTGATAAGATTATACTTCAACTCCTCGCGAGGATTGACAGGATAGACGGCGCCGGCACCATTCAAACAGGCGATCCCCTTTCGAGTATAGGCTGCGGTAAAGTGGACGTGTCCGTGCAGTACCATCCCTACTTTGCCGGCATTCAGCGTCTTCAGGAGCTTTCGCTTTCCGCGTAATTTAAGTGTTGCTTGTTCGATCCGCTCGACGATCATGTTCGTTTCGGGCGGCGTGTGCAACTCACTCTCATCCTTTCTCCGAAAAAGATGATGGTGCACCATGACGATGCGGTGATCGCAGTGCTTGATCTCCTTATCTTTCAGCAGCATCACCAGCTCATCCATTTCGCGATCGGCAACTTCGCCATTGCTGCCGACAGGATTCCGAAGCGCTGACTGACGTGCGACAGAGTTCAAGCCGATGAGCGCAACATTACCGATCACCTTCGCGAAGGGAAACGGACTATGGTCTGGTCCGTCTGTGCCTGCGAACGTTGCCGCGAATGTATCGTGAAATCGCGTGAGGTAATGCTCGTAATCCCGATTGGAGCATCTGCTCGGAAACTGCAGGAGTTCGTCGGCGAGGTGAGGTCCTCCGAAAATATCGTGGTTTCCAATGATAAGCGAGAGTCGCTCGGCGTTCAAAATTCCGAGCTCCCGAAACATCGTGCGGCATGCAAGGAGGTCTCGCTCGTCCGCGTTACTTGTCAAGTCGCCGGTGAAGGCAATATGATCGGCGTGCTGAACATTCAGCGCGTGCTCAATTACCGAGCGAAGCCTGGACAAATGCTCCGTGTGGAACCGCTCGTTGACGTGCGAATCGGATATATGAGCAATTTTGAGCATTTGCGAGTCCTGGCTTATGGATTCCCTGCGCGAGATTTTTCCATGAGCGGCAACAGCAATAAACGCCACTCCGTCCCACCCTACGGTTTCGGCTGGATTAAGTTGATGTTAACACGATGTTAACGCGGCAGAAGCTTTACCAACTCAACCAGTGAAAACTAAAGCCCGTCTCAGAGGTGCTGAATTCAAGCTGTTTTGAGGAATTATTGACGGTGGCATGGAATTAGCTATATTGCAGCCCTGAATCCAGATTTTTCAAGTCAAATTCGCCTGTTTCTCTCGATCATCGAGAGGTTTCCCCAAGTTTGAATTAGCATGCTCCAACTACGGCAGAATCAATCGCTCCAGCAACGACTGACACCTCAGCAGGTGCAGTATCTGAAGTTGCTTCAATTGCCGATCATCGCGCTCGAACAACGGATCAAATCGGAGATCGAAGAAAATCCGATGCTCGAGGAGGCGTCCGAAGAGGAAGACATCCAGCAAGGCGTCGATAGCGCATCGAGCACCGAACCCTACGAACTCACCGATGCTTCGACTGCAGCCGAACCCGAGCTCCCCGCCACAACCACCGAACAACTCGCGGCGCAGGAAGGCAAGGAAGCAGAAGCCAATCAAAAAGAGGCGGACGATTCCAATGAATATTCCTTCGAAGATTATATGAACGACGACCTCGAAGGCTACAAGAGCCCGACAGGTTCGAATTCTTCGAATGATGAAGAGCGTGAAGAGATGCCGCATGCGGCGAGTCTCTCGTTCAGCGAGTCGCTTTTTGCACAGGTCTCGCTGCTGAATCTTCCCGATCGCCTTCGCGCACTCGCTGAGGAGATCATCGGTTCGATCGACGAAGATGGATATTTACGGGTTCCGCTCGAACAGATCGTAAGCGACGCCGCCGTCTTCTATGATGAAGAATACACGATGCCGGAGGCGGAGGCGTTGTTGCATCGATTGCAAAAGCTCGATCCTCCGGGTGTTGCCGCTCGCGATCTGCGCGAATGTTTGCTCGTGCAGTTGGAAGTGATGCCGAATCACAATCCGGTCCGCGAAGTGGCACAGCATATCATCAGCGAGCGCTTCGACGATTTCGTCAACAAACGCTACACCGCGCTTTCTCGGCATTTCTCGAAAGAGCCGCATGATTTGAAACCTGCGATCGATCTCATTCAGCGCCTGAATCCAAAGCCCGGCGCGCCAAGCGGGGCACTCGCCGATAGCACGAAATATATCACGGCAGATTTTTATCTCGAGCGCACTCCGGACGGACGCGATTATACGATCACACTTAACGAGCGCGGAGTGCCGCCGCTTCGCGTAAATGCGGCATACAAAGAACTTGTCCGCAAGCAGCAGCCCGAACACGGCCGTGCGCTTACGCCGGAAGCGAAAGATTTTATCAAGAAGAAATTCGAGGCGGCAAAATTTTTCATCATGGCGATCTACCAGCGCCGCGAAACGATGATGCGGGTCATGCAGTCGATCGTCAAGCATCAGCGGACGTTCTTCGATGCTGGCGAGAAATTCTTAAAGCCATTGATCTATAAGACGATCGCCGAAGATATCGGAATGGATATCTCGACGATCTGTCGCGTCGTGAATGGCAAATATTGCCAGACCGATCACGGAGTCTTTGAACTGAAATATTTCTTTAGCGAGGCGATCCCGACCGAGGGCGGTGAAGGAGAAGCGGTCGCGAATAAAGTTGTGAAGAACCGGATCAAGGATATCATCGGCGCCGAAAATGGCTCCGATCCACTCAGCGATGAGAAAATCGTGCAGCTACTCAATCAGGAAGGCTTCGACGTCGCCCGCCGCACGGTTGCGAAATATCGAGAGCAGATGAATCTGCCGGTTGCAAGGCTTCGTCGGAAGCTTATGTGATAAAACTTACGTGGACGTTAGCTACTCTCGCTACCTTGTGTTAGTGCACTATTACAAATTCCGAAGTTTCAACCACTGCTCCGTGATCGCTCAGCACGAGTTGATATCGCACGTAAGCCAATGATCGACCGCCTTGTTATCTGTGATATTTTCTGAGTCCAAACGTCACGCTACTTTGAGCACAGAGACCCATGGTAGATAGCAAAAAGGCGATACATCGAACCGACAGATTTTGCATGCGCACTGAATCGCAACACGCGACCTCAGTTATGACTTAGGATCCTACTGCGAGAATCCACCAAGTATGATTGAGGTGTTCTTTGCACCTGCATTATACGTTACTGAATATGTTTTTGGAATAAGCATTGTCATTCCGGACATCATCGTTGGACGCTTGACAGTTCCGATGTAGCTCATGTGGCCGCGAAGTGAATCAACGGAGCACATTTCCTCCATAAAGACCATCGATCCTTTTGAAAACCCGTAAGTAAACGCGGTACGAAAGGGTCCGCCACTCGCTTCTGGCGTATTCATATCCATCCAATGAACCCCCATACCTGGTTCAGACCCGCCCATCGACATATAATCTGCCGGCATCGTAATCATCCTGGGCATCACCGTATCGGGACCACCTGGAATTGTCTTGCTCTGATTCAAATCCCACATCCAAAAATGCCCGTCAAGATGGGGCTTATTATACGGTGCCGCATCCATCGTTGCATAGTCCAGCGTGATGCGTTTAAAGAGCGGCGAAGATAGCCCGCTCGGAATCGGCACTTCATATTCTGTGTCCATAGAGCCAAGGCTGAGGAGAGCAGCATCCGAAACGGTCACACCGATCGAGGTAAGATTACCTGAAGCGTCCGTGATAGCCCATGAGTTGGCAGTGCCAGTCCCAATCGTTGTGGTCGTGCCTGTATATGTCTGCGACTCCGGGGTTGAAGTGCCGCTCTTACAGCCGAAGAGCGCTCCGACTGCAAGTACGATGAAAAGACTGATGGATTGTTTCATACAATTTTTGTAGGCTTAATGTGCGACAACAACAGATTGACTCGATAGGATCTTGTCACCCTTATTCACGACCAACCGATACGCGCCGCTCGGAAGCTGCGCGACATCGAGAGTAGAGCTTGCCGAGGTCACCGACGATGTGGCGACAAGCGACCCATCCACACTGAAAAGCTGCGCCGTTGCACCAGTAAATTCTCCAAGAAGTTGTACGTTCAGCGTTGATGACGCGGGATTCGGAAAGGCCGCTGAGACATGATTGACACTGTTTTGCTGACTCACAGCTGCTGTGGAGGCCTTCATCGAAACGTTAAACGAGAACGTCCCCATGTTCGTCTTGTACATGATCATCGACGTATGCATCATACCGTCTGTCGCTCGTGCGCACAACCCGAAGTGCACACTATCGCCGTTTTTTACCACGAAGGGCATCATGCTTAGGGCATGAACTTCGAAATTTACAGTATCCATCACCATGACGGTTGAAACAGTAATGTCCATCGGATGTGGATTCTTCTGAGCTACGATCTGGCACGGACTCTGTGCTTGCGACACACTCGCGCACGCTAAAACCATTGACACAACAAGTAATGCTCTTTTCATAGACACCTCCGATTTTGAATGAAACTGAAAAAACACGTCGAGGTTAAAACCACGTTGTCAATCAGATACGTGCCCACCAATCACCCTGCCCTACGCTTGGAAGTCCTTCCGCAAAAGTAATATTCGGAATCGAGGGCAGGGACTTCTTAAGCCACAATGGCACCGATGAGATCATCGGTGCCATTGCTGTTTCTACCATCGAGAACTCGAAGCGTGTGCGGTATCGCAGTTTAAAGACTAATTGTGTGGTCCGATCACGATGAAGTTGAATCCGCCATTAACCGGAGTGACAGCATCGGGGAAATATTCGTTGACAGTGATCACAAGCGGATTTAGCGTTAAAAAGAAAGTGCTGATAGGATACGTACCTGCCTGCGAAATCACAATCGGAAAATTCGGGCAACCGTAAGGAAACGTGATCGTATAATGACCGGTGCTCGGATGGGTGATCGTGTAATTGCCGACCTGGACGTATGGTGCTCCGTTGATATCTGTTGCACCTGCTGCCTGGATCATATTATCAGTATAGAGACCGCCGTTCACAGGCGTGCCAGAGCCCACAGCAACACCAGGTTGATGATAACCGGAGGAGGTCACGTTCCCCGTAGCGGTCACATTCCCGGCGGCGGATACAGTGCCCGATGCGGAAATATTACCCGAGCCCCCAAGTGTGGTGATCGGACCCGAATTCACGAGCGTGCTCCCAACATTCGTGACCGAAGGCGATACTTCCCATTGGGATGTCGCGTTGTTCCAGCGGGCCGTTTGGCCGGTGATCGTTCCGTTGGCCATGTTAGCGATATTTGCGTTGCCCGCTGGCAATGTCAGAGTCCCTGTCGCGGTTGGCGAAGGGGGTTGTAGCGTCAACGTATGTCCCAAGCCATCATCCAGCAATAATTTATTAGCGCCGATCGTGCGATTTTGAGCGAAAGAAGTTGAGCCGAGGCACAGAATACAGCAACTCGCAAGCAAATATTTTGAGATCAGTTTCATAGACGTCCAGACAAAGTGGTTTAAACAATACGCATTGAAAGCAGGCTCAATGCTGTAGACTCTTTTTAGGCCTCAAAGATACGAAGACAATGCTGCGCGCGATAAGAAAGTGCTGGCTCGTTTGCTCAGACCCAGCGCAGCAGATTCGCCCATACCGGGACGGTTATAAGCGAGATCGGGATGCCGATCCCGACCATCAGATTCGAGAGCTCGGGTTCTAAACCGTATTCTTCTGCCACGATGGCGCCGGTGATCATCGGAGCCATCGCTGCTTCTGCGATCGAGATCTGAATCCACTCACCCCTCGCATGCAACACGAGCACGTAGAGCACTACGATCAATGCTGGCGCGATCACTAATTTTGCAAGCAATCCAAATCCAAGTTCGCTGCGATATTTTCGCAAGAGTGCAGGCTTGAAACTCAGTTGGAACCCGATCGAGACCATCGCGATCGGCACGAGCGTGTTGCCGATCTTTTCCAGCACCCAATTTAACTCGATTGGATAGACGATGGGTCGAAGCACGAGGGCAAGGAGGCAGGCAAGAAATGGGGCGAACGTGAGGATGCGTCTTGCAATCGCGCGTATGCTTAGCTCGCGCGAGCTGAAAACAGCAGCGGTGAGTAGTCCAAGCGTCGCAAGCACGAGGAATGATCCTGCTTGATCAGCGAGGACGCCTGCCTCAAGCGATGCAGGTCCATAGAGCGCTTCGAGCAACGGGAAGCCAACAAAGGAGGTGTTACCGAGACATGCAGTTAAAAGCAATGCTCCGATCACGCTTCGCGACCACCTGCGCCATCTACCGATCGCCACGATCAGCGCGCCGCAAGAGACAAAGACGATCCATGCCATTCCGGCAGGATAGAGTGCACGGCGCGTGATCGACATATCGTGCACATGCAAAAGCACGATGGCCGGCAGTGCGATATTGACAACAAAGC
>JBBSDW010000095.1:0-13073 GCA_038240295.1 Kapaibacterium sp. (SeqCode)
AACTAAGAATTAAGAACTCCCGAGCGAGGCCAAGGAACTGAACTCCCCCAAATTGCTATCTAACAAGACTTCTATCGCCGGATACGTTTATCCAAATCATTGACGCATGAAGAAAGTTATTTTCGCATCTCTTTTTGTTCTTGTTGGTGCTCTTGTTTTTTTTGGCACCCGCGCAACCCCTTCTATGGCACAATTCGCTAACGACGACTATCAGCAGCCCTACCGCGGCGCCGATCTCGATAAGCTTACCTCGAATCCGAAACAGCATCTCGTCATTGAGACGAAGCTTGGAAATATCAAGCTGCAGTTGTTCGATAAGATCGCACCGAAGATGGTTGCGAATATCATCAACCTCGCAAAGTCAGGATTTTATGATGGCTGTACGTTTCACCGCATTATCCCCGGTTTTATGATCCAGGGCGGCGATCCGAATTCGAAGGACGATGATCTCAGCAACGATGGCTACGGTCACGGCCCGCAGCAGGTCGATGCGGAATTCAGCAAGCTTAAGCACACGCCGGGTATTCTCTCGGCAGCGCGCAGCAACGATCCGAACTCAGCTTCTTCGCAGTTTTTTATTTGCGTCGCGAACGCCAGCTCACTCGACGGTCAGTATACGATCTTCGGACAGGTTGTCGAAGGAATGGATGTCGTGAACAAGATCGTCGCGCTTCCAAAGCTCTCTGGCGACAATCCAGGCAAGGCAGCGGTAATGACGAAGGTCTTGATCGAAGACTAAGCTTTCGCGTCTTTAAATTGTATTAATGCCGCGCCAATTTGGCGCGGCATTATTTTATCTCGATGCCAAAGAACCCGAAGACTGTTGCAGACCCTCTCATCGGCGCCCACATGTCGGCGCAGGGCGGCGCACATACGGCGATCGAACGCGCGGATCAACTTGGCATCAAGACCCTCCAGCTTTTTGTAAAAAATAACAAGCAGTGGTTTGCGCAGACTGAACTCACCGAAGATGAGATCACGCAATTTAAACTTCGGCGGGAGAAATGGCACGCAGAAGGTCCGGTCATTGCGCATGCCTGCTACCTGATAAACTTTGCTTCTCACAATCCCGAGATGCGCACGAAAAGCGAAGAGAGCTACAAACAGGAATTGCTTCGTGCCGACTCGCTGGGTGTCGATCATCTTGTGTTTCATCCAGGATGCCACACCGGCAGCGGTAACGAAGCGGGAATCATGGGCGTGATCGCATCGCTCGATAAGGTCCACCGAGAAACACCGAACGTTCGGACAAGATCGGTGGTCGAGATCACTGCCGGGCAAGGTTCTTCCGTCGGTTGCACCTTCGAGCAACTTGCAGCAATCACCGATGGTGTTGAAGATCCCGGACGGATGGGCGTCTGTCTCGACACCTGCCATCTCTTCGCGGCGGGTTACGATCTCAGAACTAATGACGTCTGGAATGCAACCTTCGATTCGTTCGCAAAGATCGTTGGCTTTGAAAAACTCGTTTGTATGCATACCAACGATTCGAAGAAAGGTCTTGGAAGCCGAGTCGACAGGCACGCCTGGCTTGGCGAAGGAGAGATCGGCCTTGAGGCGTTTCGCTTATTGATGAATGATCCCAGGTTCGAAAACATCCCGAAGATCCTCGAAACTCCAAAAGACGACAAGATGACTGAGGATTACATTAACCTCGACATCCTGCGAAAGCTTATCGGCAAACCTAAGGTCACGCCATCGATCAAGTCGATCTGGCCGAAGAAGAAGATCGAACTGGGCGTGGAGTAAGGGTGGAGGAACGGAGCGCTTCTTTCCGGGATTCTCAATCGACGGTCCTAAACACTCATCAAGTTTTTCATTGGTATGAAAAATAGATTTTGTTGGTTGTTGGTCGTTCTCTCGGTGATGGTGGTTTCTCAAGTTGAAGCACAATCCTTCGGTGTTCTTTCACATCGTGTCGATTCGTTGATGCAATCGGAGGTCGCGACATACGCTCGCGGCCAATTCCTTTATCAACACTCCGAATCGTTCAAGCGTATACTCTGGCTTCGGGCGCTAAAAAAACTCGGAATAACCACCGATGAATTCGTACAAGCTCGCGCCTTAGAAAAGCACACATGGTCGGCGCTTGCATCAGATAGCATTTTCACAAGTCAAACCGATCTCTCGAACGACATCCTCGAACAGGATGAACCATCGGTTACCATCAGCCGTACAAATCCAAAGCTTATTGTAGTGGGCGCCAATGACGGGGGAATGTATAAGTATGCCCGCATACGTCACGACGGATGCGGGCAAGCATTGGCAGACGTATCGGATGCCGCGTTACACCTACACTCCTTATCAACCGGGCGGAGACCCCATGCTCACCTCCGATGCCGATGGCCGAATATATTATGCGTTCCTTGTGTACGACGCTGGACTAATGAATTCGAACCTGCAACTGGCGTCTTCGATTGATGGCCAACACTGGGAGTACACACCGCCAGTCCTTCAGGGAGATTCCAGCACTGGCATCGAGGATAAAGAAGCGATCGCTGTCGACCGCGACCCTAACAGTCCTCATTTTGGGAGGCTCTATCTGGGCTGGGTCCACTATCCTGTTTCGCTCGACAACGACACGATCGGGCTCAAGCTCTGCTTTAGTGACGATCACGGCGCGACGTGGAGCGTCCCCAAATTCCTTACTCAACGTGATTGTCTCTTTAATCAACCGATCGAAGGTCACAACGGGATGCTTGCGATCACGTATAGCGAATACGCCGACTCAACTGATTTTAGAGGTACGCATTATGTGCTGGTCTCGAAGGATGGCGGCGAAACATTCATTCAACAGACAATTTCCACCTATCAGGATTATCCCAAAAATAGAGATAGCAGCGATGGCCTCAAGGGTATGTTCGGTTTTCGAGCATTCCCCTATATCGCATCGGTCATCGATCAACTTACGAATCGGATCGAGGTTGTCTATGGCGATTACAACGCTTCTTTGCGGGTGGCGAAGCTTTATACCGCGGCAAGCACCGATCTCGGCGCGAGCTGGTCAAGGCCAGTTTCATTAACAAACATTGACGCGACCGGAGATGTCTTTCACCCTGCGCTCGCCCTCGACCAAACTTCCGGCAGGTCGTTCGTGAGCTACTATAGCTCGGTAAGTGACACGAATAATCTTTTGTCGAAGATCATTCGCACGGAGATCACAACGCAGGGACTTGGCAGCGCGACCGAACTTGAAACTGTTGCCTTCGACCCTACGCAGTGCGGCGCCCAATCGCAAGGTAACCCGTTCATTGGCGACTACACCGGCAGTGACGCGTATTCCGGCGTATATGCTTCGGCATGGACGGAAGGAAGCAATCAGGGCGATGGCGAAATCTTTGCCTACGTCTCATCGCCGCAGTCTGGAGTCGAAAGCGGGTACGTCGCAAGTGCGGGCGCGCCCAACGTACATCCTTGGTCGGATCCCATTTCCGACAAACCGGTTACGGTTGGTTTTACGACTTCGCGTATGGGAGCGGCGAATCTTGAGCTTCTGAATCTTTCAGGCGTCATCCTTCGCAGGTATTCTTATGATGCATTGGAAGTTGGCGATCATACTGCTACTTTCGATTTATCGAGGCTTGCCGCGGGTCCATACTTTTTCCGGCTCAGTGCGGATGGTCAGGTGCATACAGAGCGGGTGGTTCATGTGCGATAAAATCTTTTCTTCAGCATCCTTTCCGAACATTTGAGAAGTCTTCTCCACGAGCGGCGGCCGTTCGGTATCTATATTTGCAGAGTTCAAAACTGCGCTGGCTCGCAGCTTCTCCGAAAAGCTTCGCCAGGTCACGTTGTTGAGCGATTGAGAAATTTCCTGAATTTTGTGTTGGTGTGCGCGGTTTATGGGGTGCCCGTTCGAATTCCGCCACGTTAAACTTGTGATTGCTGATACCGTATCACGCGATGCTTAACGAATTCAGTCACGTCTTTGCCTATCTGATCCTGTCGTTCATCTTCGTCGCCGGCGGAGTGTTTACGAACATGATGATCCGTCCCAAAAATGGCAACAACCTCAAACTTTCTGCCTACGAATGCGGCGAAGACCCGATCGGTCAGTCGTGGATGAAGTTCAACATCCGGTTTTATGTTGTCGCGCTGATTTTTATCCTGTTCGATGTTGAAATCGTCTTTTTGTTTCCGTGGGCGCTTGTATTCAAACAGATGGGCTGGCTGGCGTTCAATGAAATGATCGTGTTCGTCGCCATTTTGCTTGTCGGTTTTGCGTATGCCTGGATCAAGGGCGATCTCGATTGGGTACGTCCGAAGCCGTATATCGCGCAGCTTGACGATCTGATCTCGCGCGACGTCCCGCGTCTGTCGCCGCGCCCGGTGCCAGCCGTCGAACAGCCGATCCTTGAGCAGGCCTAAAGTATGAAGGAGTTGTTGCTGGCTGCGGTTAGCCTAAAGTATTTCGTTTCGCCAAAGTAAGATACATGGGTTTACTCGATAAGTTGGATACACCGATGGAATCAGGCAACGTCCTGATCACCGGTATGGAGACGCTCTTTAATTGGGCCCGGCTATCGAGCCTCTGGCAGATGGGCTTCGGCCTTGCCTGTTGCGCGATCGAAATGATGGCAGCTTCTGCCTCGCATTACGACATGATGCGCTTTGGCGTTATTCCGCGTCCGAGCCCCCGTCAATCGGACATCATGATCATCTCTGGTACAGTTACGCTCAAGATGGCATCGCGCGTGAAGATCCTCTATGAGCAGATGCCCGATCCAAAGTATATTATCTCGATGGGCTCCTGCTCTAATTGCGGCGGACCATACTGGGAACATGGCTACCATGTACTCAAAGGTGTCGATCGTGTGATTCCGGTAGATGTTTATGTGCCAGGTTGCCCACCGCGTCCGGAGGCATTGCTCGAAGGACTGATGAAATTGCAGGAGAAGGTTCGCAAACAATCACTCTCGCACGCCTGATGGATCAAACCGCAATACTCGAACGTCTGCAGGCGGCCTTCGGCGATCAGATCGGCGATTGGCATGAGATGAAGGGGAGCGCATACGCGACGAAGTTTGGCTCCTATCTCGATGTCAAGAATGTCGATTATCTGCGCGATGTCTGTTTGTACATGCGAGACCAGCCTGAGTTGCAGTTCGATAATCTGATGCTGCTCTCGACCGTTGACAATGGTGACAAAACTTTGTCGGCGGTTTATCACCTCGAGTCGACGATCCTCAGGCATATCTTCGCACTGAAGGTAACGGTGTCGGTCGATCTTGCTCGTGTGCCTTCGGTAACGAATATCTGGACGAGCGCCAATTGGCATGAACGTGAAGGATGGGATATGATGGGCATCGAGTTCGTCGGCCATCCCGATTTGCGGCGCATTCTGCTCGATGAAGATTATCCGGGGCATCCGTTGCGCAAAGATTTCAAGACGCCGGAGTACTATCACGGAATGAAAGTACCCTACTAACAAAGTTTGATCATGCCAGAGACACTTTCGCAGAGGATCATTCGCAGCGGACACTCGATGCCGGCCAAGGTAGTGCCAGCGGAGATCGTAGAGCCGCGCCGGTTGAAGACCGAAGAGATGGTGCTCAATATCGGACCGCAGCATCCATCGACACATGGCGTGCTCCGGCTGGAAGTTGTGCTCGATGGCGAAATGGTCGTCGATTGCGTGCCGCATCTTGGATATCTGCATCGCTGCTTCGAAAAGCATACTGAAGCGATGACCTATCCGCAGGTGATCCCGTACGTCGATCGTATGGATTATCTCGCGGCGATGAATTCGGATCATGGCTACGCGCTCGCAGTCGAGCGTTTGATGGGCGTTGAAGTTTCGCGTAAGGTTGAATTCATTCGCGTTCTCTTTGCAGAGCTTTCACGGATCGCGAGCCATCTTGTTGCTGTCGGCACGTATGGCCTCGACGTTGGCGCCTTCACGCCGTTCCTCTATTGCTTTCGTGACCGCGAAGATATTCTCGAGATGTTCGAGAAGACCTGCGGTGCGCGTTTGCTCTATAACTATATCTGGGTCGGCGGATTGTCGCATGATATCCATCCGGATGTTTTCGGGATGTGCAAGGAGTTCATCAAGAAGAATCGCGCGACGCATAAAGAGGTCAACGATCTGTTGACATTCAACAAAATTTTCGTAGAGCGCACGGCGAATATTGGTGTGCTTCGTCCGGATGTTGCGATCAATGGCGGCGCTTCGGGTCCGATGCTTCGTGCTTCGGGCGTCAAGTGGGATCTTCGCCGTGACGATCCATATTCGATCTATCCTGAACTCGATTTCGAGATCGCAGTAGGCACCGGAAAGCTCGGACAGGTTGGCGATTGCTTCGATCGTCATTGGGTGCGAATGCTCGAGTGGGAGCAGTCGCTGAACATTCTCGAACAGCTGTTGGAAAAATGGCCGCACGAGGATAAGTCGGATGTGCAGGCGGCAGTGCCGAAGCGCATCAAGCCTGCTGCCGGCGAAATTTATTCGCGGACGGAGAATCCGCGCGGTGAACTTGGATTTTATATCGTCTCGAAGGACGGCATCAATCCATATCGCTGCAAAGTCCGCTCGCCAGCGTTCGTGAATTTAAGTTTGTTGCCGGTGATCAGCCGAGGATATCTCGTTGCCGATCTGATTGCCATTCTTGGCTCGGTCGATATTGTGTTGGGAGAAGTTGATCGCTAAACGCGCGTAAACACGTAAGCATGTTCCAGGGACTTCACGATTTTCTTGCTGGCTTGATCGGAGAGAATGCACTCTCGACGGTCTTGTCGGTCGTCGTCTATTCGGCACTGCCGCTTGTTTTTATTTTGCTCTATGCGCTGGTTGCGATCTTAGGCGAAATGAAGATCTCGGCGTGGGTGCAGGACCGGCTCGGACCAATGCGCACAGGCCCGATGGGCATTCTGCAGCCGATCGCCGATATGCTCAAACTTCTTCAAAAAGAAGATCTGACGCCGACGCATGCCGATAAGAAGCTCTACAATCTCGCACCCTTCATCGTGTTTCTCGGCAGCTATGCCGCGTTCGCCTGTCTGCCCTTTTCGGCAGTCTATATCGGTGCCCGCCTCAATACGGGCATCTTCTATATCGTGTCGGTCAGTTCGCTCGTAGTGGTCGGCATCATGATGGCAGGCTGGGGTTCGAATAACAAGTATTCGCTGATGGGCGCGGTGCGCTCGGTGGCGCAGATCATCAGCTACGAAATTCCAGCGGGACTCGCGATCCTTACCGTGGTGATGATCGCAGGTTCCATGGACATGCAGCGCATCACCGAACTGCAGGCCGGCGGTATTCAAAACTGGTTTCTGTTCGGCGGACCAAAAGCACTCGCGACATTCGGCGGAGCCAAAGCGTGGTTCCTGTTGCCATTCATGGTCATCGCGTTCTTGATCTACGTAGTCGCATCGCTTGCCGAGACGAACCGTGTCCCGTTTGATATTCCTGAGGCAGAATCCGAGCTTGTCGCTGGTTACCACACGGAATATTCGGCGATGAAATTCGCGCTCTTCTTTTTAGCAGAGTATGCGAACATGTTCGCTGTGAGCGCGATCGCATCGGTATTGTTCTTAGGAGGCTGGTCCTCGCCATTCGGTCCCGCACTTGACGGGCCGGTGATGGGGTTGGTCTGGTTTGTTTTAAAAGGGTTGTTCTTTGTCTTCTTGCAGATCTGGATCCGTTGGACGTTGCCGCGCTTGCGCGTCGATCAGTTGATGTACGTATGCTGGAAAGTGCTCATTCCATTCGGGATGGTCACGGTGCTGGCAGTCGGTACCCTGATCGTGGGGTGGGTGCATTGAGGGGAGCTCCGAATTGATGTGGCAGCGAAGGCTGATCTTTAGTCTCGTGTTCGCTATCGGTACGCTCGTCGCAGTGTATGGATGGATCAGCGAGATCAATTCGAAGCCGAAGATTCGATATGTTGCGATCATTGGACATTTGATCCAGGTCGTCGGAGCCTTTGGGGCGATGATGGTGCCGGACGATGAAAGAGACGGAGCAGCGAATGTTCTGGAAGAAGAAAATTTTGGGATCGATTAACAGTTTTAGGTTTACTTTATAGATGAGTCAGTATTTCACCGACGTCTGGCAGGCGCTTTCTTCCACCTACAAAGGTCTCGGGATCGTCATGAGCCATTTGCTCACGAAAAAAGTGACGAGGCAATATCCGAATCCCGAGGATCGGTATGAAATGCCGGAACGTGCGCGCAACAGGCTTTATGTCAACATGGATGATTGCATCGGATGCGATCAGTGCGCGCGTGCATGCCCTGTGAATTGTATCGCGATCGATACTGCGAAAGCCGTGACCGGTGAAAATCTTGGCATCACCTCGAACGGGAAAAAGAAATCGCTCTGGGTCACGCGCTTCGATATTGATATTGCAAAGTGCTGCTATTGCGGACTTTGCACGTTTCCGTGCCCGACCGAGTGCATTCGCATGACGGATGTCTTTGAGTTCTCGGAATACGACCGCGTCGAGTTGATCTATAACTACGCGACGATGGATTCCGTCGAAGGCAAGATGCACGAGGCGGCGGCGAAAAAAGCTGATGAAGCCGCAGCCGCACTTCGCGCACAGCAAGCCGCCGAAAAAGCAGCACAGGTCGCAGCAAATCCGGCACCGGCAACGCCCGCTGCCTCGGCACCTTCTGCAACTGCGCCGCCTGCCGCCGCGCCAGGTGGAGTAAAGCCACCGCCATTCGCGGCCGGCGGAGTTAAGCCGCCACCATTTACTACAAAGCCAGGTGGAGTAAAGCCGCCACCATTCAAAGCAGGCCCGCCGCCAACCGATAACGCATAAGCACAAAAAATTCAATGGGCGCTTTTGATATCGTTTTTTATTTGTTCGCCGCGGTTACGCTTGCAAGTGCTTGCGTGGTCGTTTTTTCGAAGAACATTGTCTACTCGGCGTTCTCGCTTGTTTTCACGTTCTTCGGAGTTGCTGGATTGTATGTACTTCTAAGCGCTGACTTCTTGGCGGTCACGCAGTTGCTCGTTTATGTTGGTGGCATCTTGATCCTGCTCCTTTTTGGCGTCATGCTCACGAACAAGATCGTGAATGTCGATGTCCGTTCGGGTGGCTCGACGAAGGTGCCCGCGTTTATCATTAGCGGGACGATCCTTGTTGGACTTGTAGCGGCGATCTTTCAGACGCATTGGATCTCGTACAAAGATGTACCGTGGTCGCGCAGCCCATGGAACAAGGATGCGGTCGCCGGTGCACTCACAGAATTTTCGAAAGTACAGGGAAGCGAAGGTACAGCTACGACGATCGGAAAGTTATTCCTGACCGATTATTTGCTTCCCTTCGAAGTTGTTTCGATCGTACTGTTGATCGCGCTGATCGGCGCAGCGATGATCGCACGGCGCGAACCCGATCCGGCGGGCGACGCACCCGATTCATTTTAAGAGAGATCCAAGCCCACGTATGACTGTAGGACTCGAACATTTTCTGATCGTTAGCGCAGTGCTTTTCGTGATGGGGCTTTATGCGATGCTCTCGCGCAGAAATGCGATCGCGGTGCTCATGGGCATCGAACTTATCCTGAATGCTGCCAACATCAACTTCATTGCCTTCACTCGCTATGGCGCTGTGAACATGAATGGACAGATGTCGGCCATTTTTGTGATCGTGATCGCCGCGGCTGAAGCTGCCGTAGCGCTCGCCATTGTGCTCAATATTTACAAGAACTTCCATTCGGTGTCTGTGCCGAATGTCGATAAGTTGAGAGACTAAGTCTGCAGGTATATCTAAACTATGCATCAACTGATCCTGCTCTCGCTGATCATTCTCGGACTGCCGCTCGCGTCCTTCCTGCTTATTATCTTCAACCAGAAGAGATTGCAGAAGAACGCGCATTTGATCGGTACGCCGATCCTCGCCTTCGCGCTTGTGCTGGCGCTCTATATTCTGTACGAGAAGCTGCACCTGCCCGGCACGCTCAACTTTTCATTCGAGTGGATCAAGTTCGGTATCGTCCCGGGTATAGGCCCGCTCGCGATCAATTCCGGCGTGATGATCGACAACCTGACGGCGATCATGCTCGTAGTTGTCACGCTCATTTCTTTCCTCGTTCATCTCTTCTCGAGCGAGTATATGAAAGGCGACGTGCGGTATGCGCGATACTACGCCTATCTCGGCATCTTCACCTTTTCGATGCTCGGCATCGTTCTCGGAAATAATCTTTTCGCGCTCTATATTTTCTGGGAGCTTGTAGGATTTTCGAGTTACGCACTGATCTCGCATTGGTATGAGAAACCGGGTCCGCAGCTCGCCTCGAAAAAAGCTTTTATCGTCAACCGCGTTGGCGACGTTGGAATGTGGAGTGGGCTGATGCTCATTTGGGCGAATTTTCATACGTTCGATTTTAAAGCGATCTTCGAACGGATCTCTGCTGGGCTTCATCCTACGTTCAGTCTGCTCGGACTTTCTCCAGAGGCGACGCTTACCGCCGCAGGCATTCTTATTTTTTGCGGAGCGATCGGTAAGAGCGCACAATTCCCGTTACATGTCTGGCTTCCGGATGCAATGGAAGGCCCGACGCCTGTTAGTGCTCTTATCCATGCGGCAACAATGGTCGCGGCAGGTGTGTATCTTACGGCGCGCATTTTCCCCATTCTCACCGGCGATGCCATGCTCTTCGTCGCGTGCACCGGTGGCTTTACAAGTTTCCTTGCTGCCTCGATCGCGCTTACGCAAAACGATATCAAAAAGGTGCTGGCCTATTCGACTGTCTCGCAGCTCGGATATATGATTATGGCGATGGGTGTCGGCGCCTTCTCGGCTGGATTCTTCCATCTGACGACGCATGCGATGTTCAAGGCTTGCCTGTTCCTCGGCTCAGGCTCGGTCATCCACGGAATACACCACGCGCTGCACCATCTGCACGATCACGACACGGACGCGCAGGACATGCGCAACATGGGCGGACTTATAAAGAAGATGCCGATCACCGGCGTGACATTCATCCTCGCGACGCTTGCGATCAGCGGTATTCCGCTCATGTCGGGATTCATGTCGAAGGACGAGATCTTAAGCGGGACCGCGGCTTACGGCTCATTACAAGGGGGTATCGCGGTAGCACTGCCTTATATCGGATTTGGCGTTGCGATGATGACTGCGTTCTATATGTGGCGTCAGGTCTTCATGGTCTTCTTAGGCAAGCCGAGGAATCAGAAGCTCTACGATCATGTGCACGAATCCCCAAAAGCGATGACGGTGCCGCTCATCATTCTCGCTTCCCTGACCCTCTGGTTCTGGTATGGTGCCAATCCGATCGATCCGGCAAATAGCTGGTTCATGAAAACGTGGGCGCCTACGGTTGCGCAGATCGTACCATCGAATACTGCTCCGCATTTTGGCAGCGCAATGGTCAAACTGGGCGATGATGCGTCCCGGAAAGAAGTGGAAGCGCCATCTGGCGTTCCGAGCAATCAGAAGACGCCGGAGGTCAGACAGACGGAGCTTATGCCGCATCAGGAGGCGCTCGAAGCAAGAACAAGGGAGCTCGCGCCGAGGGGCATGATGATCTCGATCTTCCTCGCGCTCACAGGCATCGCTCTCGCGTGGTTCATGTATCTGAAAAATACAACGTTTGCCGATACGCTTGCACACATCTTCCGGCCGCTTCATAACTTTAGTTTGAACCGCTGGTATATCGATGAATTTTACGAGTACGCCATCGTCGGCACGTTCATGCTCATCGCCCGATCCTGTTCGTGGTTCGATACAAATGTGGTCGACGGTGCGGTCAATGGTGTGGGTAGTCTTACGATCGTCGTATCGAAGATGGCCGGCTGGTTTGACAAATATGTTGTCGATGGACTTGTGAATCTGAGCGCGTTCACCACACAGCTTTTTGGAACCGTATTTCGCTCGGTTCAGACTGGTAAAGTACAGACCTATATGGCCTGGACGCTTGCCTGTATCGTGGTGCTATTCGTCGTTGTTCGATATATGTTTTTGGCGCCCTGACGCGCTGAGGAAAAGATCGCCTGTGAAAAGATTAATATTCTGTCTGCTCGCTCTCCTTACGCTACCAGCTGGCAGCGTGTTGGCAGGGCCGAAAGTTTCAAAGCTGACGCCAACGGTGCCAGGTGTGATCTACATCCAATTTAAAGCGAACGCGCCCCATCTTGCGGGCGCCGTGGCCGGTGACGCGGTTGTGAACATTGTCGGTGACCGCTCGCACTACGAAAGTATTCTCCATTCGCTTGGAGCTTATCGTATTTCGCCGTTCGATGCAGCGACGCTGGATGATTCGATCGCGATCGCGACCGGAGTGTCACGGATTTTCGTGATTAATTATGCGAACGAGATCGACCCGCTTGAAGCGGCCGATCTTTTTCTTGGATGCTCAGAGATATCTGCCTGCTCGCCTCGCTATCTCTTCCCAATCTTAAAGACGCCGAACGATCCGCAGGTCCCGAATCAATACGCGCTCACGAAAATGGATCTCTTTGGTGCGTGGGATATTACGACGGGAGATACGAATGTCGTGATCGCCGATGTCGATCTTGGATGCAATTACAATCATGAAGATCTTGCGGCTTCGATCAAGTACAATCTTGGTGAGGTTGGCGTCGATAGCAAAGGCAAAGACAAGCGCACGAATAAAGTTGACGACGATAAGGATGGCGTGGTCGATAACTGGCTCGGAGTCAATATTGTCGGCAATGGCACCGACCAGAATTTCCAGCCAACCGGCGACCCATTACCGGGCAATGCGGGTGCGAACCATGGTACCATTACTGCGGGCCTCATCGCAGCACGCGCGGATAACAACTTGGGAATTGCGGGCACGGGATACAATTGCAAGCTCATGGCGATTCGTGCAGACGATGGCACCGGCAACGTCGCGGGTGGCTATGAAGGGATTCATTATGCGGTGGTCCATGGAGCTCGTGTAGTCAACTGCTCGTGGGGTGGGCCGATCGATCTCAAGACCACTGGCATTCTCGAGTCCGTGATCCAGGAAGCGACTGCGCATAATGCGCTCGTCGTTGCTGCCGTTGGAAATAGCACGAACAATATCGACAGTGTCTCGTTTTCGCCGGCTGTTCTTCCTGGAGTGCTGGCTGTCGGAGCGACCGATGAAAACGATCA
>JBBSDW010000096.1:0-12900 GCA_038240295.1 Kapaibacterium sp. (SeqCode)
ACCAAGCACTTGCACCAAGCACTTGCACCAAGCACTTGCACCAAGCACTTTCAACAACCGGAAACAGATGGTAGCACTCATCGCGATCTATAAAGCCCCCGAAGATAAAGCAGCCTTCGACGAGCATTACACCAACACCCACTCCCCGCTTGCGGCGAAAATGGAAGGAATGCTCAAAATGGAAGTTGCACATGTAAAGAAAATGCTCACGCCGCCAACGAGCACGATCGCCGAAGCACCGCACCTCATTTGTACCATGTATTTCGAAGATCAGGCGGCGCTCGATAATTCGATGCGATCGCCGAACAGTCGGGCTGCCGCAAAAGACTTGATGTCCTTTGCAGGGCCGCTTGTGAGCATGATCACTGTCAACATCGAATCGCCCAAACCATAACATTCACGTAGTACCATGGCACGCACCAAGACATCCCAGGAGCTAAATCCTTATCAGGAAAAGAAGACCTATAACTTCAGCCATATTCTTTACGAGAAAAATGATTACGTGGCGACCGTGACGATCAACCGGCCAGAGGTGCTCAACTGCCTGAATCTCACAACACTTCGTGAGATGATGGTCGCCTTTGAAGACGCATCGTGGGATGATACGATCGCGGTGGTCGTGATTACAGGTGCGGGCGATAGAGCATTTTCCACAGGTGCCGATCTCGTGGAACAGGAAGAATTTTTCCTCAACAATCCCGACGATTATTATAAGTGGATGCGCGTTTTTATCGAGATGCACGAACGTCTGCGCAACATCGGTAAGCCAACGATCGCAAAGCTTAACGGCATGGTCGTGGGTGGCGGCAATGAAGTGAATCTTTCATGCGATCTCGCGATTGCTGCTGACCATATAATTATCAAACAGGTCGGTGCCGCTCGTGGAAGCGTTGCCGCGGCAGGCGCAACGCAATGGCTGCCGCTCATGGTCGGCGAGCGCCGCGCCCGCGAGATCCTCTTCCTCTGCGAAGATATCCCTGCAGCAAAAGCGCTTGAGTGGGGCCTCGTGAATGAAATTGTGCCGAAAGAGGATCTCGATCGGGCCGTTGCAAGACTTTGCGAGAAGCTCTACAACAAACTTCCCGAGTGCCTCCGTTATACAAAGCAGAATCTCAACTTCTGGAAGGACTTCAGCTGGCACATGACGATCGGGCACGCACGTGATTGGCTCTCCATCCATAATCTCTCAGATGAAGTCTCAGAAGGGATCAGTGCCTTCAATGAAAAGCGCCCTGTGAACTATAAGAAGATCAGGAAGAAAAAGACCACCTAAGGATCACCTTAGGATCTCATTTCAAGATGACGAACTTTGTGCTGCGGCCTTCCAGTCTTGCTACGTACGCTCCGGCCGCGAGACTACCAGAAGTGACAGCAGTCGTCGATCCGCTGGGCAGCACGATCGTTTTAACTTCGCGCCCCAGCACATCATAGATCCGCAATTCCCCAGCATGAGCGACCGCACCAAAAGTGAATATCGCAGCTCCTGGCTTTGTTGTAATTCGGAGGTCCGGAGAACTATGACTCCTCTCGACTTCAGACGTGTTCAACTTGTGCGCCGGGAAACAGACCCTATACGTCGTCTGGTTGTGCGCGCAATCACGGATAAGAAAGACTGCACAGCCAGCCAGCATAGAGTCCAATTGTGATACTGTGATCACGGCGGTGTCGAGATGGTCGCAGCGAAATACGCTAGGCGAAACGGTGTACCGAACCCCACTGACCGACGATGCGAAGATCGTGTCGATACCAAGATCGGCCGAACGAGCATCGGCAACTCTGAATGAGTTGCTGTACGGCGTGCTGGCCGAATCTGCATGCTTCGCCTGCAGCACGTATGGCGCAAGCGAGTCGACAGTCCGAAGTGCGTGAGGGATGCGGTCCAGCAGGATCGAATTGCCGCACGAATCCGTCTCTCCTCGTATCATTGCAACTCACTGAGCACAGTGCATAAATCGCCGGACCGCAAGCAAATCGCTTTATATTTGTCCCTAAGTTTGTTCATCGGCTAAACGATCACCTGTTGGGCCATATTTTATCCTTACCAGATCATAAAATTGCCATGAGATCCATCTTGCTTAAAATCAGCTTGCTTTCGAGCATCCTCTGCGTTTCGTCTATCAGCTTCGCTCAAGTCCCCAAAACGATCAGCTATCAGGGTACGTTGACCGATGGATTAGGAGTGCCAGTTGCGGACGGTGCACACCTCGTCAGGTTCAGATTCTACAACGATTCTCTGGGCGGATCGCCCATCTATAACGAGATCCATGGCGTTTTCACGAAGCATGGTCTTTTCAATGCCATCATTGGGAGCGAAACCCCGATTCCGGATTCGTTAACCTTCGATCATGCGTACTATCTCGGTATCTCGATCGATAATGGAGTCGAGCTGTCTCCTCGGACTCCGTTCACTGCAGTGCCCTACGCATTCCGAGCACTCACTGCCAATGCACTTGCGCCGTCGGCGACGGTGCAAGCGACCCAACTTACAGGACCCGCAAGCGGTGATCTCGGAGGGGCATTCCCTTCACCGACTGTCACACACATTCAGTCATTTGCTGTTTCTCCAAGCGCACCCTCGACAGGACAAGTCCTTCAGTGGAGCGGAATGGCATGGGCACCGGCAACTGTGATCCAACCGCCCACAGCATTCAATGTACTAAGCCTCGTGTTCCAGACTCTAACAAAAAGCGTTTATCAGAAAATCGACTTTACTGTCAACAACTCTGCAGGCGGCTTTGACGATGGCGGGAATTTTTCATTAGCCAACGACGAGTTTACCGCGCCCAGCGACGGTGATTATTCATTCTCAGCGATGGTGACGCTCGATACCAGAAACGTTACACCAAATGACATCTACCTTTCCCTCGCCGTGAACGCCTCTACGAATATCTACAATCGATTCTATTCCGTCGTGGCCGGTTACCCGCTGTTACAGGTTGATATGCCTATACAGCTTCATGCTGGAGACAAGGTCAGTCTTCAGATCTCACCGAACGCTGCTGCCATTTCCACGATGGGTGGCAATTCGTATGGAGTAGTAAGATTCTCTGGTTTCAAGATCCATTGAGGATTATTCGAAGGCTTACTCGATAACCCGCGGATCATTGTGCGATAGTGGTGCCTAATGAACGATCTCTAGTGTATGGCCGAACTGAAGAATCTGAAGCTTTCGCAGGATGGATTTGTGGCGACCGTGCAGCTCCATCGCCCCAAGGTGTTCAATGCGCTCAACCTCGAATTGATGGTTGAGTTGGTCGAGACACTTGAAGCGCTTGACAAAGATGATGCGGTGCGAGTAATCGTGCTCACGGGTGACGAAAAAGCCTTCGCAGCCGGTGCGGATATCAAAGAGATGGCCGAAGCGACGACGATCGACATGCTGATGCGAGATCAATTCTCTCGCTGGGATCGGATCCGCAAGATCAAGAAACCGATCATCGCGGCTGTTTCCGGATTCGCACTCGGTGGCGGCTCCGAACTGATGATGCACGCCGATATCATCATCGCGAGCGAAACTACTCGCATCGGTCAACCGGAGATCAACATTGGCGTGATGCCGGGCGCAGGGGGCACACAACGTCTGACAAGGGCTGTGGGCAAAGCTCTCGCAATGGAAATGGTGCTTTCGGGAAGGTTTATCACCGCAGAAGAAGCGCACGTGGCTGGACTCATCAACAAGGTTGTGCCTGTAGAATTCTACCTCGAAGAAGCGATGCGACTTGCAAAAGAGATCGCTAACCGCCCGCCGGTTGCCGTTCGGCTCGCAAAAGAGGCCGTGCTCAAATCCTTCGACACCACGATAGAAATGGGCTTGGAATACGAGCGCAAGAACTTCTACCTCTGCTTTTCGAGCGAGGATATGCGCGAGGGAATGGCAGCGTTCATCGAAAAGCGCAAGCCCGAGTGGAAGGGTAAATAATTTTCACGACAACAGGATGGCAGAGTTTCAAACGATATTGACCTCGAACGAGCGTGGTGTCTATACGATCACGCTCAATCGACCCGAAGTTTATAACGCATTCAACGAACAGCTTTCGACCGACCTTCTCGATGCATTCAAGCTCGCGGCAAAGGATGATTCGATACGCGCTGTCGTACTGACCGGGGCAGGTAAGGCGTTTTGTTCAGGGCAGGATCTGAAAGATGCTCCATCTGGAGGCGGAAAGAGGTCGCTTCGCGATTCGCTCGAACGCCGCTACAACCCGCTCATTCGCGCAATGCGAAAGCTTCCGAAACCAATCATCGCGTCTGTCAATGGCGTTGCAGCTGGCGCTGGATGTTCCCTAGCCCTTGCGGCTGATTACCGGATCATGGCCGACAATGCGAAGCTTATCGAAGTCTTCGTGCGCATTGGACTCGTGCCCGATTCTGGATCGAGTTGGTTTCTTGTTAAGTATGCTGGGCTGTCAACAGCATTCGAACTAGCAGCCTTAGGCGATGACGTACTCGCAGATCGCGCGAAAGAACTTGGGCTCGCC
Source organism: Kapaibacterium sp. (SeqCode) (assembly GCA_038240295.1). Lineage (GTDB taxonomy): Bacteria > Bacteroidota > Ignavibacteria > Palsa-1295 > Palsa-1295 > JABDDM01. The sequence continues at coordinate 4,479 of JBBSDW010000096.1, forward strand.
AATCAAGTCGTGCCTGCTTCTGAGCTTACAGGGGCAACCTTGGCAATCGCAACGCGATTCGCCGAAGGTCCGACGAAAGCTTACGGCTATATCAAACGGATGCTCGATAAGGCGGCAGTGATGTCGCTTGACGAAGCTCTCGACAACGAAGTCTTCATGCAAGAGGCGGCCGGCCGTACGCAAGATTACACGAACGCGGTTGCTGCGTTTGCAGAGAAGCGAAAGCCGGAATATCAGGGTAAGTAAAGGCCTCAGCCCTCCAGCAATTTTAGCAATGCGAGTTCCTCGGATTCGTAGTCGGGCTGGATCTTGCGGATCCTTCGCTCATGCTTTTTTCTGAAATCCTCGAGCGTGATTCCCTTCTCGTACCTGGAAATTACCTTCGGATGAATATACGATTCGCGACAAATCGCAGGTGTATTCCCAAGCCGTTCCGAAACTCGTTTAACGACCTCGACTACATTTCGCTTGATGTGTTTCGGATCGCGTTCGTGACCCATATCGGCTAACTCCACAGCCGCCAGCAAGCTTCCGCCCCACGTGCGAAAATCCTTTGCGGAAAATTTGTCCTGGGTGATGCTCTTGATATATTGATTCACCTCGCGAGCGCCGATCGGATGGCCACGCCCTTCTTCGTCGAGATAGTTGAACAAATGCGACCCACCGATCACTTTTAGCTCCTTGAGGGTGGATGCAAGTTCATCATCGACCAGCACCCTGCGCTGGCGTATGTGATGTTTACCGATGAAATTAAACAGCAGTTTTCCACCGCGAAAGATCTTGAGATGGCGATTCCTGAGCGTGGTGATCCCGAAGGTCTTGTACTGCTTGACACTTTTTTCGGAGCCCACCCGGAAATAGAGATCGTTCACCAATCGCACAATGATCGCAAGCACGCGCTCGCGAGGAAATCCTTCGAGCGCCATATCGCGATTCGTCCTTGCTCGAAGCTCAGGCAGCGCTTTACCAAAGTCCGCGACCTTGCTGAATTTTTTTCGCTGCTGACGTTCGGCAAATTGCTCGTGGTAAAGATATTGCATTCTTCCTGCGGCATCGTAACCGATCGCCTGCACTTTCCCAGTCGGATAAGGCGAAATGCGAACGTGCCGCCAAGCCGGTGGGATCACAAGACTGGCAATTCGTTCGAGATGCTTGACGGCCGCGATCCGATTCCCTTCAGGCGTAGCGTACCAGAATCCCTTCTCCTTCGAGCCACGTCTGCGCCACCATTTTTCGCGTTTATCGAGGCCCGTCAGCGCCAGCTTTGATGGCAGCGTCGCAGGCCCTGTCGTTTTCTTTTCCACCGTTTTCTCCATGCACGTAACGCGAATGCAGAATTCATTCCAGAACGCTAAAACGCTCCGCCATGCCACAGGCACGAACTTCCCGCGCTTGAGACTCGTTTAGCTATCCTGCAATGTTTCGATTTTAACCTAAACCGCGAATAGACCATGTCGATGACCTCTGACAAGGCCAAGTATCATCCGATGGCCGCAAAAGGCAAGCAGGAAGAATTGCTGCCGAATGAAGAGCGCACGCGCCGTATGAACGAACTTTTGGCAAAAGGCCAAAAGATCGAAGATCATAACGACATGTCGGACGAATATTTCGATCATCTCTGCAACCTGATGAATCAGCAGGCCGACTCCGAACTCGCCGGCGCGTTCGGCTACGTTCCCTGGATCCAGAAGGCACCTTCGGTCGAGGAAATGCTGATCGTCTCAAATATCACCCGCGACGAAGTTCGTCATGCGCGTGCGATGTACCGCTTGCTTGAAGATCTCGGGATCGACACGCAATCCATGGTCGGCGAAAACGATTACACGTTGCGCATCGACTCCGCTGCCGATCTCGGTGCCGAGCGTGCTGCGGATGATAAGCGCGTCAACATTTTTTATTACCCCATCGACACATGGGCTGACTTCATTATGTTCAACTTCCTGATGGATCGCGGCGCAGGGCATCAGCTGGAGGATGTAAAGAAATCAAGTTATGGCCCGTGGTCGCGTGAGATCGAGCGTATCTTCAAAGAAGAAATGACGCACGTAGGTCACGGCGAATACTGGGTCAAGCGACTCGCGCACGAAAGCCCTGCCACAAAGGAAATGGTACAGGCCGCCCTCGAGAAATGGTATCCTCGTACGATGAATATCTTCGGCAAACCGAACACGCGCAAGAACAAACGCTATCGTGAGCTGCTGCTTAAGATCCGTGACAATCAGGATGTCCGCGACACATTCGCCGAGGAAGTAAAAAACTTGTGCGATGAGTACGGCCTTACGGTTCCTGAGTGGATCCCCGACTGGGATCAGATCCCGGAAGAAGCGCACATGCGCGGTTAACATACTGACTCACGAATAACAGTGTTCAACGAAGGCGGCGATCTGCAAAACAGGAAGCCGCCTTTTCTTATACTCTGTTTTTCTTATCCGCTGCTTTTCTTGTCATCTCATTAAAGTTACGTTTGCATGAATAGCATTGGAGTCATCGGGGCCGGCACCATGGGCTCTGGCATTGCCCTTTCCTCGGCGCTCGCTGGATATGAGGTCGTGCTCTATGATATCTCCGAGGAGTTTCTTCAGCGCGCCTATCGCAATATCGGCCTGCTGATGGATAAGTCGGTCGAACGCGGAAAGCTCAAAGTCGAAGATGCAAACAAAGCTGCGCTCCGTATTCGCACGACTACCCATTTCGATCATCTGAAAACGTGTGACCTGATCATCGAAGCTGCCGTCGAAAAGCTTTCGACGAAGCAGGAGCTATTTGCGAAACTTGCTGAGGCCTGTCAGGAGTCGTGCATCCTTGCCACGAACACCTCTTCCCTCTCGATCACGGCTATTGCAAGCGCAACGAAATGTCCCGAGCGCGTACTTGGACTGCATTTCTTCAACCCGGCACACATCATGAAGCTTGTCGAGATCATTCGCGGCCAGCAAACGAGCGATGATGTGATGTACCGTGCAGAGGGCTACGTCAAGCAACTTGGCAAGACTCCGGTGCTCGCGAAGGATACGCCGGGCTTTATCGTGAACCGCGTTGCCCGCAATTTTTATGGCGAAGCGTTTCGATTGTTGAATGATGGCGTGGCCACTGTTGAACAAATCGATAAAATATGGCGATCGAACGGTTGGGCGATGGGTCCGTTCGAGTTGATGGATCTCATCGGCATCGATGTCAACCTCGCAGTAACGCAATCGGTCTACGATCAATTTTTCGGCGAACCCCGTTTTCGTCCGCAACTGGTTCAACAGAAGATGGTCGAAGCAAATCTGCTCGGTAAAAAAACGGGGCGAGGATTTTACGATCACGCACCGAAGAAGTAATGTCGATCAAGGTGTTGGGAATCTGCGGGAGTTTGCGCACGCCATCGGTGACATCGCACGCAGTGCAGGTTGCGCTCGAAGGCGCGAGGGTTGCGGGCGCGGAAATCAGCTTTCTCGACCTTGCCGATCTCGATCTCCCGTTATGTGACGGCCGCGACGATGATTCGACCTATCCAGAGTCTGTATTAAAATTTCGCACCGCGATCAAAGATGTCCAAGGCGTAATCCTTGGGACGCCGGAGTATCACAACAGCCTAACTGGTGCGTTAAAGAATGCGCTCGATCTTTGCAGCTTTGCGGAATTCGAGCATAAAATGGTCGGCGTGATCGGAGTTGCCGGCGGCGGAATGGGCGCCATCAATTCGATCAACCATCTTCGAACCATCATGCGCGGCGTTGGTGCGTGGGTAGTGCCGAATCAAGTATCGATCTCGAATTCGAGCAGGTTGCAGGCAAACGATTTTGGAGAGCAGCAGCAAGCGCTTACCAACCGCCTGACCAAACTGGGAGCCGATGTAACAAAGTTTGCTCGCCTCATCGTTGCCGGCGTCATCGACGTAGATACGGATGAGACAAACTGACGAAAACAACACTTTTTTTCTACGACGCTTATGAAACGCTTTTTGATGACAATGATGATCGCAACTGCTGCTGTTACACTCAAAGCCGGCGACACGGCTCCTGCTTTTACTGCCACTGCCACCGATGGATCGACGATAAACCTCGCCGATTACGCCGGTAAACAAAACGTGGTGCTCTATTTTTATCCCGAAGACATGACGGGCGGATGTACGCGTGAAGCCTGCAGCTTTCGCGACGATCTTTCGAAATACGCTGCTGCCAACACCGCAATCCTCGGCGTCTCGATGGACGATCAGGCGAAGCATCGGCAGTTCACACAAAAAGATAGCCTGACATTCCCTTTACTTGTCGATACAAGTGGCACAATTTGCAATGCGTATGGTGTGCCCTTCTCCGGTCACCACGCGCATCGCTGGACGTTCCTGATCGGTAAGGATGGAAAGATCGTCAAGACTTATCATGACGTTGATCCGCGCATTCACAGTGCCGAGCTTCTCGCCGATATCGCTTCGCACGCTTCCAATTAAACTTTTGAAAAATTATCTCAGCAAGATCTCGCTCGCTGTTCTTGTTCTTGTCGCATGCAGGCTGAGCGTTGATGCTCAGCCCTATACCCGTGGAGCGATCCTGCCTAGCGATATTCTTGCGAGAATTCAGATCCTAACCAACGATTCGCTCGAAGGACGGCTTTCGGGCAGCATCGGCGCCGAGCGAGCTGCCCGATTTATTGCGGGTGAGTTCAAACGCTATGAACTGCAGCCGATCGATTCTGCGAAAGAGTATCTTCAGCGTTTCACGTTCGCAGAGCGCGTTACACAACGTTGGATGGACACTGTTCATTTTGAACATCACACCACTGCGAACGTTGTCGGCTATCTCCCCGGCAGCGATCCCGTGTTAAGCAAAGAAGTCATTGTTGTCGGCGCGCACTACGATCATCTTGGATTTGGCGGCCGAAACGCACTCGATTCGAATCACCTGATCCACTATGGCGCCGACGACAATGCAAGCGGGGTTGCAGGAATGCTCGAACTCGCGCAGTACTATGGATTCTTCGCGCGAATGAAAATGCTCAAACGCAGCGTCGTCTTCATCGCATTTTCTGGCGAAGAGGAAGGGCTTTTCGGCAGTAAATATTTTATCGATCATCCGCTGGTCCCGCTCACATCCATTCGAGCAATGATCAATATGGATATGGTCGGTCGACTGAGTGCGGACAGCATTCTCATCATCGAAGGTGTCGGTTCTTCGCCGCAATGGACGAAAATCTACAGTCAGCTTAATTCGCCGAAGCAATTCAATCTTCGCTTAAAATCCGCCGGACTCGGCCCGAGCGACCACATGAATTTTTATCTGGCGAAAATCCCTGTCGCGTTTTTCTTTACGGGCTACCATCCCGATTATCATCGGTCATCGGATACGTGGGATAAGATCAATTCGGTCGGCGAAGCGCGCATTGTGAAATTCGCAAGTAAACTTCTCGAACGTCTCGCAAACGACTCGACGCCGCTCCCCTATTCAAGGGCAACAGAGGACACGACGCAACACGCTTCCAGCTTTCACGTCTATGTCGGAGGTGTTCCCGATTATGGCTACGAAGGAGTCGGAGTGAAGATCAGCGCTGTCACCGATCATTCACCAGCAGAAAAAGCGGGGTTCAAGGCCAACGATATTCTCGTAGATTTTGGCAACTACCCGATCAAAACGATCTACGATTATACCGATGCACTGGCAAAGCATCACCCTGGCGAGATTGTCGTCGCCATTCTCAAACGCGGCGAAGAAACGGTGAAGCTTTTTGTAACCCTCGGCTCGCGAGCGATGCATTGATTTTTGAGCCGAGACAAGGCTTCCTCTTACCTTATTTGCCGACGGTGCTTCAAAAGATACGCATCCGCATTGCCGACTGAACCAGGAGCTTCGGTTTGCGGCTCAGGCTTACTCTCCAGCCTGGCCACGCCTTAACGAGGGCGTAGACTTCGCGCAGCATGACCGATCCGAGAAGCAGGAACATCGGATCCATCATGTAGCGAATACGATTGTTCTCGCCCATTTCAAAAATATTTGCAATGACGCTAACGAAGAGCAGATTCACGGTAATAAAAAGCATCGTGATCTGAGCAGCGTCCGCCTCTTTTGTCCGAAGTGTTCGGATCACAAAGCGCGCTGCATACAAGAGCATCATTGGAATCAGCAACAGCATGAACCAGGGCGTCGACAGAAGCATCTGACGTTGATACCCGGACGTGCCCTTGGTCGTGTGATCGGGATAACTCGCCAGCTCGCCATAGACGACAGCGCGAAAGATCGGATCGTAAGCGCCAAGCTTTTCAACGCGCGTACGGAGCATGTAAAATTCCGCTGGCGATCTTGCATAAAAGAACGAACTCTTGACGATGCTCGTAGCAAGCACCGCTGGCATGTGCGAAGCCACATAGAGCGCATCCCGCTTATACATTTCAGAGATCTGGATGTACTGTACACAATTGAAATTTACCGCGCCGCCTACTTTGGCCGTTTGATCAAGCGCAGGGATTCCTGTCAGGTGCCTGTCAACCGAGAGTGACTGGTAACAATCGAGATCACTGAACGCAGGAATCAGCGCAGCAGGGCTGAGTTTACCTTGAGCTACGAGATCCTTGCGAGTCTCCTCACTCACTTGTTCCGTCGTCACCCGGGCGAGGTGCTGTCCGAACCACGTGCTGCCCGTAAGGCTGCCGAATTGGACGATGTTTTTTGCGTAAAAAAGTCCTATGAGCATCAGCGGAACGAGCGCTGCTTTAAAGAGTAACTTCCGATCTGCTTTCGCAAAATAGAAGATCATCGAGGTGATCGCAATCACCCAAACCGCATGAAAAAGCGAACGGGTGAGTACAACGATGAGCATACCCGTAAAAAAACCGAATGCATATCTCGCCTGCTTTCGGTCGAAGAATTGAACGAGCGCGTAGGTCATCACGAGAAATAGCGTCGCGAGCGGATAGTCGTAGAAAAGCCAGTTTTCAAAGACGATCGACACCGGACTCACAGCAGAAACAAGTGCGATCACGAATGCAAGCTTTTCCGAAGCCCCGAACCGCTTGAGCAGCCAGAATAAGAGCAGCGTCTGCAGTAGCCCGAGACCCAGATATGCTGCATGGAATATCGCCGGAGCGTGGAGCGCGTTCAGCTTTAAGACGACACCGAGGAAGGCGTTAAAGAGCGGCGGCTGCGAATGAAGATACCACAAGCTTTCGACAAGCCGATGTTGCAGCAGCGGGATATCGAGGAATTGCCAGAACGTGAAGAGGGGGCTCGCGTCGAAGCGTATACCGATCAGGTAGAAAACAACGCGCGAAAGCAGGAATAGCCCTGCCAAAATAGCGGGCATACGCCGAGCTGAGCGTAGCGAAACCTCCATACGTTGTTAATGGCAAACGTCAAAACAAGAGCGATCTGTGCAAGAATTAAAGGCGCAGATCGTAATCAGGGCAGGCAAATGCCCTTAGAGCTGAACGAATATACGGCTTTTTTTGCCAAATTGTTCTCTCGCGCTCTAAGGTATCTTCAGGAGGATCTCGATCGGGCAATGGTCGCTTCCCATTACCGTTGGGTGGATCTCAGCCGATTTCACGAGCGGAACAACATCCGGCGTGACGAAAAAATAGTCGATACGCCAGCCTATATTTCTGGGCCGCATATTGCGGAAGTTGTCCCAATAGGTATACAGGTCGGTCTCCTCGTGGAATCTTCGGAAAATATCAACATAGCCCATATCGACGATCTTGTCGAGCCAGGCTCGTTCTTCCAGTAAAAACCCGGATGACTTCGACCACTCCGCGGGCCTCGCAACATCGATCTCCTTGTGCGCCGTGTTATAATCGCCGCAGATGATCAGCTTCTTCCCTTCTGCCCGCAACTCCTCCCATTGCTCGAGAAGCAGTTCGTAAAAATCGAGCTTGTATCTCACACGTTCAGGACCGCGGCCGCCGTTCGGAAAATAAATATTGTAGAGTGTGAACTCCCGATAGTCCAGTCGAAGCACTCGGCCCTCGGCATCGAAGCGAGAGGCTTCGCAACCCATACAAACGTTAGCGGGCTTCTTTTTCGTGTAAACCGCGACGCCCGAGTACCCTTTTTTCTCGGCGCTGAAAAAGTAGCTGGTGTAGCCCGCGATGTTCAACAATTCTTCATCGAGCTGGTCGCGCTGTGCCTTGGTCTCCTGCAGACAAAGAATATCGGGCTGTTCACGCGTCACATAATCGATCAGCCCTTTTTTCTGCGCCGCACGGATACCGTTCACATTCCAACAGATGATTCGCATAACTTAGGCTTGGATAACAGGCAGGGTGATTCGCCTACTCTGAAACGTCTGTGCATCGGGGTCGTCGAGATAGTGCAAGACCTCCTCCCAACTTCCGTGAAAGATCGCCATTGCACGGCCACCTAAATTTTTCTGCAACCCTGCTGGCGTTTCGTCGTCAAGAAAAATGTCATCCTCGTTCAAGACGTTCGGCGGAAGCAGTAGGAGATCGCTC
>JBBSDW010000097.1:0-12886 GCA_038240295.1 Kapaibacterium sp. (SeqCode)
GCTCAGTTGGATAGAGCATCAGCCTTCTAAGCTGAGGGTCGCTGGTTCGAGTCCAGCCGGGCGCACATGGGGCAAGTTTGAAGTATGAGGTATGAAGTATGAGGGGGATTGGAAGCGGGGAGTTGGGGAAGTCCGAGGGATGAGGTTTGAAGGAGTCACAAGTGCATCGGATGGGCTGCGTCAGCGCACGAAGCTTTATGCTCTTGAGATCATCCGCTTATCAGCCTCTCTTCCGCATCACAACGAAGCTGTTGTTATCGGCCGACAATTGCTTCGTTCCGGAACTTCGGTAGGTGCTCAATTTCGTGAGGCTTGTCGAGCAAAGTCGGACGCTGATGATATCAGCAAGCTTAGTGGTTCGATGCAGGAATTGGATGAATCAAGTTATTGGATGGAATTACTGGATGAGTGTCAAAAATTCTTGAACCAGCAAGATTACATCCGTTGATCAACGAATCAAACGAATTGATAGCGATCTTCACATCGATCGTTAAACGCAAGAAAGAATCGTTAGGTAAAAAATAGAATAGGCATAAGGGAAGTATAAAAGTATTCATACTTCCCTACAAAATCGTCTTCAGCAGTTTGTTGAAGGTGCGAGTATCAGCGAGGGGCCAAAGTATTCATACTTCATACCTCAAACTTCATACTTGCCCGAACACGGTGGGCGTAGCTCAGTCGGTTAGAGCGCCAGGTTGTGGCCCTGGAGGTCGTGGGTTCGAGACCCATCGCTCACCCACCATATCAATAAGGAGTGACATCCGGTCGCTCGTTGTTGCACAAAGCTCTCGCTTGCGAGGGCTTTGTTGTTTTTACACAGGGATTATGCGAATCCCACTTTTTCAGCTTTAATGGTACGCGTTCGTTTTGCTCCTTCTCCTACTGGGTTCGTTCATGTCGGATCGCTTCGGACCGCGCTCTATAATTTCTTGTTTGCGCGGCATCATGGTGGTGTGAACATTCTTCGCATCGAAGATACTGACCGCACACGTTATGTCGAAGGTGCAGTTGAGAATTTGCTTTCGACGATGAAGTGGGCCGGGATCACCTTCGATGAGGGTCCGCAGAATCCGGGGAAGTTTGGCCCATATGTGCAGTCGGAAAAGACGGAAGAATACCGCACGCGGGCAGCCGAGCTCGTCGCGAAGGAGAAAGCGTATCCATGCTTCTGTACTTCCGAGCGTCTTGCGCTCGTTCGCGAGTCGCAGCAGGCATCGGGCATTCCACCGATGTACGACCGCCATTGCAGAAATCTTTCGAAAGAAGAAGTCGAAAAGCGCATCAACGCTGGTGAGGCGCATGTGATCCGCTTGCGTGTACCTATCGGCGAGATCGTTCGATTCACCGATGAAGTGCGAGGCGATATTGAATTCGATTCGAGGACGATCGACGATCAGGTGCTTCTCAAATCGGATGGTTATCCGACCTATCATCTCGCGAACGTCATCGACGATCATGCGATGGAGATCACACACGTGATCCGCGGAGAAGAGTGGGTATCATCAACTCCGAAGCATGTGCTGCTCTATCAGGCATTCGGCTGGACGCCTCCGAAGTTTGCGCATCTTCCGCTATTGCTCAATGCAGATAAAAGCAAACTCTCGAAGCGTCAGGGTGACGTTGCGGTTGAAGACTACAAAGACAAAGGCTACCTGCCCGATGCGCTTGTGAATTTCGTCGCACTCCTTGGCTGGAATCCATCAGCGTTCGAAGAGATCTTCACGATGGAAGATCTTATCAAAGGATTCGAACTCGAGCGCGTCAACAAGGGTGGCGCAGTCTTCAACAAGGAGAAACTCGACTGGATGAACTCCGAGTATATTCGGAAATATTCGCCGGAGAAGTTGCTTGAACTTGTCAAACCGCTTGTCGAGAAAAAAGGGTACGAGGTCAGCGATGATTATATCCTCGCCGTGATCAAACTCATGCAGGAGCGCGCTCGCACGATCAACGACTTCGTCGATTTCGCGAGTTATTTCTTCGAGCGCCCGACTGACTACGAAGAGAAGTACAAATTGAAGCACTGGACTCCGGAAGCGAAAGAACGACTAAAAGAAGTGCTGCCCGAGTTCCAGGCGCTTGATAACTGGACGCACGATGCGCTTGAGGCGGTCATCCGTACCTATGCCGAGAAGAATGCGATAAGCGCAGGAAAACTTATTCATCCGATTCGCCTCGCTGTAACCGGCCGGGGCATGGGACCCGGACTCTTTGAATTACTCGAAGTGATCGGACAGAACGAGAGCACCAGCCGCATGGCGCATTCGCTGGAAGTTCTTTAGGGAGTATTTTATAACGCCAACTGTTTCCAACGTGCGCGCACCATTGGGCAATCGCTCCTTGTTTTCACGAGCAATCGTGAGGCTTACCTTGACTTGAGGGGGAGAGGAAAGTCCGAACTCCGTAGAGCAGTATGCCGGCCGAGAAATTTTCATTGAGAATAATCTCGTTGATACTTCAAGTCCGGGCAGCGAGGAATAACCATCGGTTTAGGCCGTAGGGAAAAACCGTTGACAGCGCAGTGTCACAGAAAGCAAACCGCCAATCCTGATCGGTCGTTCGTGAGCGAACATGTTGGTAAGGGTGAAAGGGCGGTGTAAGAGACCACCGTTCAGGGAGTGATCCCTGAAGTCACGATAAACCTCATACGGAGCAAGACCACGTAGGAAGCCATGACAAGCAATTGTCGACTGCGGCTCGCAGTGCTGGTTTCGGGTAGGTCGCTTAGATCAATGGTTGCCTCGCTTCAGCAATGAAGAACAGACAGGATTCGGCTTATAGATGGTGTGCGCAAATTTTTAAGGAATGTCGCGATTAGAACAACTCCAGAAATTTCTCGAACAGGATCCTAACGATAGCTTCACTCGCTATGCGATCGGGCTGGAGCTTGCATCGATGAAATCGTTTGACAAAGCGATCGAGCAATTCGAATCGCTGCGCAGTGTCGATCCCTCATACGTCGCCACCTATTATCAACTCGCAAGCGCGTATCGCGAAATGAAGAACCGCGCAAAGGCCGAGGAGATCTACAAATCAGGAATTGCTGTCGCGCGCAAGGCCAACGATCTCCATGCAGCAAGCGAGTTGCAGCAGGCGATGGATGAAATGGAAGACGAAGAATAAATTGATGGCGAACAAATCACTCAAGGAGCGGGCAGTTGAATTTTTTATACGGGAAGAAGTCCTGAAGTTCGGCGACTTCACACTCAAGAGCGGCAAAAAGTCTCCTTACTTTTTCAACACCGGCTCGCTCTGCACTGGCGAGCAACTTGCTGAGATGGGCGCGCTCTATGCCGAAAAGCTCGTATCGATGCCCGACTTCGCCGAAGCAACGGTGATCTTTGGCTCTGCGTATAAAGGGATTCCGATCGCAGTTTCAACTGCAGTTGCTATCTCGAAAATGGGTCGCGCAAATATGCGTGCGGTAAGCGACCGCAAGGAAGCGAAGATGCATGGCGATGTCAGCGGATTTCTTGGCGTGATCAAGAAGGGCGACAAAGTCGTGATCGTCGATGACGTCATCTCGACTGGCGGCACAAAGATCGAAGCACTCGAAAAACTACAAGAGATCGGCTGCGAAGTTCTTGGCTTCATCATCGCCTTCGATCGTCAGGAGAAACAAGAGGGGAGCGAAATGACCGCACTCGAGTCCTTACAGTCTTCGACCGGGCTGCCGATTTATCCTCTCGCTTCGGCAAGCGATATCGCCCGTGTTAGACCCGAATTTGCCGAAGTGCTTAGCAACAAACGAGACTAAGCACACAGCGACGATTTTTCGCTGTGCGCCTACTGACGTTTTATAAAAAAATGCCTCTCCTACTTTCCGCCATTCAATTTTAAGAGAAGCGACTTGGCGTTGTTCAGATGAGACTGAACGATTGGTATTTCAGTGGCGATCTTCGCTTTGAGGTACGAATTCTGCGCGGCGGTCTGCCAATCGTGGAGATGAGTGACTTGCTTGCCGATGTAATCGACCGCATGACTAATATAGACCAGATCCAGGGTCGAGTCGGCCGACATAAGATTGGCCATCGTGTTGGCCATGGCTTCTTTGTCTTTCGCGAGTCCCGGCGATGCTGGATCGATCTTATCTTTATTCGTGATCGTCTGGCCAGACCTAATAAATTTGAGATGATCGGTCCACATCATATTCGCGAATGCGAGCACGTCTTTGTTCTTCGTATGATATTTTACGTAGCGAGCCTGGTTGATCGCGCTCGAATCCTGCGCCTCGAGTTCGGCGAGAATGCTTGCATCGGTGAGGGGCACGGCGGGCTGTGCGTGAAGAGTAGTGTCCCCCGGTCCATTGCCATGTGCAGTGTCAGCCGTGCGGGTGCTATCGACGGTTGTTGTATCGGTTTTCTTCGTGCAGGAGGCGAAAACCAAAGCGCTGCCAAGGCAAAGCGTGACGAAAATTCGTGTATTCATTGTGTGGTGATTGCGTGGGTCTTGGAAAATGTTGGCTTGAGCTTGAACCACAATCTCGCAAGTTTCATGCCGCGCGCGGAAAGCGGTTGCTCGAGTTGATTCATTCGTGAAGTATCTTTGCACAACTATGCAAATGACACTCGTTGAGCTCCAAACATTCAAGGAGCAGCTTTTAGGCGACATCGACACGATTTCGGCGTCGGACACTCTCGAACAATTCAAGCTTGCGCATCTTACCCGCAAGGGGACGATCGCTGCGCTTTTTGATCGGCTTCGCGAAGTTTCGAAAGAAGAGAAGCCGCACTTTGGCAAAGAACTGAACAACCTCAGGCAAAACATCGAAGCGCGTTTTGCACAAAAGGAAGCAATACTCTGTACGGGTGCGAAGCGAAGCAAGGAGTTGCTCGATCTTACGATGCCCGCGCGACCGATCGTTGTTGAAGAACCCGGTCACGAGCATCCTCTTATGAAGACATTCAATGAGATGATCGCGATCTTCGAAAAAATGGGATTCGCGATTGCTTATGGTCCCGAAGTCGAGGACGATGAGCATAATTTCGGCAAGCTGAATTTTCCGACCGATCATCCTGCGCGCGATATGCAGGATACCTTTTTCGTCGCGCCACATCCAACGTGGAAAATGGGTGGCGATGAAGAACACGTGATACTCCGCACTCATACGTCGCCCGTTCAAGTGCGACTGATGGAAACGCAGGCGCCGCCCATCCGCGCGATCGTGCCTGGTCGCGTCTATCGCAATGAAGCGGTGAGCGCGCGTGCCCAGGCTGCATTTTTTATGATCGAGGGACTCGTCATCGACAAAGGCGTGACGATGGCTGATCTTAAAGGTGTCCTGCTTTCATTCGCAAAGCAATTTTTTGGTTCGGATGTGAAGATCAGGCTTCGCCCGTCGTTCTTTCCATTCACCGAACCGAGCGCGGAAGTCGATGTGAGCTGCTACATCTGCGGCGGCAAGGGGTGCCGCGTCTGTAAATACTCAGGATGGCTTGAAATTCTTGGCTCCGGGATGGTACATCCCAATGTATTGCGAGCTTCCGGCATCGATCCCGAAATGTATTCGGGTTATGCGTTCGGCTTTGGCGTCGATAGGACTGCGATGATGCGTTATGATGTCTCCGACATCCGTGATTTTTTTGAGAATGATTTGCGATTTCTTTCGCAATTTTGAAAAACCTGTTCCTAAACATAAAACCTATGATGATGGCGAAGTTTAAGCTGCGATCTTTGATGATCACCCTCGTTAGTGTGTGCGCGATGACTGGATGTAGCACTTCAACCCCAACGGGCCCTGGTGTGACCCCTTCACTTCTCAAGGTGGGCTCATCGTTCACCTGGAATGACTCTCAGCTTGATTCAAGTGGCAATGTTTCCGGCTCCCGAATGTATCAGGATACAGTCTATGCCTCAGGCGTCACACACTTGAATCGGACAAATTCATATCTGGTCGGCTCGGATAGCATGTTTGCTTCTTATTATCATGTTGAAACCAACGGCGATTTGTCCGTTGATGCTGGGGACCAGCCGATCGACTTTTCGACAGATGGTAGCAATGTCGTACACCTCGGCTGGCTACAGATACCGTTTGGCTCAAAACTGACAAACGTTTCGATCCTCACTGTCGACTCCAATATCACCAGCTTAAACGCGCAAGTGCATTCTCACACTACTATTGTGGCCTCCTTCGCAGGAGCATCCACACAGGTTGTCAATGGCCAAACATTGGATATTGAGGATGCTACGGTCACTTTTACAATCACACTTTCGAACGGGACTGAGCAGCTCACACAGACGCAAAAATTGCAATTGAGCTACGCTCCATCTATCGGGTATTTCACAAAGAAGTCGGGGTTTAGGAGCTATTTGCCAGGATTCTCCCCAAGTCAGGATGTTGGCGACTCTCAGACGCTTGTTTCGTACATTCTTAAATAACATGAGTACAACTGCTCTCCGATCGCTGCTGCTGGCAGCGATCGGTGCCGTTCTGTTTTAGGGTTGTGGCGGTTCCATCTGACCCACGTCCAATAATGGTGTGACTGTCCGCGCTATGACCTCTGTCCAAGCATGAAAATTTCTCTTAATTGGCTTAAAGAATTTGTCCCCGTTCCGTTCACTCCGAAGGAGTTGGACGATCGATTGACGATGCTCGGCATTGAGGTCGAGAAGATCGAGGATGCTGCATCGCGATTTGCGAAGATCGTTGTCGGGGAAGTTCTAGAGGTCGAGAAGCATCCGAACGCCGACAAACTCCGTCTAACCAAGATCAATATTGGCGCTGGTGACCCGCTCAAGATCGTCTGCGGTGCGCCGAATGTGCGCACGGGTCTCAAAGTCGCAGTCGCAACGATCGGTGCCGATCTCGGCGAAGGATTCGTGATCAAGAAATCGAAGATCCGCGGAGAAGTCAGCGAAGGGATGCTCTGCTCTGAACGCGAACTCGGGCTTTCCGACAAACACGAAGGCATCTGGGAATTGCCGCCTGAATATAAAGTAGGCATGCCGCTCGCAGAAGCGATGGGCAAGAGCGATGTTATCCTTGAAATTGGCATCACACCGAATCGCCCCGATTGCCTGAGTCATATCGGTATCGCCCGCGAAGTTTCAGTGATCACAAGCGAAGATGTAAAGCTTCCTAAACTTGAGCTGCCCAAAATTTCGTCGAAAAGTATTATTGATGTTGAATTGCAGGATGCTGATCTTTGTCCGCGATACGTTGGGCGTTCGGTCAAAGGAGTAAAGGTTGCGCCATCGCCCGAGTGGCTTCGCTCGAGACTCGAATCGCTGGGATTGCGACCGATCAACAATATAGTAGATGTCACGAATCTTGTATTGATGGAGTGCGGCCATCCACTTCATGCTTTCGACAGCAGTCAGATCAAAGATTCAAAAATCATTGTCAGGAAAGCGGAAGGATTTGCCACTGAGTTCACGACACTCGATGGCAAGAAGCGTACGCTCGATCCCGACACCCTCCTCATTTGCGACAACGAAAAGCCGCTCGCAATCGCGGGTATCATGGGCGGCGAGAATTCTGAGATTGCGAACTCGACGACCGACATCTTCATCGAGTCAGCCTATTTTCTTCCGTCATCGATCCGGCGCTCGTCAAAAAAGCTTGGACTCTTTACGGACGCATCCTACCGCTTCGAGCGAGGCACTGATATCGAAGTGTTGCCATACGCGCTCAACCGCGCAGCTGCGCTCATCATCGAACTCGCTGGTGGCGAGTTGGTTGGTGATGTCGTTGATGTTTATCCGACTCCGATCGCACGTAAACAATTCGCATTCAAGCCATCTCGCGCTGAGGCGTTGCTTGGGATGAAAATATCGGAGACGCGGATGGTTGACGTTTTTGCGCGATTGAATATTGTAGTAGACAAGCCCCTTCATTTTGAAGGAGGGGGTTGGGGGACGGTTCCGGACGCGTGGCAGCTGACTTCGCCGAGTTACCGGATAGACCTCGAACGAGAGGAAGACGCGACAGAAGAACTCGCACGCGTGATCGGCTACGACGAAATTCCACTCGCCACGTTCGAACGCACCCCGCTTCCGACGACAAAAGAAGCGCTCACGCGTCGTGAGCTCGATCTGCAACTCCGCTCCACGCTCCTTGCACTTGGCGCGACGGAGTGTGTTTCCTCACCGCTCATCGCAGAACGAGAAGCAAAGCTTTTTCACGATGCGCCGGTCACGGTTGTCAATCCACTTAACATCGAGACGAACCGCATGCGAACTTCTGTTGCCGCGAATCTGCTCGACATCGCTCGGCGCAACGAGCGCTTTGGCGCAGAAGGTCAGCGATTGTTCGAGTCGGGATCGGTATTCGCTTATGCTGCAGAGAAGCAGATGATCGGGAAGATCAAGGAGCGCACCGAAGTCGCCGTTCTCTTCACCGGAATTCAGGAATCGAAATCGCCCTACAATGCTGCGCCGCAGAAGGCCGATATATTTCTTGCTCGTGGATTTGCCGAACAGGTTATCAAGCGCGCAGGTATCACGCATTTGGATAGCGTGGTGCTTGAGGGCGGTGGTGAGCTCAAGTCGTGGCCCAAAGCAGGATCGTTCTTTGTGAGCGATCACGCCGTGCTCATTCGTTCAGGCGAATCAGCAATTGCAATCGCGGGAAAAATCTCGCAAGCGGTGCAGGATGCATACGACATTCGTCACGATGTTTATCTCGCGCTGATCGACTACGATGCGCTCTTCGCTCTTTTGAAGAAATCGCGCACCGAGGGTAAGAAAGTAAAAGCGTTGCCAAAATATCCGGCAGTTGAACGCGACCTTGCCTTGATTTTAAGAACAGACGTCACCGCGGCGAATCTCCAGAAGGAGATCGAGCAGTCGGTTCCGAAAGAACTGATGAGCGGATTCAGAATTTTCGATGAATTCCGCTCACCAGAAATGAAGACGCAATCCGAGCGGAGCCTTGCTGTTCGTATCATTCTACGATCGAATGATCGTACGCTCGAGGAGCAGGAAGTCGAGCAGACGATGGCGAAAGTTGTCGAGAATCTGACTAAAACCTTGGGCGCACGTCTTCGCGTCTAAGTGACTTTGTTGTGAATGTCTTAGTGCGTTGCACTTCAAGGGAATTTTCAAGCGCTGGAAAAGGTAGTGATGCAGGACTGTGTTGTTCTTTATGCCGCTGAACTTTCGTGAATCCTGAAAATTCGCGTACCGTAGCTACTTCCGTGAGTCGCGATAAGCTCGCCAGATCGATGGCGCGCCTCGACACCCTTGTTCGCAGGGCTGTTGAAACGATCAATCTTTTAAAGCGCGATAAACAAGAACTCACCGCACGCGTCGCGCAGCTCGATGAGCTGCTCGAACAGGAGCGCTCGAACACACGGCAGCGCGATAAACTTTTTCAGTCGAATAGATCGGAGGTCGATCATTTCGCTGAAGAGATCAACGAACTGAAAACCCAGCGCGCAGGCCAGGATTCTCTCATCGTCGAACAGGCCGAGTCGATCACAAAGCTCGAAGAAGAATTAACTGAGATCGCGACGAAACTTGCAGAGAAAGAGCAACTCGTGATCATAAGCGAAGCCAGCTCTCGCGATCAAACCGAACTTGAGTCAAAGCTTAACGCCGCCGCCCGCGAACGCGACGAGATGCGCGCAAAGGTCTATCAATTCGAATGCGAGGCAGCCGGTTGGGCCGTTACGCTTACGAAAGAAGATGCGAAAAAGGCCGAAAAGGCCGTCGATGTGATCATCAAGCGGATCGATCAAGTCGAGAAACGTGTGGGTCTTCATCAAAAGAATGGAGTTGCGGAGCCAGTGTTGCAACCAGAGATCTTCAACGCAGAATAATCATGGCACAAACCGTCCGCGTTACAATTCTTGGTACAGAATATCCGCTCCGCTCGAACGATGAGTTGCTTACGAAAGAACTCGCGGCCGATGTCGACGAAGAACTGCGCGAGTTGCAGCAAAAGCTGCCGTCGCAGTCGACGAACACGCTGGCAGTCCTGACCGCACTTAACTTCGCCGAACACGAAGCTCACTCCAAAGAAAACGAACGCCGCGAGATCGACCGGCTCTCGAGCGAGATCGAATATATCACGCAATCGCTCGAAGAAGCGCTTCGGTAGCGCCGTTTTATCAGCCATGCGTCTACGCTATTCCCGCAGCACCGGCCTGGCAGCAACACAATTCGCGTAGGTCCAACCGAGCATCAACCCAATTCCTGTAGCTCCAGCGGAGCGGCCCATCATTAGCCGCAAGCGGAAGCTTGGGGGTTTGCGTGTGATCGCGGAAGATCCCCGCACCGCATCGCGGTCGCACCTTTCATGAGCCCATGACTTGCCACGCGTCCTCATAAAACGAGCGATGGCGCGCGCAACCTGATTCCGAGCAAAAAGAATTTTGACGATTGCGGCAACGGATTTGTCCCGTCGTCGCTCATTCCTTGATATCCCAGGTAGACATCGAAGATCGCGGCATTGCCTTCGACGGTCAAGCCAAGCTCGACGTTGCCATCGAGGCTCACGCTTTTGATCGTGCTGAATTTTTTGAAGAAGCTGCCACCTGTGCCGAAAGCAGTTACGCCGATCCCTCCGTGCGAATAGACGACACCAGAACCGAGTCTTGCTAATGTCACATTCGCGCCCGCACTTAGCGTGAAGAGAATATTCTTGTAGTTCGCGCCAAATCCTGTGTCGATTCCGGGCTGACGATAATCTTCGCGAATTACATAGAGATCGCCAGCGATCCATGGTTTGATCTGCGCCTCTTTGGGTTGCTGAGGGTCGACACCAAGATGCGGCCCCAAATAGATAGGATCGAAATAAAATCTTGAGATCAGCGATCCATAAATAAGCAGCCGCTCCAATGGCGATTGCGTGTATTCGCCATTCTCTCCGTTGTCGACGTCGTGCCGGCAGCGATGAAGATAACCGATCTGCCAATCGTAGCTTTCAGCACGATGCGTGTAGAGTAAGCCTTCCTCCCAAATTCCTCCACGCGGATGAAAGTGGATGTCGTTCTTCGTGTTTGCCGTAAGCTCCATGTCGCTGATCCCTGTCAGTGAAGATACCTGCGACCATCGATAGAGTTCGATAGCGACCCCAATATCAATTCCCCACCCAAACGCATCGGATGCGCTATTGAAGCCATGAAACACGCTGCCCCAGCCGCCGAACTCACCCAGCCCCGACGATGAATCGCCGCTCTGAAGCGGCTTCCAGGTAGGCCGTATCATCAAGCCTCGCGAAGGAGAGACAGGCTGAGCCTGCGTTGTATTGCAAACGAAAATGAATACCCAGATCGCGAGCGCTAAGTAGCGCAATCCAAAACGACTCGAAACGATTTCTTCTTGTATCATCGGTAGTTTGTTGGAAGTCTTCCCAAACTTACAACGGTAATTGCGATAGGTCCACAACGCATTGATGAACGAAGGTTTCGCGACAGACAAAGAGATGTTGGGTCGGGATGTTCACATGCGGGAGAGCTAGATCATACCACAATTTTAGATTGGCGCGACTCGTGTCGTATTTTTGCCGCGACAAGTTGATCACATCCAAAACTCAATGAGTGTTTTAGTAGATAAGAAAACGAGGCTGGTCGTGCAGGGCATTACCGGCAGTGAGGGTTCATTCCACACGCAGCAGATGCTGGAATACGGCACGAAGGTCGTGGCGGGCGTAACGCCTGGCAAGGGCGGCACCCTGCATAATGGTGTTCCGGTATTCAACACCGTCGCCGACGCGGTCGCTTCGACAGGCGCGAACGCTTCGTGCATTTTTGTGCCCCCGGCATTCGCGGCGGATGCTATTCTTGAGGCGGTCGATAGTTTGATCCCGCTCTGCGTCTGCATCACCGAAGGCATTCCGGTCCGCGACATGATCACCGTCTATGGCAAGATCATCAACTCCGGCACCAGGCTCATCGGACCGAACTGCCCTGGCGTGATCTCACCCGGTAAAGCGAAGATCGGTATCATGCCAGGATTTATCCATAAGGAAGGCCGCATCGGCATCATCTCGCGTTCAGGCACGCTTACGTATGAAGCCGTCAAGCAGCTTACGGATGTTGGCCTCGGTCAATCGACCGCGATCGGCATCGGCGGCGATCCGATCATCGGCACCCGTTTTATCGACGCGATCCAGCTTTTCGAAACCGACGACGAGACCGACGCGGTTATTATGATCGGCGAGATCGGCGGCACTGCCGAAGAAGAAGCAGCGATCTACATCAAAAAGCATTTCTCGAAACCCGTCGTAGGCTTTATCGCTGGACGCACCGCGCCTCCCGGACGCCGCATGGGCCACGCAGGCGCGATCATTTCTGGCGGCAAAGGAACGGCTGAAGAGAAAATGGCAACGATGACCGAGTGCGGCATCGAAGTTGTCGAAACCCCTGCAGTAATGGGCGAGACCGTGCTTCGCGCACTTCCGAAGAAACGGACAGTCGTTAGCGTAAAGGGTCTCAAAAAGGTTGCGCCGGCGAAGTCAAGTAATTCGGCAAAAGCTCGGCCGGTGGCAAAGAAATTGAACACAAAGAAACCTGCCGCTAAGAAGCCGGTCGCGAAAAAACCGGTTAAAAAAGCCGCTCCAGCTGGGAAGGCCAAATCGAGTAGGGCGGCTTCAAAACCGATTGCTAAGAAGGCCACCGCGAAAAAGCCGGTTGCGAAAAAGGCACCGGTGAAGAGATCGGCTGCGAAGCAATCGGCAACGAAGAAATCGGGTACGAAGAACCGCAGATAACGGGCGGTTCCCATTCGACGACGAACTCTCATAGACAAGTCATCCTGAGCCGGACGAATTCGAAGTTAGGGTCGAGGCCGACGGCAGATGCGACCGAAAGGCAAGATTCTTCGCTGGGCTCTGAATGACTTGTTTTATAGATTTGATTTGATCGACATTTAAGTACCAACTTTCAATCAAGTCATCTTGAGCCCGACGAAGGATCTTACGGTTGAGTTGGCTCAAATTTGA
>JBBSDW010000098.1:0-12376 GCA_038240295.1 Kapaibacterium sp. (SeqCode)
GTACGCAGGACCGATCGCGATTCCACGGCTCGCAGAGATGCCGCTGAATCGTAGAGTCCGCTCCGAATCCTGATCGATCGTAAAACTCACAAATGATAAAAGTGGAGAAAAAAGAAACGCTAAATGCTCATGCTACTTCCTCAAAGCCTTTCGCGAAATAACGCGAAAGCTCCTCGGCAGCCTTTTCTTCGTCGGGGCCATCGAACTCGAGTTCAAGCTTCGACCCTTTGGCCGCCGCAAGGGTCATGACGCCGATGATCGACTTCCCGTTAATGCGAAAGCCATCCTTGATAATAAAGAACTCTGAGCGAAACTGACTCGCCAGCTTCACGATGGCCGCTGCAGGCCGCGTATGCAGCCCTGCTCGATTGATAACTTCTACGGTGCGTTGTATCACTAATTCAATTTTTCAAACTTTATGGGGCGAACGATCGGGCGAATGATTCAGACGTTTCTTCCAAGCAAATAATCGCTGAAGGTGACAAGTGCGGCCCGATCTTTTTGCGTTGGCACTTTCTCGAGCGCCTTCTGCGCACGTTCGGTTTCTTTCTGAATCATCGATCGGGTGGTCGCCAGCACACCAAGCTTTTCGAAAAGATTTCGTGCGAGCGGTACGTCAAGTACCGTTGCACGATGCGCCGCGATCCTATCCATCAATGCTTTCTCTTCCGGTGTCATTCGCGAATATTGATCCATCGCTTCGACATAAAGGAACGTCCGTTTGCCTTCGAGGATGTCCCCGCCGATGGTCTTGCCGAAGGACGCATGATCCGCGGTAAGATCGAGCAGATCGTCGAGCATCTGAAAGGCGAGCCCTGTGTGCCTGGCAAATTGACGGAGCGGCTCGACAAGCCGTCCGCTCGCAGCGTAGGCGCCGAGCACGGCAGAGAGTTCGAAAATACTCGACGTCTTGAGCAGGATCATCTCGCGATAATCATCCATCGAGATATCATGCCGCGTTTCAAATTCTTTATCGAAGGCCTGACCCTCACAGACTCTCTTAAAGCCGAGTGCAAACTCTTCAACCAGTTCGTGGCTATGCTCGGCATGACGGCTAAGCGCTTGAAGTGCGAGCGCGATCATCACATCTCCCGAAAGGATCGCAGCGTCGACGCCATATTCGATGTGCACGGTCGGCTTATTCCGCCGCGATTCCGCTTTATCCATGATGTCGTCATGAACAAGCGTGAAGGTGTGCAGCAGTTCAACGGCTACGGCAGCCGAGATCCACGAAGTATTTGGGCCGGAACCGGCTGCCTTTGCTGAAAGGCCAGTCAGCAGCGGTCGTACACGCTTTCCACCCGCACCTAAAATATAGCGAACGGGATCGTAGAGGCTCGCAGGCTTCGCAGGGACGATCTTCGCCAGCGCCTGCTCGATATCGCGGCGCATTTTTTCGGCGGCAGTTGCGGTAGCGCTGCCTTCAATTTCTATATGCTTCGGCTCGGCGATGCTGTCGGAGATCAAAACTCGAATGTGGATGGAGCAATAAAAAAAACCAGGAGTCAATCCAGGCGTGTGAGATGCTGCGCCTTGAGTGCCTTGATACTTTCGGAGCCCGTCAGGAACATGACCCCGCGCAATTGAAAAAGAATGTGGTCGATAAACGTTCGCAATCCGGCTTCGCCTTGCTCCATAAAGGCTGTAATTATGGGACGTGCGATGCCCGCAAGATCCGCTCCTAACGTGAGCGATTTTGCGACATCCAGCCCCGTCGTAATTCCGCCGGAAGCGATGAGCGTCCGATTATGAACGCGCGTAAGCGGAGCGATTTCGAAAATGCAATTGGCTGTCGGCATACCCCAGTCCCAGAACGGCTCGAGCCACGAGCGATCCTCCTCTCGGTGCCGCAGGATCTCGACACCCGACCAACTCGTGCCGCCAGCGCCTGCTACATCGATTACTTGAACGCCAACCTCAATCAATCTTTCGGCTGCCTTAGAAGAAATGCCAGCCCCGACTTCCTTGACGATGATCGGCAAACCGAGTTCCTTCACAGCAAGCGCAATCCCCGCGAGCACACCTCGAAAATCTGTGCCGCCTTCGGGCTGCATCAATTCCTGCAACGGATTAAGATGGATCGCAAGCGCATCGGCGCGAACAAGATCGATGATCGATCGAAGTGTTTTGATATTTCCCGACGATGCAAGCCGCGCGATCTCGATGGCACCAATATTCGAAAAGATAAACGCATTCGGGGCTGCTTCGCGCATAACGGAATATGAAGTGCGAAACGCGCCGTCTTCCATTGCCTGACGAGCGCTTCCGATGCCGATGGCAAAGCCATACATCTCAGCAGCCTCGGCTAGCGCGCGATTGATCCGCTCGGCATCGGCATACCCACCCGTCATCGAAGAAATGACGATCGGCGCTGCGAGTTCTTTCCCAAGAAAGTCGGTGGTCGTGGTTATCTCACCAAGGTCAAGCTCAGGCAGGGCGTTATGAATGAATCGGTAACGCTCCAATCCATTCGTCACCTGCTTGAACTTCACACGTTCGCCGACAGCAAGTTCAACGTGCTGCTGCTTGCGGCTGGTGGTCTTCGATTCAGATCGTTCGTTTGTTGGCATTCTTCAAAGATAGCTCTCTTTCAAGCTGAAGCTAACGTTCATGTCTCCGGAGTATGAAGAGTGAGGCGCGTTGGGTTCAACGTCACTTTGGCATGCGATGAGGCAAAAGTCTCGGGGAATATTCGTGTGCACTCCGTGTTGCTTACTTCCGCGTCAAGTGGGGCAGTTCCGCGCCTGCCTGTCGGTTGACTGGTTTGGGATTTCAAGAACCTGTTTCTTATTCATCGACACACCAATGAAAAGATGTTATTGCTGGATGTGTATTGTCACCGCGCTCGCTGCGTTGCTCATTCTGGGCTCGCGCGATGCTTCGGCGCAATCCGCAGATTTTAAGACGAAGACGCTGAGCAACGGTCTTCAGATCATCGTGATCGAGAACCACATGGTGCCGATCGCGGAGGTCGAGTTCGTTGCCAAGAACGGCGGCTTTACGGAGTCCCCGGAGTTTAGCGGCCTGAGCCATCTCTACGAGCACATGTTCTTCAAGGCGAACAAGCAGTATCCTTCGCAATCTGCATTCCTCGAAGGCATGCAGAGCCTGGGTGCCTCGCTTGGCGTTTCGAATGCAACGACGGGCACGGAGTCGGTGAATTACTTCATCATCATTCCGAAGAAGAATCTCAAACGGGGAATGGACTTCATGTCGAGTGCGATCCAGTATCCACTTTTCGATTCGAACGAGATCCGCAAGGAGCGGTATGTCGTGCTCGGCGAGTTCGATCGCAACGAAGCGAGTCCGCTCTTTAAGATTCGTTATGCAATGGATAGCGCCATCTGGTCGCCGGCGCTCTTTTCGCGCAAGGAGCAGCTCGGCCTTCGCCCGACGATCCTTTCGGCTACGCCAGAGCTCATGCACACGATCCAGCACCGCTTTTACGTGCCGAACAATATGGCCCTCGTAGTAGCTGGCGATGTCAATGCAAGCGATGTATTCGAGATGGCCGAGAAATCCTTCGGTTCGTGGCAGCGGGGTGCCGATCCATTCCCACAGTGGAATCCTCCGCCATTCCCGCCGATCACAAAGCAGCTCGTCGTTCGCGAAGCTGCGAAAATTCCATATACATACGTGCAGGCAACCTGGCAGGGGCCGAGCATGACGAAGCAGGATGACGACACCTACGCCGCCGATGTCTTCTCGACGATTCTCAATCAGCCGAATTCGGGATTCCAGAAAAAGCTTGTCGATGCAGGCCTTGCCTATCAGGTGGATGTCAGTTACTTCTCGCAGAAGAACGTCGGGCCGATCGATATCCGAATGTTCGCCCCTTCGAACAACGCAAAAGAGGCGATCAAGACGATGCTCACTGAGGTCAAGGGCTGGAATGCTTCAAGCTATTTTACCGACGATGAACTCGCAACAGCCAAACGAATTCTCGCTGGCGACCGGATCTACGAACAGGAATCTGCCACAGCATTCGCGACGCGTACGGTGCCATTCTACTGGGCATCGGCGAGCCTCGATTACTACAAGAATTATATTTCGAACGTGGACAAAGTAACGCGCAAGGACATCGAGCGCTATATCGACACGTATATCAAAAACAAGAATTATGTGCTCGGCGTCGCAGCAAATCAGCAGACGCTCGAACAGCTCAACTTAAACCCAGGGGAGGTGCTTCAATGAGATCAACACTAAAAACATTAGCGCTTGCGCTCATTACGCTCTCAATGGTTTCGATTACCGCGTCCGCGCAGGTGCCGGACGATGTGAGCGACTTCACGACGCATGGCATCCATGTGATCCTTCGCAGCACGAAGGCCAACGCCGTCGTCGCGTTATATCTTGGCATCGAAGGTGGTCTTGCCTACAGCGAGACGACCAATCCTGCGATCTCCGGTCTCACCGCTGGACTCATCAGCGAAAGCGGCAGCGACAAATATCCGAAGGAGATGTATCGCGATACGCTCGCAAAACTTTCGACGACCATCGCCGGCGGCGGAAGCATTTACAACATGACCTTCGCGTTGCGTACCGTTCGTCCGAATTGGGACCGTGCGTGGAATATCTTCGAAGATCTTTTATTGCATCCACACTTCGATGCAACCGAATATCAGAAGCAATCGCAGCTTGCGATCAACGGTATTCGCAGCCGCGCTTCGAACCCGGAAGGCTATACCGACTACGTAAGCGATAGCATCTGGTTCGGCAATTCACAGCTCAACCGCTCCGCGGAAGTCTCCGATGTCGAGGGCCTTTCGACCGAGAAGCTCCAGCAATATTTTGCGAGCCAGCTCATGCGATCGAAGATGCTTATGGTCGTTGTCGGGAATGTAAGCCGTGGCGATATTGAAAAAAAGCTATCGTACCTCGAGCCGATTCCGCAGGGATCGTTCACGCTTCATCCGATCGATCACATCACGCCTGCTTCGCAATCCTCAGCGTACATGATGACGCGTGCGTTGCCAACGACCTATTTTCTCGCCAAGTTTTCGGCACCGACGATCGGTTCGAAAGACTGGTGGGCAGAGCGCATTCTCTTCCAGGTGCTTGACAAGCGCTTGTTCGATGAAGTGCGCACGAAGCGCAACTTAAGCTATGCGCCGGGCAGCTACGTTACCGGTACGCACGGCAATATGTATGGCGTCATCACTCTGCAATCGGTGCTTCCCGATTCGGCAGCAGCTGTCGTGATGACCGAGATCCACAAGTTGCAGACTGAGCCCGTGCCAACGCAGGAGCTTGAGAATGCAAAGGCGGCGCGCATCACGACCTTCTTTTATGTGATGCAAACCAATCTCGATCAGGCCCGCAACCTCTACAACAATCAGATGGAGAGCGGCGACTGGCGGACGTTGTTCAAGATCACAAGCGAGACTCCGAAGGTCACCGCTCAGGATGTGATGGCGGTCGCGAACAAATACATGCACCATTTCCAGTTCACGCTCATGGGACCCGATGGCGCAGCTACAAAATCGAAATATGTCTTTGATTGATCGAACGATCATTTAAGAAAAAAGGCGGACTCACCAGAGTCCGCCTTTTTTATTTCATAGAACAACACTGTTTTACGCATGCAGCGTACTCCTACGTCCCTGACCAACCATCATCTTTATCATCCCCATCCCAGTTTTACTTAAGATTCGCCACATCGCTCCGAAGCGTTTCGGCCATTTGCTTGCCCGCTTCGTCGGCCGAATTGATCAGCACCGTTCGAATTTCAGGAACACTCAGATCGACAAGCTGCGCAGCGTTGAACGCGCTTGCGAGAGCAGCGCTCACTGTTGAGCCGGTTGCCGGAGTGCTGCGAAGCGGAACCGTGTTTGTCTCCTGATCTTCCCAAACGATCTTGCCCGTTGACCGCTCGATGATCCGCGATGTGCCACGAACGGTGGCGTTAACGCCGGAGCTCGATGAATTAACCGAGAATTCCTGCAGCACCGATTCGACGATATACTGACCGTTATCCTGCACGCCTCTGAGCTGAAGATAGTCACGCGTCGATTGCCGCATACCGTTTGCGAAAAAGCGGGCGAGCGAGTCAGACGATATCGCGCTCGCGATCTTTTGCTCCGTCTGCCGGCTGGCTGCGTCCGAGCCGATGGAAGCGGCTACGTTGGTGAGTGCGCTGGCGGCCGTGTCGCCTGTCATTTGCGCGCTCGATTTCATTGCGCCGCTTTCGACAAGGGAGCGATAACTCGCCGTCGTGCCCTTGATCTTGTAGCTTCCAAGATTATTTGTATGACCACAGGATGCCAGCGCTAGGGCGCCGAGTACAAGAACAGTGAATGACTTCAACATGTGAGCGTTCAATAAAGTAAGAACAAGCGATGGAGTTACGGCTCCTGTCGCCTTTGAACGGTTGCCATGTCGACGGAGTTTCGATTGGCAACCTATTGCTTTTGCGAATTCTTTTTCATTGATTCTCAGACATGCGATTGCTTCGTCCATTTGTGCTCTTGTGCTTGCTCATCATTCCCTTCGGACTTCATGCACAGACGATCTATGATGCGGCTGAAGCGGGCGATGCGAAGGCGCTTGCAGGATTTCTAAAAACGCATCCTGAATTGATCGACCGGCTAACTGAGGATGGGTGGACGGCACTGCATGTTGCGACATTTCATGCGAAAGCAGAGGCCGTTACAATGTTGCTCAAGCACGGCGCGAAAGTCGATATCACCGATCCCGATGGCAACACTGCGCTCGGACTCGCGGCGGCGCAGGGTTCCGTCACCATCGCGGAGAAATTGATCAAGGCCAAAGCGAACATCAACGCGATGAACAACGATAGCGAGACCGTTCTCTTCGCGGCCGTCGATGCCGGCAAGGATAGTATCGTTCGAATTCTTTTGCACCTCGATGCAAATATCCATCCCGAAAGTATGACGGGAGGAACAGCTCTCGATCGAGCGGCGCAGAATGGGTATGCGGGGATCGTTACCCAGTTGCTGGATCGTGGTGCTGCGATCGACGAGCCGCTTCAAACCGACGCGTCGAATCAGAAGGGATTTACGCCGATCTTTTTTGCAGCGCTCGGAGGTCAACCGAAAACAGTCCAATTGTTGATTGCGCGAGGAGCGAACCTGAATTTCAAAGCTGCCAACGGCGATACACCACTCCATGCCGCATGCACCGTCCATGGGAATCCTGATGTGGTGACGCTTCTCATCGATCACGGTGCAAAGCTCAACGCGGTAAATGATTATGGTCAGACACCGCTGCACTATGCCGTGTGGGAGGATAAGCTTGCGATCGGGGAAATGCTGATCGTTCGCGGCGCCAATCCGAATGTTCGCGATAGCGCCGGACAAACGCCGCTCCATCTTGCCGCTCACGCAGGTCGCGACGCGGTCGTTCGCTCGCTTCTCGAAAATGGTGCGAAGCCCGACATCCAGGATTTTGCCGGTATGACACCGCTCCATCTCGGCGCGCAGGCGAACAAAATGGAAGTCGTACAGGCGTTGGTGCGGGCCCAGGCAATACTCAACCTTCAGGACACTGCCGGCAACACCGCCCTCCACTATCTCGGAAAAGAAGGGACTGACGACGTAGCGAACGTACTGATCCAGGCCGGCGCCAATCCCCATATCAGAAACCACGCAGGCCGTACAGCAGTCGAAGAAGCCGAAGCTGCGAACAATACGCGATTGATGGATTATTACAAACGCGTAGTGCCGAGATAATACGAAACGTGGCGCGAGCTTTAAGCTTGCGCTCTTTTTTGAATTACGCATCGAACATTCGGCCTGAAGAAGCAGGAATAACTATTCGATAAAGGGAATCGCAAACCGAAGCTCGCGCTGCGTTTGGTGTGCTCAACGTCTACTCGCCGACTCTTGCTCTGATTGTCGCCGCCTCTGAATTTGGCGATAGAAATTCCCTTGCTACGACCACACCAAGAATGATCGCACCACCCAGGATCGCCCAACCGGTTGGCTTTTCGCCGATGCCGAGATAGACCCACACGGGATTGAGCACCGGTTCGATCATGCAGATGAGCGTTGCATCGATTGCTCGGACGTATCCGATGCCGAAGGTAAAAAACGAATACGCGACACCGATCTGAACGACTCCGAGAAAGAGAAGCATCGTGAAATCGGTCGCGTAGTTCGGCATTGGATTCGTAACGCCTGCTGCGACAAGCACAAGCATCGCGACGACGATTATTCCATGCCCGACGATCACCGAGCGCCAACGCAAAGCCTCGGAAGCTTTCTCATGTTTGAGCGAAAGCGCAAACGCCGCGAACGCGACACCGCTTGCAAGTGCTGCAATATTTCCCCAGAAGCCCTCGGCGTCGATCTTGCCAACAAAGAATAACGCCATCGCCGAGGTTGAGATCACGACCATCAGAAGATCGCGCCGCTTTAATTTTGTGTGCGAGAGGATTGGCTCCGCGAATAATACATAGATCGGGGCCGTGTATTGCAGGAAGATCGCGTTCGCGCTCGTTGTAAGTTTCGTTGCTACGACGAACAGGACGAGCAGCAATGCGAAGAAAATGGAGGTCATCCAGAGTTGCGGAGTAAACCAGGGCTCCTTTTTTTTGCCTTCGATCCGCTCACGATTGAGCGTGTAGATCATGTAGATCGTAAAGGCGGCGAAGAGACTTCGCCAGAGCGAGATCGACCATGCGTCGAGCGAAATTTCCTTGATGAAGATACCGCCGGTGCTCCAGAGCAGTGCAGCAATGACGATCGAGTACGTACCCTTGCGCGCCGACTCCGCCGAGATCTGCTTCAACGAGGTGTGCTCCAGCCGAGACGATCGCCTTCGTCGAGAATCGCGAGCAGTTCGTCATGTGTGATCTTGTGAGACTTCAAAAATGTCTGCACATCTTTCTCCTTTACTCCAGGCTTGCGAAGCGGGCGATAATCGTGATAGATATGGAGGACTTCCATCGGCTCGAAACGTTGCAGCATTTGCTGATGCTCGTCCGAACGCATGTGTGCAGCGTCGATAACGAGGCCGTTACCGCTATCGATCACGGCAGGCGTTGTATCGCGGGCTGCAAGTGGTTTATCGAGCAGCGAATCCTGCGTTTTCGGTATATCCTGATGCTTACTGCATCCGAAACAAGCGATCGCGAGAACGAGAATGAATGCGTACCTCATGCTTTTGCTGCCACAACGGTATTCGTGAGATCGCCGAGCCGTTCGATAGAACAGGTAACCACATCGCCAACTTTTATCCAGAGATTATCCGTGACCTTCGAGCCGTTGAGTTCGAGTAAACATCCCGTGCCGACCGTGCCTGAGCCAATGACATCACCGGGATAAAGCGTGACGCCATAGCTCGCGCGTTCGATGATCTGCGCGAACGTCCAGCTCATGTCTTTCAGATTGCCACGAGAATATTCTTTGCCGTTGATTGATGCCGTCATTGTGAGATCATAACGGTCGCCGACATCGCTCGAGATCTTGCGATCCTCAAGTTCATCTTTGGTCACAAGCCAGGGCCCGATCGCCGTTGCAAAATCCTTGCCCTTGGCGGGTCCGAGTGAGAGCTTCATTTCTTCCATCTGGAGATAGCGCGCCGACCAATCGTTCATAACCATGTAGCCTGCGATATAACTATCGGCTTCTTTCACACTGATATTTCTGCCCATCTTTCCGATCACGATCGCGGCCTCGAGTTCGTAGTCGAGCTTTTTCAAATGCTCTGGCATGACCTCCATCGGTCCGGGACCGATCACGGCCTGATGATTGGTGAAATAAAATACCGGGAAAAGATCGAACTCCTCGATCATTTCAACCCCGCGATTTCGTCGTGCGGCCTCGACATGCTGGCGGAAGGCATAACCATCGCGCATCGAAGTTGGTCGAGGAATCGGCGCATAAAGCTTCACGCCGCTTATCGGATGATGCTTCACACCCGCACTCTCGCCCGTTGTTTGCATCCATTGAAGCGCTTCACGCAGTTGGCTATAGCTGCCCTGCGGGATCAGCAGTCCAAGTATGTGGATGACAAACGATACGTGGTTGCCCGTCGCATTCGAATATTGCGAAATGAGCGACGCCACGTTCACGACCTCATCGCCAACAATAATGCCTGGCTCGCCGCCCGAAATAACCGAATCGCTTCGCTCGTAGGTGACTAACTTCATGCAGCAAAATACGTAAGACTATTTTGAAAAAGTTTGAACTGGGATGCGCAAACGCTCGACGGGAATACCGCCAACAATGTGCGATTCTATGATCTCCGGCACATCCTCGATCGTCACATGACCATACCAGACGCCTTCGGGATACACAACGATCGCCGGACCGAACTCGCAGGCATCGAGGCATCCCGATTGATTTGCACGTACGCTGCCCTTGAGTCCTCGCCGCTTGATCTCTGCTTTCATTGCCAGGCGAATTGCAGGTGAGCCTTTTTGCTGGCAGCATCCTTTCGGGTCATCAGGCCCGCGCAAATTTTCGCAAACAAAAATATGATGTTCGAATGAAGGCATCGAATTGGTGTAATTTCTGGAAGAAGCCCAACAACGGTTGACGCGATGTCATTCGAAAAAGGGCGGGGCTATTCTCGAAGGTCGATCGTCCTCGATCCAGAGGGTGGCGTAAACGTAAAGTCGGAACTGGTGACAGATTTTACCGGCGAGATCGTTACCGAAGATACGAGCATCGAGCCACTGCTGCTTTCGAAAAAAGCTTTCTTGATCGCGTATCCGTGCATCGACTTTGAGAGGGTCAGCGTGATCGCTTGAACAGCACCAATGCTCGACAGGAGCGATTGAATCTGCGCGTTTGGAGTCAGCTTGATCGTTGTCGTCGAACCTTTCTGGCTTACTATTTCGGCCGTGTAATTCGTGCCGAACTTGAAAATATCCTGTGGAGATTTGAGCGCCGAATTCTGATTATTCGAAAGTGCGTCGATCGTAAGTTGCTTCGTCGCGCTGTTATAATTCCAAACGGTGCTGCCATCGGTAACGATCGTAAGATCGCCGACGACGATGCGTGCACGGCGGCCGCCGAGATCGGTCAGAATGCTGCTCGTCCCTTTGGTATTCGGAAGTTTGAACTTCATCTTTACCGCAGCGCCAGAATTAATTTGCTTATCGACTTGCGCAATGATCTCATCGGCCGAAGACTGCCCAAGAGCCATACTTGGCAATGCAAGGAGAAACGCGAAGAAGAAAAGCTGGAAGAAATGTTTCACTGATGTTATGATTGATCCTCGTAGCTAAACAAGAATTGTGAGCGGCTTGTGCCGACTTTCTCATACAGACCATGGCCCGAGAAGCGCATTCCAGATTTCTTGTTGTAAATTTGCGAACCTTAACACACATAGCACATGGGAAGAGCTTTCGAATTTCGGAAAGTACGTAAGATGAAGCGCTGGGACAGGATGTCGAAGGCCTTCACAAAACTCGGTAAGGAGATCGCGATCGCTGTCAAGCTCGCAGGGCCCGATCCAAAGATTAATCCCCGCCTTCGTATCGCGATCACGAATGCGAAAGGCGTGAATATGCCGAAGGATCGTATTGAAGGAGCGATCAAGCGCGCATCGAGTAAGGACCAGGAAGATTACCACGAGATCGTCTACGAAGGCTACGGACCAAGCGGAGTCCCGATCGTTGTCGAATGCGCGACGGATAATCCGACGAGAACGGTTGCCAATGTACGGTTCGCATTCACCCGAGCGGGCGGCGTGCTCGGTACGGCCGGATCCCTGGACTTCATGTTCAACCGAAAAGGAGTCTTCAAACTCGCCTCCGACAAAGTCAACCTCGAAGAACTTGAACTCGAACTCATCGACTTTG
This sequence comes from Kapaibacterium sp. (SeqCode), assembly GCA_038240295.1. GTDB lineage: Bacteria > Bacteroidota > Ignavibacteria > Palsa-1295 > Palsa-1295 > JABDDM01. The sequence continues at coordinate 11,774 of JBBSDW010000098.1, forward strand.
GCGCCGAAGATATCACCCAGGAAGAAGGCGAGATCACACTGCTTACAAGCTTCGCCGATTTCGCAGGAATGCAAAAAGCGCTCGAAGAGCGGCACATCGAAGTAATCAGTGCAGAAATGCAACGCATGCCAACAACCTTCAAAGAGATCCCCGAAGCCGAAGAAGAAGCCGTAATGGAACTCATCGAAAAGTTAGAGCAGGACGACGACGTCCAGGCCGTCTACCACAATCTCGCGTAAAGGGAAGTGATACCCTAAAATCCAACCCAAACGTAGCGCGAGCTTCAGCTTACGATTCGTCTAAGAACGGACAACTCTAAAATATTCCAGACAGATTTAAGCAAGCACCGATCAATAAAATCTCCTCTGCTTCGCAGGAGAAGCTTTTATTTAAAGTCGGCGGACGAAAGTGCGCAGGCGATACCCACCAAATCGGCATAGACAATCACAAGAAAGCCTCTGCCATTACCAACCAGCACCGAACAATAAAATCTCCTCTCCTGCGAAGGAGAGGCTTTTATTTTAAAGTCGGCGGACGAAAGGGAGTGGGCAATACCCTCCAAATCGGCATAGACAATCACAAGAAAGCCTCTGCCATTACCAA
>JBBSDW010000099.1:0-12266 GCA_038240295.1 Kapaibacterium sp. (SeqCode)
CACTACGACCTCTTCGATCTCTTAGGCCACCAAATGCTCTCCGGCGAGATCACAAACCAACTCGACCTCCACGCACTACCAAACGCCACCTACTATCTAAGACTATCAGCCAACGGCTACGCAGTAACAAGAAAGATCGTCAAGCAATGATCGTGTGACGGTGGTGGCATTCAAGCTATGACAGGGTGCCACAAATCGGCAAGAGGTGTTGTTCATTCATCGAACTTCATCTTATCGACCAATGAATAGAACTTCGCTCACCGTATTTGCGCTCGCGCTTATCCTCACACTCGTTTCCTGCAACGCCAGAGAAAAGATCCAGGAAGAGAGCGGGCCGCTTACCGCTTCGTACCAGGTCGTAGCTGTCACGAATGGCGGCTCGATCTCGGGCAGCGTGAAAGCAACCGGGTCCACGACTGCGGCACCGATTATAGTGCAAAAAGATCAGGATGCCTGCGGAACATCGCATCCAAATCCCTCGGCGGTCGCCGGAAATTCAGGCGCGAGCGGCGCGATTGTGTATCTTGAGCGGGTCGCCTCCGGCAAAGCCTTTCCGGCGCCCGCCGAAGCAACATTACGACAAAAGGGATGCGAGTACCTGCCGCACATCCAGATCATCCATCGAGGAACGAAGATCATCCTTTCGAACGAAGATGATGCGCTGCACAACTCGAATTTCAAATTGCTTGGACTTTCCGAACTCAATCCCGCCCAGCCAAAAGGGACGCCGCCTCGCGAAGTCGATCTAAGCAAAGACGGCCTTTACACCGTCAATTGCGATGTCCATACCTGGATGCGAGGCTTCATCATGGTCGTCGATCATCCCTACTTTGCGCTCACCGACAAAGACGGCAACTACTCACTCACGGACATTCCGCCCGGGACCTACACCCTGAAAATGTGGCGCGACAACTGGCAGCTCGATCAGCCAAAAGACGCCGAGGGTCACGTCACCACCTACAACTGGGGCTCCGATTTTCAAAAGCAGCAATCGGTGACGGTCGTGGCAGGGGCGGCGCAAACGATGAACTTTACGATTCCTTAGTCTGAACCATGATTTTATGAGATTAAAGAGATTAAGATGAGATGGGACTTCGAAAAATCTTCGTCCCGTATTTATAGATAGTCTTGCGAAAAACGGGCTCCTCTCATCCCCAACACTTCTCCCAAATTAGTTTTGCTGACGTTCGTCAGCTAAGCAAATTTAGGAGAAGGGAGATTTAATCTAAATAACAAGTCCTTAAAAGTCCCTCGCCCATTTCCCCAAAAATGGGAGAGGGATTTAGGGAGAGGGATTTAGGGAGAGGGATTTAGGGAGAGGGCGGTGGGGCAAGTATGAAATATGAATTATGAAGTATGAAGCAAAACCCCACGCATTCGCGCGGGGTTTTGCATAAACTACGCTCTGCGGCGGAGATTCACATCTCAAAGCGCTTAGTAGACCTCGAGATAATGATCCAACTCCCACTGTGAAACGGAGAGGCGGTAAGAATCCCACTCGGCGGTTTTCGCTTCTACGAGTTTCTCAACGAGATAATCGCCGAGCGCTTCGCGGAGTACGTCATCCTTTTGCAAGAAATCGAGCGCTTCCATCAGGCTCTTTGCTACGGTCTGAATTCCGCGCGCGGCTGCTGTCTCGTCCGTGAATTCGAAAATGTTTTCTTCGACCGGTGCCGGTGCGACCATCTTCTTTTCAATGCCATCAAGTCCCGAAGCGAGCATCGCTGCAAACGCGAGATAAGGATTTGCTGTCGGATCGGGGCAGCGAAGTTCTGCGCGCACTGCTTTTTCGCGACCCTTCGTGATACGGGGAATGCGAATGAGTGCCGAGCGATTGCGCTGGCCCCACGCGATATAGACCGGTGCTTCGTAGCCAACGACAAGGCGTTTGTACGAATTGACGGTCGGATTCAGGATCGCATTCATTGCGCGAATGTGAACGAGCTGTCCGGCGATATATTGCTTTGCCAATTCCGAAAGCTGATACTCGCCGTTCGGATCGTGCATCAAATTCTTTTTGCCATCGAGCGAAAAGAGCGACTGATGAACGTGCATGCCCGAGCCATTTATTCCGGCGATCGGCTTCGGCATGAACGTGCAATGAAGGCCATGTTTCATCGCAATCGATTTCAGCGCGTATTTCATGATGATCACGATATCGGCGCAGCGAAGCGCACCATCATACTTGAAGTCGATCTCGTGCTGACCCTGCGCAACTTCGTGATGCAGCGCTTCAACATCGATGCCAAGTTCTTTGAGTGCGAAGGTCATCTCCTTGCGGATCTCGGTAGCATGATCGGTGGTCTGATCGAAGTAACCGGCGGTGTCGTGCGGCAGCGTTGCAAGCTTGCCGTCTGCGTCTTTCTTGAAAAGGAAAAATTCAAGCTCTGGCCCGGTGTTGAACCGATAGCCCATCTTCTCGGCACGTGCAAGCTGCCTCTTCAGGATGCCACGCGGGTCGCCTTCGAACGGCGTACCATCCGGCATGTAGACATCGGCGATGATGAGTGCGGTGACTGCGCGCGTTTCGCGGCTCCAGGGAATAACGGCGAACGTTTCGAGATCGAGTTTGAGATACATGTCGCTCTCGGAAATGCGAGCGAACCCTTCGACGGAGGATCCATCGAACCACACGTTCGATTCGATCGCGTCCTCAAGTTTGGAAACTGGGATGGTGATCGCCTTCATGGCACCGAGAATATCGGTGAACATGACGTTGATAAATTCGACCTTCTGCTCCTTCGCGAGCGATAGAACTTGGCTTTTTGTCATAGTGCGCTTTGAAGTTTTGAAAAAAAATTATGATTCAGAAATCTGGTGTGCTCGCAGTTCCGAGATCGGAAGCGAGGTGGTCTCTTTGTGCGTCGATAGTACGACGTTTGTTCGCGTGCTCCGAACTCCCGGCCAGCGCTGTATCTCGCTTAAGAGTGTTTCGAGGGTGGAGGTGTTCCACGTCCGGATCTTAAGCAGGTGCGAACCATCGCCGGTGATCGCATGAACTTCGAGCACTTCGGCGTTCGCATTCGCCGCTTGCAAAAAATCGTTGTAGTTCGTACTCGATTCAACGCTTACAAAAATGAAAGCCGCGACGTCGAGGCCGGTTCGCTTCGGATCGAGCTTCGCATGAAATCCCTGAAGGATGCCTTTCTCCTCCAATTTCCGCAATCGCTCGCTCACTGCCGGAAGCGAGAGATGCACTTCCTCTGCCAACTCATTGCGTTTCTGGCGGCCGTGTTCCTGCAGAGCGGTCAGCAGACTGAGGTCGATATCGTCCAAACCAGCATGCCGTGTAAGCTGCAGCGCGGTTTCTTTATGAATCGACCGTTTGATCTCGTTTGGCTTCACGTAACCTTCGATTATGATCTAATTTAATCTAAGCACCTCATAAAGTGAAGTTGGCCGGGATTAGTGCCTTATGAAGTGAAGTTTTTGTTGGGTGTCGGGTATCGGTATCGAGGGGATCTATACGTTTGCGATGTACCTGGCTGAGGCTTTGGCCCTCAAAAATGGAAGGAGGCGCTGATTAGTGGGATCACGTCGATCGTTGCGTTGAAGACGTATTCGCCTAATGTTTTGGTTGTGTGAACTGCGCCCGGTTTGTAGAGCGAAAAGACTACACCGGCGTCGATGGTGAGGTTGTTCTGGAAGTAGCGAAGGGAAAAGAGTACCGGGATGATCTCGAAGTCGTTGATGAAAAAAAGCTCGATGCCAGCTTTAAGATTTTCGCCGACGCGCATGTCGCCGTCAATCGCGAGCAGGGGATTAGCTTTTGTATAAGGCTGATGTGTGATGGTGTCGTCCTCACGTTTATACGAGACGCCGGCAAGAATAGAGAGTTCGCCTTCCCATGTGCCATAGGTCGCGACTACGTAGGGAAATCCGATGCGCGTGATCTTCACTACTTCGGAATAGACGCCCTGGACTCCGGCCGCGATCGTAAAAAGTGATGATTGGTAGGGCGTCACTTTGATGCCAGCGGTTCCGACCGTGATTTGCGTTGGTAGAAAAGGCGCGAAGACGCCGCCGGCGTTTACGCTCAGCCAGTTCGTGGGTCCGTAATTGAACTGCAAGCCTGCGAGCATGTAATCTGCGATAAAAAAATTGCTATCGCCAAAGGCGCGCGCGTTCGGGGTGATGAATCCCTGGCTTGTTCTCGGATCACGAACTTCGAGATAGGTACGCGTGAAAAAATCTTCCTTCGTATCGTTCGCACCCGAATAATTATCAATGTGGTCGATCTTCGGATATTTGAAAAAGAGGTTGCCGTACGCGGTCGAGAGTACGACGTGCGCTGTGTCGTCGAAGAGATAGCGATGTCCGCGAAACTGGTCGAGATCTTTTGTATATACGACTGAAACATCCGGCAACTTCGGCCGGGTCAGGAAGCGCGTGATGTTGTAGTTCGCATCGTCGGCCGCGTTTTTGATTGCGATCGTGCGCAGGTCATCTTTGAGCACAAAGTTGAAACGGTAGTCGAGCGCGTAGTCAATATCTTTCAACGGAATTTCGAGGCGGCCATTGCGCGTCTCGGCAAAGACGCGGTCGGGCGTGGGACGTGCCAGAATGACAGCATAGAACTGCGAGGAATCCTTGAGAAATAATTTAACCGTGTAATCCGGACCGAGATCTTCGGGCTTCAGCTGCGCGCGCGCATCGAGATAGATCGAAGCGAGCACGAGAACTATCGAAACCGAAACTAAAAATCTTGACATGGGTCTTGGCGGATGAACAGCGATTTATTTCCAACGCTAACGAATGCGTTCGGGATTCTCCGAGACGAACTGCTTCCAGTTATTTTTAGAAGATTTTTTCTTTATTGAGCTTTTAGGCACGAAGGCTCCGGCTCGAAGCTGCTCCGCATGCGTGATCGCGACTGCGAGCGCATCATAGGCGTCGGCAAGCTGCTTGTCGTCAGGATCGAGCGCGAGGAGTTGCCGAACCATGAATTCGACCTGCTCCTTCGAAGCATTGCCATTGCCAACAACTGCGCGCTTGATCTCCCGCGGCGAATATTCTCCGGTAGGCACCTGACGCAACACAGCGCAGACGATCGCCACGCCGCGAGCATGACCGAGCTTGAGCGTCGACTGAATGTTCTTATGATAGAACGCAGACTCGATCGCAAATTCATCGGGAGTCGTTCGCTCGAACACCTCGCTCAATTTTGTGAATATCTGGCCAAGTCTGACCGGCAATGTCGTCGCGCGTTTCGATTCTATTGTGCCGTATTCAATGACAGCGTACGCCGCTTTCTTTCCTGACTTTGAGGATTTGGCGACACCCAAACCAGCCTTAGCCGTCTCTATGACACCGTACCCGGTCACAAGTGTGCCTGGATCGACCCCTAATATGATCATGAATATCTGGTCTGCATACCTCAAATATACCCAAAAACTTGCACTAATTACTGATTCCCAATATTTTTAGGGAATTTTCGTCTTGTTTCTTGACTTTGAGTCCTGCATTTAGTATGTTTGCTTAACAAATGACTGACGGTCAGTCAGTGTTCGAGCCGTAACAATTGTCTTAGAGCGTCGTAAGACGGCTCAAATCAGCAGGCAAGTAACATGGGAATAGTAGAAAGAAAAGAGCGAGAGCGAGAGGCCAGGCGCGTAGCGATACTTGACGCCGCAAAGGAGATCTTTAAGGAAAAGGGTTTTGCGACCGCGACGATGGATGACATTGCAAAGCAAGCCGAGCTTGCAAAAGGGACGGTTTATCTTTATTACAAGAGCAAAGAAGAACTTCTGATCGGTCTTGTCATGCGAGCGCTCGATCTTATGGCAGAAGTCTTCGAAGAAGGGATGGCGGCGAAAGAAAGCGCCTTCGAAAAATTGCTCAGCATGGGCGACGCCTACTGGAAATTCGCAAATGAGTACCCGTTCTACTTTGTCATCATGCACATCATGGAGATGCCAGACCGCGGCAGGCAGGAGCAGGTCGGCGAAGAGGTGCAGCAGTCATTGCATTACAAGAGCAATTGCGTCTGGCGCGATATGATCGCTCTCGTCGATCAATCGAAGGCGGATGGAATGCTGAAGCCGGAAGTCGGCTCCTTTGCTTTTGCGATGCTTTTGTGGATGAACACGACGAGCAGTCTCCGATTCGCCAATAAAGTAAAGACGATGCCCGAGAATATCTGGCAGCAGCAGGGCAGCTACAATCCCTGCAATATGGATATGCGGGTCATGTACGATTTGAATGCGAATCTGCTTTTTCATCAGGTTGCGACCGAAGCCGGGTGCGCAAAACTTGCCACGCTTGTGTGGCCAGATAGCCTTCCGGCTGCCAGCGCCAGGGATATTTCCGAAGTGAACTTCGAGCCGTTCGCCGAAGAGATCCCACTCGAATTTTTAGAGAACACAAGCTTATAGTCACAAGCTTAACATCACAAGCGCTCGTTATCCCGAAGATCAAACGTACCGAATTCTTTATGCGACTTACTTCACTTTTTTCATCCGTTGCTTTGCCATCCATTGCTCTGCTGCTCGCAGTTACGAGCGGCACCGCACTTGCGCAGCCTGCGCAAACACCAAAGGCGCTTGCCGATTACATCGAGGTTGCGCTTAAGCAAAATCCCGATGTCATGGCGGCGCGCGCCCGTTACGATCAGGCGAACGCTCGTGTCGGACAGGCCACTTCGAGCCTCTGGCCGCGGGTTGATGTCAATGCCACCTACACAAGCTTCAGCGGCGGCCGTATCATCACCATTCCAGGTATTGGTGCGTTTTCTACCGCGACGATCGGAGTCGTACCGTGGGATAATAATATCTCGGCATCGTGGAGCATCTTTAACTATGCGATCTGGGAAGCGGGCAAAGCATCGCACGCCTACCTCGCCGCAGCGACTTCGGCCGAACTCGCCTCCGAGCTTAACACGTCCTATCAGGTTTCAGACGCCTATTACAATTATGCAAAGGCGACGGAGCTTGTGCAGGTAAGGCAGAATGCGATGGATCTTGCAAAGCAAAACCTCGCGACGACGCAGGCGATGTTCAAAAATGATAAATCGCCGAAGAACGATGTGCTTCGCGCACAGGTCGCCGTTTCGTCCTCGCAGGGTGATATCCTGACGGCGCAGAATCAGCAGAATATCGCGAAGACGAATTTCAACAATCTGCTTAAACGCGACTATGACGCCGCGATCGATCTGCCGCCAACGCAGGCGCTGCTCGATGCGCCGAAAGATGGCGACCTCGCTGCGCTCTCGACTGAGTCGATGGCGCCGAGCGGTTCGCTTACGCTCGATCTGAATCAGGCGTTGCACGACCGCCCCGAGATCCTGCAGCTCACGGAATCGGCACAGGCACTCGAAGGCCTGCGCGCAGTCAGCTACGCTGATTATCTTCCCAACGTTGCACTCTTCGCGCGTTACGGATGGCAGGAAAATAAGCTTGCGTTCTCGACCACCGATGATTACTTCACGGCCGGTGTGCAATTGCACTGGAATCTCTTCGCCGGATTTGGCACAAATGCACATGTTGCCGAGAACGATGCCCAGATCCAGGAAGTGAATTTTCAGAAGGAATCGCTCATCAGCGGAATTCGGATCGAACTTCAAAATGCGCGTCTCGAACTTCAGAATGCTCGCGAGCGTCATGCGATCGCGCTCCAGCAGATCGCCGCAGCAACGGAGAACGAACGGATCACCAAGCTTCAATATGATGCCGGCGTCACGTCGCTCATCACCATGATCGATGCGCAGACGACGCTTGCCAATTCGCAGGCTAACCTCACAACGACCACCTATGACGTATTGCTCGCCGATGCTAAATATCGGAAGGCTCTCGGACAGCACTAATAAATTTTATCGTCGTCACACTCTTATATGATCTCTGTTATGAAGAAGACCACATCCTCGCTACTGTTCCTGATCGCACTTGGTATTGCCGGCCTCCAGCTCAGTTCCTGTTCGAAAAAAGTTGAGACCGTCCAGGCCAAAGCCTCGGATCAGGTCTTTACCGTGCAAACGGCAAAGGTTACTACCACTCCGATGTCATCCGATATGAAAGTCACGGGGACGCTCGAAGGCATCAAGGAAGCGACCGTGCAAAGCGAGACACAGGGCCGCGTCCTCTCGATCGCTCATACAATCGGCGACCGTGTCGGTGCAGGTGCCGCACTTATTATCGTCGATAATGAAACGAAGTCGATCGCATTGCAGCAGGCTTCGGCAGCACGAATGGCGGCAGAAGCATCGCTTGCAAAGGCGAAGATCGATCGCGATCGAAATGTCGAATTATTGAAAGAGAGTGCATCAACCAAGAATCAGGTAGAGCTTTCCGATCTTCAGGTCAAGAGCGGCGAAGCGCAGTTACAGAGTGCGGTAAGCGCCGAGAATCTTGCGAAGCGTCAGCTATCCGACGCGACGGTGCGCGCACCATTCGCCGGGGTGATCGCAAGCCGTTTTGTCAATCAGGGCGAGACGGTAGTGCCCGGCGCGAAGGTCGAGACACTCATCGACGACTCACGAATGAAGTTCAAGATGTTCATCAATGAACTCGACATCGCAAGCTTGAAAGTTGGCGATAAAGTCACGATCGCCGTCGATGCGCTTCCGAATACACAGACGGTTGGGACGGTCACGAACATCAGCAACAAGTCGGATCAGACGCGTTCGTACGAAGTCGATGTTGAAGTCCCGAACTCGACGCATTCGCTCAAGAGCGGAATGTTCGCCCGCGCTGAAGTGCAACGCGAACAAACGCACGACGCAGTTGCGGTGCCGAGTGAGGCAGTGATGTATAACGGCACGGCAACGCAGGTCTATCTTGTCACTAGCGGCGTCGCGCACTTGCTAGATGTGAAGATCGGTGCATCGACTTCGAGTATGGTTGAAATCACGGAGGGTCTGAAGCCCGGCGACGATGTTGTCGTTTTTGGTCAGGGTACGATCCACGATAACGCCAAAGTGCGTCAGTAATCATTCGCATCTCAATCACGAGAGAAGATCATGACAATTACAGAACTTTCCATTAAGCGGCCAGCGCTCGTATCGATCGTTTTTATCGCGCTCGCCGTCATGGGTCTCTTCGGCTATTCGAAGCTCGGAGTCGACCTGTTGCCGAAGATGGATTTTCCATTCGTCTCGGTGCTGACTTATTATCCCGGTGCAGGTCCTGAAGAGATCGAGGATCGCATCACGAAGCCGATCGAAGGCGCCATTGCAGGTACGAGCCAGCTCGATAACGTGAAGTCCTTCTCGTTCGAAGGTTACTCGCTCGTGCTCGGACAGTATCTCTTGACCGCGAATGCTGACGAAGTGGCCGCGGATGTCCAGCGGCATGTCGATCTCGTTCGCTCGCAGCTTCCCGTCGAAGCACTTGCTCCGAAGATCATCAAAAACGATATCGGCGCCGCACCGATCCTTCGTATGACGCTGACATCGACCAAGCTCTCGAGCTCCCAGATGTTCCAGCTTGCAAAAGATAAGTTGAAGACCAGGCTCGAATCCGTCGAAGGTGTCGCGCAGGTTGATGTCTCGGGTGGACAGGAACGCGAGATCAAAGTTGCGATCGACAACGATAAGCTTCGCTCGTATAACATTTCGATCAATCAGATCGCGAAGCTGATGCAATCGGAGAATCTCGATTTTCCGTCGGGAAGTCTTGTGAGCACGCAGCAGGAGAGTGTCGTACGTGTGAAGGGAAAGTTTGAATCGCTCGATCAAATTCGCAACCTTCCCATCACCGCCCTTGCTGGCGGCGGCACTGTTCATCTTTCCGATATCGCAACCGTCACCGATACCTACAAAGAAGAGGGGCGGCCTGTGCGCTTGAATGGCAAGGATGCAGTTGGATTGCAAGTCATTAAGCAGTCCGATGCGAATTCCACTGCCACCGCAGACCGTGTGCGTGCTGCGATCAAGACGCTCGAAGACGATTACAAGGATAGCGGCATTCATTTCACGATCGCCATCGATGCAACCGAGTTCACCCGTTCATCGCTCATGTGGGTCGGCATCGATCTCTTGCTGGCGATCATCTTTGTTACCGGTGTGCTCTTCCTCTTCCTGCATAGCTTCAAGAATGCACTCATCGTGCTTGTTTCCATACCGGTCTCGCTCATCACGACATTCCTCTTCATGTGGCTCTTCGGATTCACGCTGAACTTGATGTCGACAATGGCGCTCTCGCTGGTGATCGGTATTCTCGTTGACGACTCGATCGTGGTCCTCGAGAATATTCACAGGAAGCTTGAAGATGGCCTCTCGCCAGTACAGGCAGCAATCCAGGGACGTAATGAGATTGGCTTCGCCGCGGTTGCGATCACGCTCGTCGATGTTGTCGTGTTCCTGCCGATCTCGCTCGTGCAGGGCATGGCAGGAAAGATCCTCCGCGAGTTTGGATTGACCGTTGTTATCTCGACGCTCATTTCGCTTCTTGTAAGCTTTACGCTCACGCCGCTGCTTGCATCGCGCTTCAGCAGGGCGCATGAAGTCATCAAAAACCGGTTCTTCCGATGGATCTCCGAGCATTTCGAGCGTTTCCAGGACGGACTCGAACTTCGATATAAAAACATACTCTCCTGGGCGCTCGGGCATCGCAAGACGATCGTCATGTCCTGCTTCCTGCTCGTACTCGGGAGCTGTGGCTTAATGGCGACAGGCCAGATCGGTTCGGAGTTTTTCACGAACGCCGATCGCGGTGAATTCGCAATTAACTTCTCTGCGCCATCCGGTACGAACATCGAGAAGACCGATTCGCTGATCAAAGGTCTGGAATCGCGTCTTGGAAACGATAAAGATGTTGCCAGATATCTCACGATCATGGGCAAGCAGGAAAATGCATGGGGAAGCGTCGAACGTGCAAGCGTCGGGCAGATCCAGGTTAAGCTTGTGCCGCCCGGTCAGAGGAAACAATCGACGAGCGAGGTGATGAACCAGGTACGCTCTATGGAAAAGGATTTTCCCGGACTCAAGCTTTATGCAAGTCCGATAGGAATCTTCGGATCGGCGAACCAGGCTCCGCTTCAGATTGAACTTCGCGGCGACGATCTGCAGCAGATCGAAAAATATGCGCTCATGGTCGCTGACTCCGTTAAGACCGTCAAAGGCGTGACCGATCTCCAGAGTTCGTATGAAGAAGGGCAGCCGGAAGTAAAGGTCATCTTCGATCGTGAGCGATTGGCCACAATGGGACTTTCGCTCGGCGAAGCTGCATCGGGACTTCGCACGGCGATCGCTGGAAATACCGATGGCAAATACAGCGAGAACGGCACCGACTATGACATCGACGTCATTCTCGATAAGCTCGATCGCTCCAATGCCCGCGACGTTTCGCAGGTAACCTTCCTCAGTCATGCTGGTCAGCAAATAAAGCTCACCGATATTGCAACGATCTATTACGGCAAAGGCCCGACACAGATCAATCGCAAAAATCGCGAGCGTATGATCCTCTTATCGGGCAACCTCGATCGGCGCCCGATCGGCGATGTCGTGACGGAGGTAACAGCGAAGATCAAAAATATTCCGAGGCCATCCGGAGTCAACGAGCCATATTTCGCGGGCGACGCAGAGAATCAGCGAAAGTCGTTTGGCGATCTGCTCATCGCGATCGTCCTCGCCATTCTCTTCGTCTATATGATCATGGTTGCGCTCTTCGAAAGTTATGTGCATCCGTTCACGATCATGTTTGCGCTGCCGGTCTCGCTTGTCGGTGCCCTCGGATTCCTTGCGCTCTTCCATCTGACGCTTTCGATGTTCACCTTCGTCGGCCTCATCATGCTCATGGGGCTTGTGACAAAGAACGCGATCCTCATCGTCGATCGAACGAACGCCCGGCGTGCGCTCGGGCATGGTGTCTTCGAGTCGTTGCTCGAGGCCGGCCCAACCCGTTTGCGGCCGATCCTCATGACGACGGTTACGATGATCCTCGGTATGCTTCCACTCGCAAGCGGACTCGGCGATGGCGGCGAAATGCGGCAGGGTATGGCGGTTGCGATCGTCGGAGGATTGCTTAGCTCCATGATCCTGAGTCTTGTGCTCGTACCGGTAATGTATTCCTACGTCGAAGGTGCACGCGAGAAATTCCCTCGCTTCTTCAAACGTATCAATATTTTCAAAGGCATGCGCAAGCCTCGTCCGGCGTACATCGATCAATTAGGCCCCGCGATCGCCATCAAGCGCGAGAACCTGTAAGCAAAAGGATCGCGACTTTCGGGACTTGGCGATCAATCACGTCCCCAGCTCCAGAGGAGCGGCCCATCATTAGCCCCAAGCGGAAGCTTGGGGTTTTACGCGATCGCGGGAAGATCCCCGTAGCTCC
>JBBSDW010000100.1:0-12200 GCA_038240295.1 Kapaibacterium sp. (SeqCode)
CCTCACAAAGCAATCAGCGTCTGGAACTGACACGTACGCAAGAGGTCGTCGATTGGTGGTTCGATTTGATGGTCCAGGAAAACCTTTCGATTCGCGAAAAGATGACACTACTTTGGAGCAATCATTTCGTGACTGGTACGGTATCCATTCAGCATGCCGGATATACGTACCAATATCTCCAGACGCTTCGGCAATTTGCACTCGGGAATCTCAAGCAATTTGTCGCTGCCATCTCTGTCGATCCTTCGATGCTGGTTTATCTCAATGGCAATCAGAGCTTTACGAAGAATGTCAACGAGAACTATGCTCGGGAGCTCATGGAGCTTTTCACACTCGGTCTCGTCGATCCAAAGACGGGCCAGCCGAATTATACTGAGACCGATGTGCAGAATTCCGCAAAAGCATTGACTGGTTGGCAGCCGAATACGGTGCCGAACGGTAGTGCACCATATTTTACGGGCACACTGATCCCGAATCGTCACGATCCATCGACGAACGCATATCTCGGTAAGCAAGTCTCATCGCTGCAGGATGTGCTCGACGCGATCTTCTCGCTTGGCAATGGTTACAACGTTGCGTGGTTCATCTGCTCGAATCTCTATGCGAATTTTGTCTATTACGATACAAGTTCTGCCTCGAGTCAAGGTGTGATCGATGCAATGGCAAAGCTCATGCTCGCGAGCAACTGGGAGATCAAGCCCGTCATGCAGGCGCTGCTTTCGAGTGCGCATTTTTATGATCCGAACGTGATCGGCTCGCAACTAAAAAGCCCAGCCGAATTCCTTGCGGGACTGGTTCGGGATTTCAGTATTACCTACGCACCATTCAGCCCCACCGATCCGCCTGCCAACGGCACGGATGGCAATGGCGTAACAAAATATACCGATACGAATCTTTATTTGTCGGTGCTGACCCTTACCTATGGTGGAAATTTGCTCGGTCAGCAATTGCTCAATCCGCCAAACGTGAAAGGCTGGCCGGGCGGTGAGAACTGGATCAGTTCGGGTACCTTCCCCGGTCGCGAGTCAATCACGGCGGGAATTCTGAAGAGCCCGCCGAATGCTAATTACAAGTTCGATGGACTTGCGTGGGCGAAGTCCTATCCAAATGCGGCATCGATGTCTTCGTCGGAGATCACAGCTGCACTCACGACGGCACTGCTCGCGCTGCCGCTTGGACCGGTCGAAACGGCGACACTGCAATCTCTGATCGATCCGAATCCGCAGGATTTTTATCTCGACGCCGGGTTCATCGCGCAGTTCGCATCCGCTCTGGCGCAGTTGCCTGAATATCAACTCAATTAATTCATCACCAATTTTTATAAGGAGAACCAACGATGAAACGTCGTGACTTTTTAAAACAGGGACTTACGATTGGTGTGGCGGCGAATGCGCTGCCGTTGATGCTCGGCGGATTTCCGATAAAGGCACTCGGCCGCTCGCCGCTTCGAAGCGCACTCGAAGCGCAGGGGGGCGCCAATAACAATGCGCTCGTCATCATTCAGATGCAGGGCGGAAATGACGGACTCAATTGCGTCGTGCCCTACAGCAACCCAACCTATAAAACACTTCGCCCAACGCTTGGGCTCGACAAAACGGCCGACGGACTTTTAGTGCTCGCCGATCATGACACGCTTGCGCTCCATCAGGGCATGGACGATTTTTATTCGCTTTACAACAATAAAAATCTTGCGATCCTGCAAAACGTAGGCTATCCGAATCCGATCCTTTCCCATTTTCGTGGCACCGATATCTGGAACACCGCGACCGATAGCAACATCTTCGCGACTTCGGGCTGGGTTGGAAGATTCTTGAGTGATCTCAACCCTGGCTACCCGCCATCGCAGATTACTCCCGGCAGTTACCCGCTTGCGCTCCAATTCGGCAATTCATTGAGCAATCTTTTCCTTTCGCGCAATGGGGGCATGGGAATCGCGCTCAATAACTTTCCGACGAAGTCCAATCCCAGCACGCACAATTACGATGCCCTTCCGGCAAATGTGACCAACCCCTATAAGGAACTTGGCTACATTCGTTCGATCCAGGGCGAGACGGAAGTTTACACGGCTACGCTCGTCAATCGAAGCGTTCAGAAAAATTCTGTCGACTATGCCACGCTCGCCCCGAGCAATACGCTGGCAACGCAATTGAGCTATATCGCGCAGTGTATCGCTTCGGGATTTACGACGAAAGTTTATCTCGTAACGATCGGAAGCTTTGATACCCACAGCAATCAGATCGTCGCACAGGATACGCTATTGCGCGAGCTTTCGAAAGCCGTTGGAGTATTTCAGCAGGATCTTCAAGGCCTTGGCATTGCCGACCGAGTGGTAACGATGAGCTATTCGGAATTCGGCAGGCGCCCGCAGGAGAACGGCTCTGGCACCGACCACGGAACGGCCGCGCCGCATTTTGTCATCGGCACACAAGTCAAAGGGGGAGTCTATGGAGCAGACCCCAACTTGACAAATCTTGTCAGCAGCAATCTGACGTTCGATTCGCTGCATGATTTCCGAAATGTCTATGCGACGATGATGAACGAGTGGCTGCTCGATGGCGGCACGAATAATATGACCGAGATCGACAATGTCTTGACTGCTTCGAACGGCGCGACCTATTCGACAAATTCGACATGGACAAGCCTCGGCATTATCAAGCCGCAAGCGGGCGTTGCGAATCAGCCTTCCACAATGGGCTTGATGCTGATGCAAAACTACCCGAATCCAGTATCGAATTCTACCACGATCGAATATACGTTGCCCGCTGCCGGTGCGGTGGAGATCGGCGTGTTTAATACAATCGGCCAGGAAGTCGCAAGGGTCGTCGACGAACGTCAATCAGCCGGGGCGCATCGTGCGGATTTCCGAACGGGCAACTTACCAAGTGGCATGTACCTCTACCGCCTGAAGACAAATGCGGGAACGGTCACGCAACAGATGGTGGTCGAGAAGTAATGCTCTCGATTGCCTGACAAATAAAACAGGGTAGGCAGTCCGCAAGGACTGCCTATTTTTTTTAAATAAAAGCTCCCCCGCCTTTCGAAGGCTGGGGTTGGGACGTGGTTTCTCTCGGTTGAGACAATATTAGCTCATCCGAGTCTCGGCGAATCTCGCAATGTAAAATAGCATGATTCCGACTCCGGCGTAGAGAAATTCCTTGCCCATGGCTCCGCTGACGATGCCCATCGTGAGGCCTACGCCGGTAACTGCGATGCCGAGCGCCTGTAGGGCTTTGAGCATGTTGCGCATTTTATGACTTCCAGAATTGCCAGGACTTGCGCCCCTGAATTTTTTTGATCAATTGATCGCGAGTCGTTCGGTACTTAAAGGCGAGTTTGCCATTGATGAGGATCACCGGGATCTTGTCCCAGTATTCGTCCCATAATTTATCGCCTTGGCGAATCTTGATGATCTCAATATCAAAATCGACATACTCTTTCGTATCCTCGATCTCTTCCCACGCCTCATCGCAAAGCGTGCAGCCGCCTTCTTTCGTGATGAATTCAAGGAGTGGTTTTGCCATGGTCAACTCTTTGAGACGATAACAGCAGCCTCTCTCTTCTGCTTTGGGAAAATAACAAGCAACGCGTAGCCGCCGACCAGGATCATTGCGATCGAGATCCACTGCGCCATCGATAGTCCGAGATAGAGTGGATTGAGACGGATGAATTCGACAAGCAGCCGTTCGAAGCCCATGGCAACGAGTGTGATCGAGAAGATCTTTCCGAGTTGGTCCTGAAACTTCACGCGGTTCTTCCAGATGAAATAAAAAGCGATGAAGCAAAAGAGTGTCTCATAGGCCGGCGCCGGGTGGAGCGTAGTCACTTCATCAAAGCGCGAGATCCTGCCGCCGAGTTTATCAATGCCTCGAGGAATGCTGACAAGCGAATCGTAATGCCATGCGACGCGCTCGGTCGGATAGCGCACAAAATATTCGTAGAGCGTCGCGGCGGGCTTCGCAGTCCCTTGCGGATAGGCCATCGCCCAGGGGAGCCGCGAAGGAATTCCGTAATCACCATCGCCCGCAAGCTGGCAACCAATGCGACCGATGCCATAAGCGAGAAAAACTGTTGGCGCGATCATGTCAGCAAAAACGAGAAATCCGATATTCTTTCGCCGCAGATAAAGATAGATCAGAAGTGTCGCCAGCAGGAATCCGCCATAAAACGTGAGGCCGGAAGGGGAGAGCAATTGATGCACCGGATCGGCGGTGAAGTCGCTCCAATTTTCGAGCAGTGAAAAAAGCTTCGAGCCGCCGACACCTGCGACAAGCGCGATCATGGTGATCGCCGTGGCAATGCGTTCATCCATGTTTCGGCGCTTCAGCTCCTGCGTAAACAGATAATTCGCAACGAGGAACGCGAGGGCCATCATCAGCCCAAAACTATAGAGCGTTACAGGGCCGATATGAAAAAGAACGGGATACATTTGCTGGAATTAGAGTCTCGTAAGGCGTCGCTACTAATTGACCAACACTTCTCGCCCGAGTAAAAAGCCAAGGCCAAAAAATAGTTGCGCCCGGAATTGCGGTTGGCCTCCGACGAACACCAGGCTCGTACCTGCACCATACTCGAATGCAAACCAGTTGAAGCGCGAATTTCGAAGCCCGCCAACGCGCAAACCGACACCAAACATCGGAAGCGTCTCCGGGGCCGGAGCTTGCTCGGTGACGCGATCCCTCTCAAAGCCGGCGATCACACCTCCATCGAAAAATGTCCCGGTGGGCGCCTCGCTTTGCGCGCTAAAGGCCCGAAGCGAAAATGTGAGCAGGCTCTCGGTGCGATGATCGTAAGGATAATAACCACCAGCTAGTACGTAGGCGAGATGCTCAGAACTCCGAAACGAAGATTCGGCACTTAGACTGAAGAGAAGATCGACCCTGCCGTTCGGCACAATGTCGAATGCGGTGTTGATCGGAGTGAAGATCACCGCAGAGGAATACCGACTGCGGAACCCCCCATCGAGTGGTTGGGCAGAAGCATGGCCCAAACAAATGAAAGTAAGAAGCATGACGAACGCTGCGGACAGCACTGATAACCTCATCCCATTCCAACGGCAGAAAAGCGGCAAGTAGTGCCGCATGCATGTTAAGAGCAGTGTCCAGCGGTGGCGATTGTCACAGAATAAACGCTGTCTAAGTTGTCGGGTTCGGCGAGGCTGGCCTGCCAAAGTAACCGCAGAGAATCATCGAAGGCTTGGAGTAAAAATGGTCTCGTTAGGGATCCAGATGCTTCGACAATCTCGCCATTGTAATATGCGAGCCTTCCCTCGCCTACGCGATCGCGATAACGGTCATCCAAGCGAACGCCGCCGCCATCAAAAACCTGAATGCCTGTCGCAAATTTATTTGTTGGAAGTTCTCGACTATACAACCAGCCCGACGCAGTATCGATTGTCACTGCACTAACGAACGCATCATTCGTCGGGGCGAGATCATTCGCAAAATCAGCTCCGATCCAATATGAACCGCCCGAATAAACATTGGAGCGCGACGGCCCGATGATGTGCTCCTCATATTTCTTTACTCCCATTGAGTCGAGCACGTGAAGAATGATCTGCTCTTCTATGCCGCCATCATTATAAGGATCGAAGAATGTGCCGAATCCTGAGCACTCGAAAGCGCAATCGCCGTGCGCATTCAGCGACAGTAGGATAGCCTGACCACCATCCGTGTAGCTTGGGCCACGCGGCGAATGAGAAATCGTATCATGCCATCGCGATGAGCGAGATGGATAAGGTCTGGCGCGAGAGTCCGATCGGACACGAGCACATGCTCATCCAATTCAGCACCGGCGTTCGTATATCGAACGATCGCAATCTGTTTCGAGCCACTATCCTGACTTAAGGAACCGACTACAAGTGCATTGTCGTGCTCGTCGATCGTAACGTTCGTTGCGATGCCACTATGCGTGCTGTCATTTGAATAGATTCTGGACCATGATTGCCGAAGGCCCCCAGACCGGCCGGCAACGCCACTCCCAAGCAACACGATGGTATCAATTGCAAGCGAATTTGATCGAACAATCATATGGCCATGGCTTAAGCCGGTCGATCGGGGCGAATATCCGGCAACAAGAAACATCGATCTTCCTGCCGAGAGTGTGTCGAGAGGATACGGATGAAAATCGCTCGATGATGTTGATGGTAGTGCAAACGAAGCAGTCGCTGATCCGATATTGCGAACGATTATCTTTTTTAGCTGGGTCTCGCCAATGAGTGTTGTGCCGAAGTCAATTGTGTCGTTTGAGTAAGTAAGCACTGGCAGCGAAGCCGAGGCCGTAAGTATGAATTGTTGGCTTGCTGGCGAAGAATTTGTTGCGAGGGTGAAGCGGACGGTGTCCCCGGCGCCGTTATGCGTCCGGTACTTTACCGAAATGCGAATGGTGTCGTCAGCAGCAATGCTGAACTTTGCGGGAGAGATTGTCGCATTCGGATGATCGGCACTGTAACCCGTGATCACTAAATTACCACTACCGACATTGCGAATGAGCACCTGTTGGGAATCAACCACATCCGGAGGTATCACACCGAGGCTGATATGACGCGCAATATTCAGCACACGTCCCGGCGCAGGACCGCTATCATCCAACCGCATGAACTCGCTCGTTCCCACCGCCCATGCATACGCCGTACGTCTGCCAGTAGGCGCAACCGACTGGATCGGTGAACCTGATGTGACACAAGACTGCGCGAACCAAGACTTTCCACCATCGCTCGACCGCTCGATATAATCCTGCCCTTGAACAACGAGATATCCTATGGAGTCTAAAAACTTGAAATCGGAAATTTCATCCAGGAATACAGCAGATGATCCCAGTGAGCACCCGTGTCCTTGCTCGAAAGGAGCACATTGAAGTCGGATGCATACCAAATGTTATTCGAGCCAAGATGGACGCGAGGATTTGCACTAGCCGGTTGCGGAAGCGCATTGGAAAGCAGTGTCCAGTTCGCACCGCTGTTTTTCGTGACGTAGATATATGTTTTGCCCAGGATCCCAGAGCACATCCCCACGCTATCTTTGAGTTCGATAGACGAGGCGTTGCGGCCGTTCGTTGGCTGCCACACCACTTTGCCATTCAAGCCATCAATGAACCTGTTAAAACCACCACCTTCGTTCAACTCCCTGTACGCATAGTACCACTGGCCAAGATTGTGATCTGGCAAGGCGAATTGGAGCGAATAAGACGAGGCGCTCGCTTCGTTTCCCCATGTGCGACCGGTATCTGGAGAGTGGATAAGAAACCCATCATAGATCCCATGCAACGCATCTCGGCCACTTGTACCAAAAAGTATCAGATCGCGATCGGACAGAACTTTGATCGAATTGTAGATGATGCCGTTAGGCGGCGCCAACGCGTTTGTCACAGGCGCAGTGCAGAATTGCGACCAGACCCGGCCGCCATCTGAGCTTATTGCAGTGCAATTGTCAGCAAAGATCGCGATCGTCGAATCGCTCGCCAGATCAAAATCCGCGTACGCAAATGGAGTCTTGATCGAATGCCAGCCCGTCTGCGCCATCGTACAATAAGGAAGTGCGATCAAACATGAGAGGAGAAGAACGGCACGACGGATCATTGCATAGATTGGACAATCAGTCCAAAACAACCGCAGGAGCTTGCAGTTGGTGCAACTTGACGGGGGCAAAAATTTGTCCCCCTTTCCTGCGCCGTGCGGATTTGAGATGCTTAGTACTTATAGAAACCTTGTCCGCTCTTTTTGCCGAGCATTCCTGCTGCGACCATTTTCTTAAGAAGCGGGCATGGGCGGTATTTCGTGTCGGAGAATCCTTCGTATAAGACGTTCATGATGGCGAGGCAGACATCGAGGCCGATGAAATCTGCGAGGGCGAGCGGGCCCATTGGGTGAGCCATTCCGAGCTTCATTACGGTGTCGATGTCTTCGGGTTTTGCGACACCTTCCATCACGCAGTAGATCGCTTCGTTGATCATCGGCATGAGTACACGGTTCGAAACAAAGCCTGGGAAATCGTTAACTTCGACCGGTGTTTTTCCGACCGCTTCGGAGAGTTCTTTTACCGTTTTATAAACTTCATCGCTTGTCGCGATGCCTCGGATGATCTCGACAAGTTTCATCACCGGTACCGGATTAAAAAAGTGCATCCCGATCACTTGCGGTGCGCGCTTGGTGGTTGCGGCGAGTTCGGTGATCGAGATCGAGCTTGTGTTTGAGGCGAGGATGACTTCGGGACGAGCATTCGTGTCGAGCGTTTGAAAGATCTGCTTCTTAAGATCGAAGCGTTCGGTTGCAGCTTCGATGACGAGATCTGCTCCCTTTGCGGCGGTTGCAAGATCGGTCTCTTTTCCGATCCGCCCGAGCACACCCGCTGATTCCTCTTCCGTAAGCGTCCCCTTTTTTACCTGGCGTGCGAGATTCTTCGAGATGGTCTCAACCGCCTTTGTGAGCGCTTGATCGTTTACGTCAACGATGGTAACATTTAATCCACTCTGAGCAAAGACATGCGCGATGCCATTGCCCATGGTGCCGCCGCCGATAACCGTTACATTCTTAATCTGCATAGAAATTTACTTTACCAATTTTTTGGTGCCGCGATGAAGCATCGGCACTTTGAACATATCGAAGATCACAGCCAGAGCTTTCGCTGGTGTGTAGCTGATGCGTGTGTCGAGATCGTGCGTCCACTCGACGGGAAATTCCACAGTCTTGAATCCAAGTGCTTTCGCAAGCCAGAGTGCCTCGCCATCGAAGATCACGGAGTCAAGAGACGTTCGCGAAAAAATTTCCTGCGATGCCTTTTTTGTAAAAAGCTTAAAGCCGCACTGCGTATCCTGCAGCCGCAGGCCAAGATAATTGCGCTGCACGAAACCAAACATTTTCGCAAAACGCTCGCGAAGAAAGCTCTGGCTCTGCACGATCGTTGTGCTCTCGGTCGCTCGCGAACCGATCGCAATGTCAAAACCGGTATCGAGTACCGCCTCGGCGCGGGCAAGATCCTCGAGCGGCACCGAATAATCGGCATCCATAAATAACACACGATCACCGGTCGCAGCGAGCATTCCGACTTTGATCGCTTTGCCCTTACCCTGATTCGGGGTGTATTCGATCACCTTTGAAGTGATAACCGCATTTGCGTTTGCCAGCATTTCACGCGCTACTGTCGCAGTGTGATCCTTGCTTCCATCGCTCACGATCACGATCTCAAGTTGTCGAGGATGCTTTGCAAAAAATGCGAACGTCGCCTCAAGCGTGCGCGGAAGTCGGGTTGCCTCGTTATAGCAGGGAATGACGATCGAGAGCGAAGTAGAAGGTTCTGGCATCAACGAAGACGATAAGCTAAAATGTCATCAACGGTGTCGGCAAGTCTGTAACGCGTGGAGAGCAAGCTGTCGATCGCCGGATAGCGCTTGGTGATCGTTGTTCTGCTGTCGTCGAAGCTATCGCCTTGTGAGGTATAGTGGTCGCCAGTCTCGACAAAAAAAAGTAACGGCGGATCTTGTCTGAGCGAGTCGATCAGTTCTTTTCGCAACTCTGGTGCGACGTAGCTCGGCTTGAAATGGATCGTGTTCAAAAAACGGGTTGCAGGCTTGCGGTGCGTGTACCAGTAAACGTACGGTTGAAATCCGAAGATAAAGATACGGTCGATCGGCCGCGAATGTGCAAGGACGTAATTGGTAAGGTGATCTCCAGCAATATACGTGAACGAAGACGTGGAGCCGTTCTCGGAAGGTGTTAACGAATCTTTTAGCGCCGCCTGCCCGCTCCAGAGCGTACCCAGAAAAAGCCCAATCAATAACAGAGCGAATACTACCACTCTTGGGACAGGCTTCTTTACACGAACTGCGATTGCGAGCGTCGCCATTCCTGCCCCGATCAGAATCACCACCCAGGGCAAAAGTACCTGGTAATGATACTTATATCCTTTATTCTGCATCTGAACAATCAAGAAGCCGATCACGGCCCCGACGCAGAGCACGCTAAGCGGCCGGAGCAGCGCCCGACGCTTCGCCTTTTCAGAACTCCAGAGTAAGAGTAGCAGACCGATCGCCCCGAGCGCAAGCCACAAGCCGACGAACATCTGAACAGACGTCCGAAGGTTGTTAAAAATAGTAAACGTACCGGAAAAATTATTCCTGTTGTAAGAAAGAGTCGCCTGCTGGGTGATCTTCCAAAGTTCTTGTAATTCTTCGTTCGGCAGTAATAGGATCGCTTGTATCAAGAGAGCGACGAAGAGACCCGCGCAAACGAATAGGCTTGAGATCAGCCGCTCTTTGCACTCAGTTTGCCGAAGCCAAATGATCGTTAGCGGAAGCAAGATAAACAGCCCAAACGGATATTTATAAAAACATGAAACTCCGATCAGCGCACCAGAAAGGAAGAGTCTGCTCCAATGAACTCTCGCGCTTGTTGAAAGAACCAACATCGCAGAGCCCAGCAACAAGGGAAGAGAGAACGTCTCGCATTGGGCGGTGTCTTGAAAGCCCTGGTTCAAATAACTGAGGGAGTAGGCGAACATTGCGAAAACCGCCGCGAGCCGAACCCACCACATATTTTTTATTTCTGGTCGGCTGAATTTTTCGAACAGACCGAAAGTAACGAACCAGATTAGGCTGAGCGTGAGGAGCGTGCAGAGAAAATCAAAGAGGCGGAGGGCTGCAACAGATTCACCGAAGAGCTCGAAGGCAAGCGCATAGGTGTAAAAAATATTGGGCGGCTTGATATCCCAGAAATCGATGTAGGTTCGAGCCCCTTTAAGAATGGCGGAGCCACCATAGGCAAAGGTCCCCTGATCATATCCAAAATTCCATTGGAGTTCGACGGAGAGGAGCAATCCACAAAGGAGCAGTGCGCCCAAAAATATGGCCCACGTGATCAGCCGTTCTCTGGATGACTCGCGTGGACTCATGTAAAGATGTGTTCGTGCGTCGTGAAGACTTACACTCGCTCAATAATAATACTCGTCGCTTCGCCGCCGCCGATGCAGATCGATGCGAGGCCGTAACGCTTGTCGCGAAGTTCGAGGGCGGTGATGAGCGTAAGCAATATCCTCGCACCGCTTGCGCCAATCGGATGACCGAGCGCGATCGCGCCGCCAAGCACGTTCAGCTTATCGGTAGGAATCCGAAGTTGCTTCTGCGCCGCAAGATCTACAACCGCAAACGCCTCATTGATCTCAAAGAGGTCGATCTGATCGAGCGTCATCTTCGCTTTACGCAACACGGTCTCGATCGACTGGATCGGAGCAGTGGTAAATTTCTCGGGAGCTTGCGCATGGCTGGAATAGGCGATGATCTTCGCCGAAACTGCGTAGCCATGTTCCTTTGCGTATTCTTCGCTCGAGAGTACAAGTGCGGCTGCTCCGTCGTTAATGCTGGAAGCATTCGCGGCGGTTACGGTACCATCTTTTTTGAATGCCGGCTTGAGCGTCGGAATCTTGTCGTATTTCGCTTTGCGGGGCCCCTCGTCTTCGGAAACTGTAACGGTTTCTTTTCCGCGCTGCACGGTCACCGGCGCGATTTCGTGTTTGAAATATCCGGCATCCATCGACGCGTTCGCAAGCTTATAACTGCGAATAGCGAATTCATCCTGCGACTCGCGAGGGACACCGCATTCGTCAACGCAGAGCTCCGCCGCAACCCCCATGTGGAAATCATTGTAAGGATCCCAGAGGCCATCTTTGATCATCGAATCGACCAATGCACCGTTGCCCATTTTATAGCCCGTGCGAGCTTTCTCGAGAAGGAACGGAGCATTCGACATCGACTCCATGCCGCCGGCAACAACCACATTGTTATCGCCAAGCATGATCGATTGCGCTCCGAACATGACTGCCTTCATCCCAGAGCCGCATACTTTATTGATCGTCGTGCAAGGCACCGAATTCGGAATGCCTGCGCCGAGCGAAGCCTGACGCGCGGGCGCTTGACCGATCCCCGCAGTGAGCACGCAGCCCATCATGACTTCGCTGACTTCATCGGGCCTGACGTTCGATCGCTCCAGCGCGGCCTTGATCGCGGTCGCACCGAGCTTAGGTGCCGGGACATCTGCGAGCACGCCAAGGAAAGAACCGATAGGAGTACGAGCGCCTTTGAGGATAACGGGTTGATGCATGACGTCAGATAAAATTACGAAAGTGATTCGGCCTCCGCAAACAGCAGTTTATGGAAAATCTCTCCCCCCACTTCGGGGAGTGCTTCGGGCTTCGGGAGTGCTGAGTGCTGAGTAA
>JBBSDW010000101.1:0-12092 GCA_038240295.1 Kapaibacterium sp. (SeqCode)
CGGCCCGTCGATAGTCCCAAGCGGAAGCTTGGGGTTTGCATTGATATCGGGAGATCCCCGCACCGCATCGCGGTCGCGCCTTTCGGATCGTCGGAAAAGGCCCGGCCGCGCTGCGGCGTTCGATCGCGTAACGGTTCGCAATGACCCCAAGCTTCCGCTTGGGGCTAATGCTGGGCCGCTCCTCCGGAGCGACGAATGATCGCTTCGTGAATTCAAGAGGCTCGGCCGCGATGCGGCGCTCGATCCGTAACGGGGCTCACGACCCCCACTTCCGCTTGGGGCTAATGCTGGCCCCTCCTCCGGAGCTACGAGCGAACCGTTCCGCTTCGACGAGAAGCGATACCTGACACCTGAAAACCTACCCCCGCACCCGAAGCACACAAAAGATCGAAACCCCAAAAGGTGCGCGAAACCACTTCCATTTTGCTGGAGCTACGAGGAGCGTGTGCATGAGGTCGTTGATCGGCTTTGGCGGGATGTTGTCTTCGGCGCGCTTGTCGGACGGGATGAGTTTGCGGAACATCCTGTAGCCGAGGATCAGCGGGAAGGCGAAGGAATTGATAAACTTGAGTTCGACGATCTCGATCGAACGATCGGCGAGATGTGGCGCGAGCAGATCGCGAAACATCGTCATGCTGTAGCGCCGAAAATGTCCGAGCGATACGTCCCATTCACTCCAGAGCGCCTGGAATGCCGGTACGTTAATGATGACGATACCGCCCGGCTTTGTCACGCGAATGAGTTCGGCAAGTCCTTTTTTGTCGTCTTCGACATGTTCGAGAACGTCAAGCGCGCAAGCGACCAGCACCTCGGAATTCGCGATTGGCAATTCGAGAATAGAGCCTGGCGTGAGTTCGAGGTGGTTCGCTTCGCTCGCGTAAGCGCGCGCCTCCGGAGAATATTCGATGCCGAGTACTTTTGGTCCCGAGGCGCCGAATTCCTTTCGTAATTCCTGCACAAGTTCGCCAGTGCCGGCGCCGGCGTCGAGGATAATGTCGTCGGGCTTTGGCGAGGTTTCACGTTGTATGAAGTAATGGACAAGATCGCGCTTCCCTTTGTAGAACCAGTGTTCGCGCTCGACGGCGCCAAGTGCTTCGAATTCAGCCCGCTTCATTCTACTTCCACTCCCTTCCGCGATTTGGCTTTAGCTGCGAACTCGCTCGCGCCATTCCGGAAAATATTTCCGACAACATAGATCGGCCGCTGTTTCACCTCATCATAAATTCGCCCAAGATATTCGCCCAGAATGCCGATCGAAATAAGCTGGACACCACCAAGAAAAAGAATGGCAACCGTCGGAGTAGTAAATCCCGGTACGACATCGATATGAAAAACTCGAAGCGCAATGAGGAAGATCGCGTAGAGGATCGCGAGCGTGCTGACGACGAAGCCGAGTGCCCAGATTGCGCGAAGCGGTTTGAAGCTAAAGCTGAAGATGGCGTCAAAGCCATATTTCATTAGATGCGCGAGCGACATCTTCGGTGTGCCGGCGGCGCGTTCGTCGCGGTCGTAGAGGACGGTGCCGCGCTTGTGTCCGACCCAGGTACGGAGCCCGGGTAAAAACCGATTCCGCTCGCGCAGCTCAAGAAAGGAGTCGAGCGCTTGTCGATCGATGAGGCTGAAATGTCCTGAGTTGAGGTCCATCGGAATGTCGCTCATCTTGCCGAGGACTTTGTAGAAGCTATTGAAGAGAAATAGTCGAAGTCCTTTCTCGGCGCGTGATTTGCGCTTGGCAACAACGACGTGATTGCCCGCTTGCCAACTCTCGACGAGTGCCCCGAAGAGCTCCGGCGGATCCTGAAGATCGCCATCGAGAATAATGGTAGCGTCCCCCGCTGCATGCTCGAGTCCTGCCTGGAGCGCCGCCTGATGTCCGAAATTTCGGCTCAGCGAAATGAGGATAATCCGAGGATCGGTGACCGATGCGGCCTGAATTCGTGCGGCGGAAGTATCACGCGAGCCGTCGTCAACCAGAAGAAGCTCGGTCGCAAAACCATGCGACGCGGTGATCGCGTCCATCGCACCTGTGACACGGCGAAGAAGCTCGTCGATGAGCTCTTCTTCGTTATAGATCGGAATGACGACAGATACGAGCAAGAGTTTTCCGTGATGTTAGGCTGCATGCGAAGATACAACATGCCCGTTGCCGTCTGGCCATTATTCTTAGTTTGACCGATACAGCGTGAAGGCGCCGATGACAGTCTCTGCATGATACCGATCGCGAAGCCAGGCGCCTAACTCCGTAAAATCCTTCGCAAGAACTTCATGCCCCAGTAAGCCCCCGTAATACTGACGAAACGCTTCGGGCGCATCGCAAACAATGAAGTAAACCGGTTTTTGCTGGATCATATCGTCCAGATATTCCTTGCGCCAGGCGTGCTGAAAGCTTTGAAGCGAGTCGCCTGCACCGCGCATAAGGATTGCATGCGCAGTCTGAAATCTCGAGGCGGTCATGAGCTTCGCAAAATATTGCGGATAGCTATAAGGTCCAAACATCTGCACGACATCCCCCGCGGAAGTGCGCTGCTTCAAGTACTCCCCCACCTTGCGTTGAACTGGCTCTCCAAATGTAGCAGAGCCTTCGTAATAGGAATACATCTGATCCATCGAATGGATCTCGCCCGCAAATAATCCTCGCGTTACATGCTGAACGGTGTTACCGCGAAATGTTTGAAACGCAAAGAAGAGAAGGATGACAGCAAGAATGGCGTGAGCAAGCAGCATCCGCCCTTTCGAAAGTTTTTCGGCGATCCACTGCCAGCCAACAGCGCTCATCATGAGAAACAGTACCATCGCAGGGTGGTAGTGATAGACCGAATGGCGATAGAGTACGATGAGGGAAATAACGCTCGCAAGAAGAAAGATCGCCCAGAGAATAGCCATCGGCTGCGAAGCCTTTCGCCACCAGGCCCAACAGCCAATCACGATAGCAGGTAAACTGATGGCATAAAACCGTATCGGTTCGAACAGTGGGAATTGGTCGCCATGCCCACCATAGACCTTGAAGTTGAAAGTAATGACCGCACTCCACAGATCTCCCAGTCCACCAGCGAAGGCATAGACGAGCAGTACGAGAAAGATCGGCGCTGCAACGGAAAGCGAAAATTTTACAGCGCTAAGAAGTTTTTGCCGAGTTGGAGTCGCCTCAACGAGCAGCCATGCGAGATAACCAACGGCATAGAGCCCATACGTAGGTCGAAAAAGTATGGCGATGCCGATGAGAGCTCCAATGTTCGCAATCGGCCGGCGATGCTCTTCAAAAGAAAGCATCAATACTGCAAGCACGCAATCCGTCACATACGTATCCCTCTCTCCTGCCATCCAGAGCCCCTGCTGCACGTAGTAGAGCGCAACGAGCACGACTCCGATGAGCGCCGTGCGTGGATCAAAAAGCCGGACGAGTATGCGAAAGATGAAATAGCTGCCAAGCAGTTGAAGGAGAATATCCCAGACGTGAAAAGCGAACTGCGAGCGTAATCCGAAGAGAATCGGGATAGCGTGGATGATCAGTACACCTGGAAAATTCTGATCCCAGCTGCCAATGTAGGGAAGTCTGCCGTGTAGCAGCAGGTCCGCCATGTAGGCGTAAAGCGCGTTGTCGTTGTTGAAGGGATAAGTGAGCGTGCAGGAATAAATGATCGCGGCGAGCGTGAGCGATACCTGGAGATAGGTCCGCTGCGAAGATTTCTCTATGGTAAGCTTAGCAGGCATTCGGGCAACAACGGCAAACTGACATCGCCTCGAAAATACGGCTGAAAAGCCCGGACTTAGTTTTTGCTCACCGGACTTGCCTTCTTTAATATCACGCCGTCTTTCTTTTCCGGAAAGACGAGCGAGGCAAGAACACCAAGTAGCAGTAAGCCAACAATGACCGATAGCGACACAGCGATATTAATATCAAGATGCGGAAAGAAGAGCGGCACGATCATCTTGATACCGACAAAGAGCAGAATGAGTCCGACAGCCTTCTTTACATAGTGAAAGACAGACTGCATTTTCTCAAGTAAAAAATAGAGCGAGCGAAGCCCGAGTACTGCAAGGATGTTCGAGCCATAGACGATCAAAGGATTTCTTGTCACAGAAAAAACGGCTGGCACGCTATCGAAGGAAAAGAGAACGTCGCTAAGCTCGAGGACGATCAGCACGACGAGTAGCGGCGTAGCATGCCGCTTTCCATTCTGAGTAACAAAGAAGCGCGAGCCGTGATATTCGCCGCTCACCGGGATCATCTTCCTGACGAACTTGACGATCCTGTTATTCTCGCCGTTAAATTCTTCGTCCTCATCTTTGACCGTCATCATGATCCCTGTATAAAAGACGACCGCCCCAAGCAGGTACATGAGCCACTCGAACTGATTGATCAGCGCGATACCGGCGAAGATCAGGATCCCGCGGGTTACGATCACGCCCATGATCCCGTAATTGAGCACGTGGCGCTGCGCCTTTGGCTCGACCTGAAAATAGGTGAAGAGCATCAGGAAGACGAAGAGGTTGTCGATCGAGAGTGCTTTTTCGATCGTCCAGCCTGCGAGAAACTGGTATGCCGTCTCTGAATCAAAGAAGATCCCGACCATCAACGCCACGAGCAGCGAAAGGCCGATCCAAAGTGCGCTCCAAAGAATTGCTCGCTTGAGGGTCATAAAAGTGATCGGGAAAAGGCCTCGACCCGTCGGGCGATCAGCCTTATCCACAAAATCTGATATTTGTAATATTGCTCAGAGTCTTCGAGCGATCGGCTCGAACTGCCGCAAATATTTTGTACGGCAGGCAGTCTAACTTAAGAATCAGCCTTCAGGTGTCACATTTTCCTGATAACTTTCTTGCGGATTTCTTGCATTGAGCCCAAAAGAGCTATATATTCGCATTGACTACATCATCCCAGTTTCCCCTCTGAGGGTAATGATTTAGTCGAAAAATTGATGAATTTGGTCTGGATAAGCCACTTTCAAGCCAAGTTTGCTCAGTTTTGTGTAGACGGTTTGGAGTGGTAGTTCGGGTCGGTTCGGCTGAGATTGGACTGTTCGAAGAAGAAAATCTTGCAGAATTTTTTAAAATCTGTGGATAAAATTCATCGGCGGGAGCCCTCAGTATCTGAGTTGTACGGGAGTGAGTTTATGTTCGCCTGTTCGCTGGTTGCCAAGTCGGGGCCGTCGGAGTGAGTTGAGCAAAATTGTTGGGTTGCAGGTCATGAGCCGGTGATTCGACAAACAAGTTTTGTAAGAAGAATAAAAAACGCGGGAGCCCAACAGCAGGCGGGTTTTCGTGGTCGGGAAAGTCAGTAAGATTTAGTTGCTGAATTTTTTTAGCTTGCGTTCACCATATCATTCTTTAAGGAGACGTCGCATATGACTTCGCGTCGATCATGGTTACTTGGTTTAGCCCTCGGTGCATTTATTAGTGTTCAGGGCGTGCACACTGCACAGGCACAGGTTCCTCGGTTCATCTCGTATCAGGGAGAACTCATGGACGGAAACAAGCCTGCTACAGGCTTTCATACCTTCACAGTCAATTATTATGTGGCTTCCGGCGGCCCGGCTGTTCTTACAGAGACGTATAGTAATATCCCTGTAACGAACGGTATCTTCAATCTCACCCTCGGCGGTGCGGGTGGATTCGGATCCAACATCGACTTCAATCAGCAGTATTTCGTCGGCATCTCCATCGATGGCGGCGCTGAAATGCCGAAGACAGCGATGGTATCCGCTCCCTACGCACTCAATTCCGGGACGGTAAATGGGATCGAAGCTTCGAGGATTCCAGTCGCCAACAAGTTGGTGCCCCTCGATTCGACGGGTCACTTCCCAGTCAGTGTATTGCCTGCTGCCACCGGCACGACAGTGCAGACGATCAACTCAATCACCCCTGGCACAGGCGGCGATATTAAAGTAGTCGGTACATCTCCGATCACTGTTGTCAATAACCAGGCTTCGAATACGATCACGATCGGTTATTCGGGTTCTGCAGCTGGGTTGAGCGCTATCCAGGCTGGCAACGGCATTCTCGTCAGCAATGGCAGCGGTCCGACGGCTACGATCGCCATCGCTCCAAATTCGATCAATAGCACGATGATCTCGGATGGCTCGATCGGCGGTCGCAAGATCGATCCGTTCCTTGCAGGTCTCGGTCTTTATCAGGACGCGCTTGGCAACCTGAACGTCGGCGTCGATAATGTCACGATCGATATCAACAACAAGGTTCTGGAGATCAAGAACGGCGGCGTTGGCACTTCGCAGTTGGCTGACGGTTCCGTCACCACTCCGAAGATCGCTAATGGCGCTGTCACTGCTGCGAAGGTCGATCCGACGCAGATCCAGCTTCGCGTCAATGGTGTTGCACCTCCTGGATCGTTCGTACAGAGCGTAAATCAGGACGGCACCGTCAATAGCGGTACCGTATTCGTCGATCCGACCCTCGTTCGTACGGTAACCCCGGGCACGAACCTGACACTCGGCCTCAACCTCGCCAACGCGAACACGTGGACTGGCCTTCAGAATTTCAATGGCGGCGAAACAACCACCTCGCTCGTTGTAAACGGTCCGACGACCCACAACGGCAACGTCACGCAGACGAGCGGCACGACAACGCTCCTCAACACGACGGTCAACGGTACGCTCGGCGTTTCAGGGCTCAGTACCTTTAACGGTACCGTCAACAACGGCAATAGCCTGATCAATGGCAACCTCACCGTTACTGGCACGAGCGACCTTCGCGGTAATATCACCAACACGACCGGCCCGCTTAACTTCGGACCTGCCAATGCGAACTTCCAGGGCTTCATCACCGCTCCGGCTGGTGGTCACACCTTCGGTACGCTCGGCACCGATCAGCGCGTCGTCACCATCAATGGTGTTGCAGGCACAGGCGCAACAGAGCTTCAGGTTAACGGCGATGCAAATATCACCGGTAACGTCACACTCGGCGGAACAACGACCACTGGCGTTATCAACGCTACGACGGTCAACGCTTCGCAGGCTGTCAACACACCGAACATCGGTGGTGTAGGCGGAACGGGACTCATGAACTTCACGAGCGATGTTAACTTTGGCACCACGCCAGCTCCGGTTCGCAATATCACCGGCGGCGCATTCTCGGGCTACACATTGAACAATGGCCAGATCGGTACGGGTCAGACCCTTACCAATAATGGCATCATCAATGGTGGCTCGATCACGAACGCTGCTATCACTGGCGGTTCGATCAATAACACCGTTATTGGCGCTGTCACCCCGAACACGGGTGCATTCACAACGCTTAGCTCAACCGGCAATTCGACGATCGGCACCGGTGCTGGTCTGACGAATACGTTTGGTAATGGTGCCAACGCGAACAACCAGTTCGGCAACGGCAGCAATTCGGTCAACTCTTACGGTACGGGACCTGGCTCGACGAACTCGTTCGGTAACCTTACCGGTACGAACAGCGTCCTCGGCCTTACCAACGTAGGATCTGCTGCAGCCAACGGCAATAAGCTTATCGTCAACGGCGTCGTATCTCCGACACCGATCACGATGGCCAGCGACTATGAATTCATCGTCAATGGTGACGCTGAGATCACGGGTACGCTCGCAATCCTCGGTGCATTCTCT
Source organism: Kapaibacterium sp. (SeqCode) (assembly GCA_038240295.1). Classification (GTDB taxonomy): domain Bacteria; phylum Bacteroidota; class Ignavibacteria; order Palsa-1295; family Palsa-1295; genus JABDDM01. The sequence goes on from JBBSDW010000101.1 coordinate 7,587, forward strand.
GCAACGACATTCTTCGCAACGAACGTCTACACGACGAACTTGGGCGGCAATCCTCCTGGAACGCCGATCAACTTGTTGTCTGATATCAACGGAGGTGGCCACAATATCAACAACATCAATATCAATGCTGTTGGCGCTCCTGGAACAGGCGCGTTCTCGACGCTTAGCTCGACGAGCACAACGACCCTCGCAACGGGTTCGGGTGCTGCTACGACGATCGGTACCCCGCTTGGCACCACGACCATCAATGGTCAGACGATCCACAACGGCGCCGGCATTCCTGCCGGTACCAATGTGATCACCGTCAATAACGTACCAACCGGTCAGTATGGCCTCGCTGTCAATTCGCCGAACAACGCGAACGGTATCAAGCTTACGAATACAACAGGTACCGGCACCGGTATTAACGTTGATCCGTACGCAACCGGCATCGCGATCGCGAACGGCACGATGGGTATGCAGGTCACGGGCGGCACGAACGGTATCGCGCTTACGGGCGGCACGGGTACTGGTGTGAACATCACCGGCTACCCTGCTTCTGTTGCAGCAACTGGCACGATCATCACGACCGGTCAGGCTTCGGCTCTCGGTTCGATGACGAATCCTGGCACTGGCCTCACGGTCAGCAGCAATGGTACGACAACGCCTACGCTTGTCGTCAATGGCGGAATCGCTGAAGCGGCCGTCGCTGGTGGCAATCAGGCTGGTATCACGTTTAACACCACTGCAAGCAGCAACCTTTATGATGCTGTTGGCACCGGCAACACATGGAATATCACCAAGACCGGTGTGATCACTTCGACAAGCGTAACGAGCGGACCTGGTTCGTTCACCACGCTCACGTCAAGTGGCGCTTCGACGATCGGTACCGGCGCAGGCCTTACCAACTCGTTCGGTTCTGGCGGCACAGCAACGAACACCTTCGGTGCAAACGCAACCTCGAACGCGATCGGCGTAGGCGCAACGACCAACAACATTGGTAGCGCAGCCTCGACGAACACGATCACCGGTATGCAGAACACCGTCATCGGTGCAACGAACGTAAACACCACTGCTGGTCAGGGTGCTACTTCGATCGGTAACGCGAGCAATACGCTGACGGAGAACGGCTCGACAACAACGACCAACGCGGCCACAAGCAACACGCAGACCGCTGGTACGTCGAATGCCTTCACTGCTGGTACGACCAACACGCTGACGGCTGGCACAACAAATAACCTCGTTGGCGGCACGGGAAATAACGTCACGGCAACGACCGGTAACAACACGATCGCTTCCACTGCTGGTGCGAACACCTTGAATGCTGGCACTCAGAATAACTTGACGGGCGCTACGGGCAATTCGATGACAGCCACAACAGGTAACAATGCGATCGGTGCCACTGCAGGTACCAACGCGTTGACCGCTGGCACGTCGAACACCTTGTCTGCTCCGAACAATAGCGTTAGCGCTACTGCTGGAAGCAACACTGTCACAGCGACTGCTCAGAACAACATCACGGGCGGCACGGGCAACTCGCTCACGGCAACCACAGGTAACAATGCGATCGGCGCAACAGCTGGCTCGAACAACCTGACAGCAGGTACTTCGAACACAGCAAATGCACCGAGCAACACAGTTACTGCAACGGGAGCTGGCGGTAACACGATCAACGCAACCACAGCTGCGAACACGATCACAGGCCAGACACGCAACACGATCACAGCAACCACAGGCAACAACGCGATGGCAGCTACGGCTGGCTCGAACGTGTTGACGGCAGGTACGGCGAACACGGCAACTGCTCCGACCAACACGATCACTGCTACAGGCGGTGCGAATACGCTCAATGCGTCGACCCAGAACAACCTCACGGGCGGCACTGGCAACTCGATGACGGCAACCACGGGTAACAATACGTTGACTGCCGCAGCCGGCACGAACGCGTTGAGTGCTCAGTCGAACACGGTCACTGCTACTGGCGCTGCTGGTAACACGATCAGTGCGACGACCGGCGCTAACTCGATCACTGGTCAGACAGGTAACACCATCACTGCAACAACCGGCAATAATGCCATCGCTGCAACTGCTGGTGCTAACACGATCACTGCCGGCACGTCGAACACCCTCACCGCGACCACGTTCAACACCCTCACCGGTGCTTCGAACAACATGATCGCGACGGGTACGAACACCATCACTGGTGCTTCGAACATCATCAATGGACCTACACAGGTTAATGGCACGCTCTCTTCGACCGGTAATTCAACGATCGGCACGAATGCGAACACGACCAACTCCTTCGGCTCAGGTGGTGGTACAACGACAAATACGTTCGGTAATGGTGCAACTTCAAACCAGTTCGGTAACTCGACCACGGGTGCTGCTGGTAATCAGTTCGGTAACGGCGGCTCGACGAACAATGCGTTCGGCGGCAATACGACCGGCACGAATACCTTCGGAAGCTTGACCGGCACGAACAACTACATTGGCGTTTCGAACTTCCAGGGTGCGACACACTTCGGTGCTAACCTCGTCGATGGTTCGAACTTCGTCATCACCGGCTCATCGATCGACAACACGACGGTTGGTGCGACGACAGCAAGCACGGGTCGTTTCACGACACTTACTTCGCTCAGCACTACGAACCTCGGTACAACGGCAGGCACGGCGGTTAACGTCGGCATTGCTGGCGGCAACGATCTTACAACGATCAACGGCCGCTCAGTACTCGATGGAACGGCTGCTGCTGGCTCGAATGTGCTCACGGTTAATAACATCCCGGCTGGTCAGTATGGCATTAAGGTAAATGCTACACCTACGGCTGCTGGCGGTATTAAGGTAACAGGCGCAGGCGCTGGTACTGGTGTGAACATCGATCCGTTCGCAACCGGTATTCAGGATGATGCTACTACCCTCGGTATGGCCATCACCACTGCTCCGACCTCTATCAATGCAACTGGTACGATCAACTCGTCGGGTACGACGGGCGTTGGCTCGCAGTTCACGGGAACTTCTGGCGCCGCAACGGGCATCCTTGGAGTTACGAACACTGGCGCTGGTGTAGCGTTGGCAGTAACGGCTCCTGGACCTGGCAATGCGTTGTCTGTGAATGGCTCTTCGAGCTTCACGGGCCCAGTGACGGTTAATTCGATCACCGGTGCGACCGCAAACTTCACTACCTATCAGGGTGGTACTGCGGTTATCACTGGATTGGTTAACGCTGGTAGCTTCCAGAATACTGCTGGTTCGTTCCTCGTCAACGGTGCAGGCGATATCACAGGTCGTGATCTCACTGTATTCCCGACGGGTGCGATCACTGGCATCACGATCAACGGTGGTGCTCCTGGCACTGGCAAGGACATCCAGGGTAGCAACAACTCGTGGAGCGTAAGCAACACTGGTAATGCTATCTTCGCAAGCTTCGTAGCGCCGATCGGTACTTTCACGACCGTCAACACGACGAACCTGAATGGTAACCCGAACGGCATGCCGATCAACGTTGGTGACAACCTGTCGATGACGACGCATAACATCACCACAACGACCGGCTCTTACACGTCAACCAGTGGTGCGATCACCACAGGTGGTACGATCACGGGCGGTGCGTTCGTTGGCGGTACAGGTTCGTTCACGACGCTTTCGACCTCTGGTCTTGCGACGTTGAATTCGCTCACGACCAATAACGCTACGATCACTGGTGGTGCGATCTCTAATACGCCAGTCTCTGGCAGCACGGGTTCGTTCACGACGCTTACATCAAGCGGTGCTTCGACAATTGGTACGGCTGCAAACCTGACCAATAGCTTCGGTAACGGCGGAGCTGTCACAACTAACAATATTGGTAATAATGCCATCGCTGGTATTACGACCAACAATATTGGTGTGGCAACTGCGCCTGGGTCAACGATCAATAACATTGGTGGTGGCTCGGGTGCTCAGACCAACAACATCGGTGGCTTGACGAACTTCCTGGGTAACGTTAACTATAATGGTAACACCATTTCTGGTACTGGTAATATCACGACAAGTGGTCAGATCCAGGGTGGTACATTCCGCAATACGGGTAACACGTTCTTCACCACCAACACTGGTGATTTGACGGCCAATAACATCGTTGCCACGAGCGGCACGATTACAAGTGGCACGGCAGGTCCAGGTGGAATTAATGGCGTGATACAATTCAGGAACGCAACGAACGCTGCCTTCGGAGTTATCTCGACATCTAACAACGTGGGTACACAAACCGGAACGGTGACGCTTCCAAGCCATCCGCAGGGAACGATGGGCGTCTACTTGACGGCTACGCAGGTTCTTGCTGGAGCGACAACCAACGCCGCTGTAGCTGGTGCTGAGACGGGTGATATCGTGCTTCTTACGAACACGAGCTCGACGAACGCCGGATTCCTTAGCGGGACAGTCACCGCTGCGAACACGGTGACAATCAACTCGACGAGCGCAAGCGACGCGAGCACAGTTCGCGTAGTTGTTCTCAAGCAGCCATAAGCCAACCTAACTATTGTGAAA
>JBBSDW010000102.1:0-12037 GCA_038240295.1 Kapaibacterium sp. (SeqCode)
GATCGACATATCCGGTCGAAGGATCGACCATGAAACTTGCAACAAGACTGTTGATCGGGATGACATCGCGGGTGATCTCGAATTCGATCGGAGCAGGAGCGCCGGAGCGAAGCACGGTTACCCGAACTTTCGTCCCCTTCGGTCCGCGAAGTGCATGCTTTACGTCGTCGTCTTTTAGCTTTATCGCAGGCTTTCCGTCAATCGCGATAAACTTGTCACCAGCCTCGATACCAAGCCGGTCGCTCGGTCCGCCCGGGACAGGTGAATCAACTGTGATCGTGTCGCGAATGAGCGTGAACGTGACGCCGATGCCTTCGAAGTGGCCGCTGAATTGCTCATCGGATTCCTTGACGTTCGAAAGCGGCATATAGATCGAGTGCGGATCGAGCTTGCTCAAGACGCCATTGATGCCAGCCTCATTGAGATCGTCGAGCTTGACGGCATCGACATAATCGGCCTGGATCAGCGAGAGCACATCGGAATACTTTTCGATCTGCTGCTGAAGATTATCGTCCGAAAACGCACGTTCGATTCGCGCACCGAGGAATGCAGAAACAATAACGAGCACAAGCCCAGATAGGGCAAGGCGGCGGGGATTGTAAAAAGTCATTTTCATAATGGCGCTAATCGCGACGGAACGTTACCGAAAATATTTAAGAAAATATAAAAGCGAAGGGCATGAAACGAGTAGCTGAGCTATCCAAATCTAACATGCCTATCGTTCGTGAAAGTTCAGAAACGAAATTTCAGAAGATGCGGCATTGACAAAAGGATGCTCTTCATTTCACGTAAAGACTTGCACACTGTTTCAGCGCGCGAAAAAAAGTTATGGCGTTGAAACCGTCGCACGGTCCTGATCGGTAGCTGGTAGCTTGAGTGTCCATGACCCTGCAGGAAGCGTCCTTGCCACGATCCACGGATTAAGCAGCTTAACATCTTTATAGGAGTAACCTTGCTGCTGTGCCCAATCGGAGACGGATGGAATAGGCCCTTGCACCGTGATCGTTTTGGTTTGAACGTCGCGAAAAGGCATCGTCTTCGCGAAATTGAGTCCGTATTTCTGCCCGTTCTCGAGCAATTCCTTCATCACAGCTACACGAAATACGTAACGCATTGTCTCGTCGTTCAGGTAGAGATTCCAGTAGCTTGTCTGATGCTGCCAGTCCATCGCCTGCCGAACATTATCCTCGCCCATATTATAGCCAGCCGCGACGAGCGTCCAGGTTGGAAGGTCGCGTTTCATTTTCTGGAAATACCGGACTGCCGCGGCAGTGGACTTGTCGGGATCGAGCCGTTCGTCGATCAGATCGTCGACGCGAAGCCCGTATGTGATGCCAGTGCCAGGAATAAACTGCCAGAAGCCGTTGGCATTCGCCGGGGATTTTACATTCTTAAGTCCGCTTTCGGCAACGGCGAGATATTTCAGATCGGATGGCAAGCCGGCGGCGGCGAGGGCCTTATCGACGTTTGGAAATAACCGCTGTGCTCGTTTCCATTCAAGAAGGATCTGATCGGCGTTGTTAAAGTTATAGTAGAACTCGCGCTCGTAACGCTCGCGGATGTCCCAGTTTTCGAGCGGGATCCGCTCGCCGAAGATCGTTGCCGTCATCGGAGGCTGGATTTGGGTTACGTTAAGTCCGGCGTTGGTTGGGGCATCCTCGTGGACGCTCTGCGCATGCGATTCAACGAGCGCATACTCGCTGAACGTATAACGATCGAGCGTCATTGCGACAACCAGCACGACGAGGCCAGCGAGGATACCGTACGTCAGTAGTCGAGGTCCGCGGCCAAACTGTCTGCGGTTCTTCGGTGTCTCGACGGGTTGGATCATGCCTCTTTGGGTAATAGCTTTCTGAGATTGCAAGCCTTTAATAGCAAAAGCCTTACCAACCTTGCGCGCGAAGCGTCGCATCCACCTTTAAACTACCGACAAGTTCGCGAACGCTGCCGATCTTCTCTGCATGAACGTACCGTTCGAGCTCTTCAACGACATCGATGCCTGCGTGAGGATTTGCAAAATTAGCCGTACCAACCTGCACCATTGTAGCTCCAACGATCAGAAATTCGGCCGCATCGAGCCCATTCACGATGCCTCCGATTCCGATGATCGGGAGTCCGCAGGCTTTGCGAGCTTCATACACTTTCGCCAGAGCGATCGGCTTGATCGCCGGGCCCGACAGTCCGCCCGTCACCGTAGAAAGCCTCGGCATGCGCGTCTTGTGATCGACAGCCATCCCGACGACAGTATTGATCAAACTGATAGCATCGGCACCCGCCTCTTCGACTGTTTCTGCAAACGGCGCGACGCTCGTCACATTCGGGGTGAGCTTCATGATGAGTAGACGGTCAGTTGCCGAGCGAAGTGCGCGTGTGAGTTCTGCAGTTCGCTCAACGCTCGTCCCAAAGGAAAGTCCTCCGTCTTTGACATTCGGGCAACTGATGTTGATCTCATAGCCTGCAAGATTTTTCGTCGCGTTGGCCTCGATATGCTCAAGCACATCGCGATATTCTTCAACGCTCGAGGCTGCGATATTCGCGATGATCTGCGTATCGAACTCGGCGAGATAGGGCAGCTTCTCCCCTACGAAGACATGCACGCCGACGTTCGCGAGACCGATCGAATTGAGCATGCCCGAAGCCGTCTCTACGATTCGATGCGGATAATTTCCGACGCGTGGCTTCCAGCTTACCGATTTGGTTACGATGCCGCCGAGTTTATTGATGTCGCAATAGTTCTTGGCCTCGGCGCCATAACCAAACGTCCCGCTCGCTACGAGCACAGGATTTTTGAACATCGTGTGCTTCAGGAGCACCGACATATCGACCGCTTTTCCGTTCGTGCTGAATTCTGCCATTTATAATTCGATCGCGTTCGACATGAACGAAGGTCCCTCGGTGCACACAAGCCGGAATCGTTTGCCCGTTTTTGCGAATGTCGCCTCGTCGGCGACAACAGGGCATCCCTGGCAGATCCCGATGCCGCAGGCCATCTCTGTTTCGAGACTTAGTTCACATGGGATATCATATTTTTCCGCAAGCGCCTTCGCTGCCCGCATCATTCCTGTCGGTCCGCAAACATATAACTTAGGATTCGAAAATCGCTTCTCCGAAAGATGCTGATCGATGAGCGCAACGTTCGTACCGTGAAAGCCTGCGCTGCCATCATCGGTCGCAACTTCGATCGCTTCGAGTCCGTGGCGTGCGATTAGTTTTTCCGACCGCGCTCCATAATATGTGGCAATGCGCTTGCCGGAGGACTTGAGCACTTCGGTAAGCAGCGGCATTGAAGCAACTCCTACACCACCAATAATGAGTATGGCTTCGCGCTCAGTTGAATCGGCTTTCCACGGCTGCCCGAGAGGACCGAGTACATCGAGCATCTCACCCGGCATTGTGGCCGCAATGAGCGCCGTTCCACGACCGGTCACTTGAACAATGACGGAAACCGCTTCACCACTTCGCTGATAAACACTGAACGGACGGCGAAGCAGTGGATCGATGGCGCCGACCCTGGGAAGAATGTTGACGAATTGTCCAGCACGAGCGAGACGTGCGATGTACGGATTTCGAAACGTAACTACGACGAGGCCATCTGTGATCTCCGTCCGTTCGGTAACTTCGGAAAGCGGTTTCTGCGCGAGAGAGCTATAGTCCAAGCGATGTAGCGTTAATGATTTCGAGAAGCTTCGTTCACTGCGGCGTACTACTTCTTTTTGGGCGCATTGAACATCGGCGGCGCCACGAACGTCGGATCAGCCGGTGGTTGATTTTGTGTGTTCGCCGGATTATGCTGGACGCTGTTTTGATTCACATTTGGCGATTGGCTCTGCTGTATCGAATCGCCCGGCGCACCCTGGTTCTGATGAAGCATCTGCTGGCGGTGCTGCAATTGCTGCTGCATCAGTTGCTGCTGTTCTTTTTTAACGCGGTCGATCTCCAGCTGTTGCTTCTCTGCGTCGGTCTTTTGCTCAGGTGGAGCAATGCGTCTGGCGGTCTGATGCTGTTCGTTCGTAAGATTCAGCGCGTCGGCCAGTCGCGGACGAAGCGATTCGGCATAACTCGAAAATGGATATTCGACAAGCACCCGTTTGTAATAAACTACGGCGCTATCGTACCGAGATGCTTCTTCGTACGACACCCCGACCGCGAATAAACTTCTTGGTGCGACATCATTCTGTTTATAGCTCGTTACGACACCCAGCAGCTCGGGTTTCGCTGGATCGAGACCCTGTTTTTCGAGCGTTGCGTAGGCCGCACGATAGGCAACTTCCTCTTTGGAATTCGGATCGCGCGGGCCGCCAAAGAACGTGAGCGCCTGGCGCGCGTAGATCGACTGGCCATAGTAGGTAAGCAGCTCCTTCATCAAGGAATCACGACGCGCAATATTTTTTTCGCCCGATTCAAGTTGAAGCCATGTATAAAGAACGCGGGCCCTGAATTCGTCCTTTGCGGTATCGTTAATAACGAAACGGTAATTGAGCGCTGTCTGATATTCAGCGCGGGCGGCGGGTCGCTCCGCGAAATTTTCGTAGGCGAGTCCAAGCTCATAGTGATCGCCAGCCATCCGAAGATGAACGCTATCTGCGAACTTCACAGTATCGGTCACCCCAAGTTTTTCGAACGCGCCCAAAATTCCCTTCTCTTTGCGAAGTTTCCCCTCGAGCTTTACGACTGCGGACTGTTCTTCTTTGGTCAGTTCAACCTGACGATCGGGCTGCCACCTTGCACCGAGAACTTCCTTGACTGCTTCGGAATGGAGGACGGCGATCTGATTTTGATTCACATCGACGCCTTCACGGGCAAGCGTGATCTGCTTATCGAGCGAATCGAGATGCGCGAGATCGTTGCGCCAGCTTGAAAAATGCGATAGCGAGCGCATGCGGTCGCTCACATATTGATTCATATCGGCGCTCGAGAATTCATGCGTACCGATAAGCTGTGTTGCATATTTCGATGCACTATCGTATTGTCCCATTCCTCGCATCAGTTCGGCCTGCCTGTAGTGCACGCGCGAAACGATGATCTGGCTCTCCTTGCGATAGGTCGTGTCAACAATAAAATAAGCATTGTTGACCGTTGGATACAATGTTTCGCGATAGAGCTGCGAGCGCAGATCATTCTCTGCTTGCGCGCGCGCATCAAGATCGGTTGTGTAGGCAAGTTCATATTTCGCAGCAGCCCAGGAAGCGCCATACCGCGACTTTTCCGAGACGAGCAATAGATCGGCTTTGGCTTCGGCAAATTTTCCAAGTTCGCGCTCGGCAAGTGCACGATCGATGAGTGCCTCTCCTTCGAAGCTAGCATCCTTTGAGCCATTGACAGCCCGAGTAAAGCTCGCGATCGAAGTCGCCCAGTCGCCATTTAGATACTGCATGACCCCAGCTTCGTAAGCGAGATGAGCGGCTTCATCACCCTTGTAATATTTTTCGGCTGCTTCGAGCTCCGTCGCAATCGCCGCGAGACTATCGGGAGTCCGTGCATAAATGATCTCCGCGATCGTCCGATGTGCGTCACCAAGAGAATGATCGTCGTGTTCTGCTTCGGCCTTTTTTACTGCTACGGCAAGTGCGATCTGCGCGGTGTCGAACTCATTACTCGCGAGCAGCGACCGTGCAAGAAACATCTGCACCGACGAGCCATATTTCGAATCGGGATAAAGCGCCTGTAGCTCTAAAAATTTCCGCTTTGCGCCCGCGACATCGTTCTTATAAAATTGAGCTTTGCCAACGATATAGAGGGCGTCCTCGACATACTTTGTATCCTTCCGATTTGCAAGGATCTTCGAGCCATAAATGATCGCCGTATCGAGATGGACGTTGCTCTGCATTCCATGCACGGTCGTCTTCGTTCGCAGGAAGGTCGCCTGCACTTTGCTCACCGTACCATTCCGCTTCGAGAGCTGGCGCATCTCATATTCCTCGTCGATCCATCGATGCTGCTGCACTGCCTGCGCCTGTGTTTCGTTGTTAACAACAGGCTGCCTGTTCATCTGCTCTTCATAGATATCGAGATGCTGCTGCGCGAGATAGAGAACGTTGAAATAGGCGGTGAACGTCCGAAACGTATGGCAGCCATCAAGCGCGCACGCTCCGGCAGCAACGATAAGGACCGTCGATAGCAGCCTGATCGCTCTCGTTGAGAAAATCGAACGGACTTGGTTGATCGCTTTCAGGAGATCGGGCCGGACGGCAGAATGTTTGAACACGTTTCGCTGGTTATACGCAAAAATTAACGTGCCTCTTGGGGACTTCGTTCACAGCGCTCCCCCAGCGGCCTTTTGAACCAATACGCCAATGAACTTCGACCTGTTTCACGTTGATGCATTTACCAGCGATCCCTTTCACGGAAATCCTGCTGCCGTTTGTTTGGTCGAAAAGGAAATGCCGGACGATTGGCTGCAAAACATGGGCGCAGAGATGAACCTCGCCGAAACGGCATTTCTCATTTGCCTTTCGCAAAATCGATACGCGCTTCGGTGGTTCACGCCTGCGGTCGAAGTCGAGCTCTGCGGGCACGCGACGCTCGCAAGCACGCAAGTACTCTTCGATGAAAAACTTGTCGACGACCAAAAACCGATCGTCTTCGAAACGCGAAGCGGCAAACTGATTGCCGAGCGAAAGAATGGTAGGATCGCTCTCGATTTTCCGTCAGAGCCGCCAGTGGGTTGCGAGACTCCTTCGGGACTTGAGCGCGCACTCGGCATCTCGATCCTCTATTGCGGACGCAACCGGTTCGATTACCTGGTTGAGGTCGAGAGCGAATCAGCTGTGCGCGAAATGAAGCCCGATCTTGCCGCGCTCGAAGCTCTTGGTTCGCGCGGCGTGGTCGTAACTGCGCGAGCCGAAGCGACTGCCGACGCGGATTTTATTTCGAGGGCCTTTTTCCCGAACGTCGGGATTGCCGAAGATCCCGTAACGGGATCGGCTCATTGTATGCTGGGACCCTACTGGGCTCAGAAACTTGACCGTGATACACTCACGGGTTACCAGGCATCAAAACGGGGCGGGTATGTGCACGTTAAAATGAAAGGTGCGAGAGTCGAATTGTTAGGTGATGCGGTGATCGTGTTCAAGGCAATGATGACTTCGCACGTTACTGCCCAAAAGTAGGGCACGGCAAGCCCAAGCGCTCTTCCAAACGGTGCGGAGAAAAGCGTTACTTCCCTCCACACGGTTTAAGATGAACCTGGGTACGGCTATTTACGCTTGACCGCCTTTGATTTTGGCTGTTTTTCAACTGTCGCCGCCATCAGCTTTTTATTCTTCGCTGTCAGCTTTTTCCCCAATAGTTCGGAAGCTGTTTCGAGATCGAAGACGAACGGGATCGCCTGATCGACGGTCTTGATCGCTACGATATTGAGTCCTGCCTTTACGCGAGCCGGAATTTCGGCAAGTGTTTTAAGATTTTCTTCGGGTATAAGTACGCACTTGATGCCTTCGCGCTGGGCGGCAAGAAGTTTCTCCTGAAGTCCGCCGATCGGAAGCACGTTGCCACGAAGTGTGATCTCGCCAGTCATTGCAATATCCCCTCGCGCCGGCTTGCCTGTGATCGCGCTGATCATTGCCATCGTAAGCGTGACGCCGGCCGATGGTCCATCTTTCGGAATCGCACCTTCTGGTAAGTGAATGTGGATCTCTTTGTTTTTTGCAAAGGCTACGTCGATCCCGAGCGCGGCGTGGTTCGCACGTATATAACTCAGTGCAGCTTGCGCCGATTCTTTCATTACGTCACCAAGCTGGCCGGTTAATGTCAGCTTCTCGGTACCTTCCATTAAGAGCGTCTCGACCGGCAACACATCGCCACCCGTGCTCGTCCATGCGAGCCCCATCACAGCGCCCACCTTTGGATTCAATTCCTTGTGCGAAGTTTGATAGCGTGGAACGCCGAGATAGGATTCGATCTTTGCAGGATCGATATCGATATGGAAGTTCGGATCGACCGTGATGCGTTCGACCGGCGCTTCTATACTTTCGATCACGACTCCCTCCTGCGGCACAATGCTTCGAAGTTCGCCACGCTCATCGACCTCTGTCGAACTTCGCTCGATCACATCCGCTTTCTTTTCTTTCTTTGGTTTCTTGCCGTTCTTCTGCGCAAGTCCATTCTTCAGCGCAAGCTTATCGGCTTTTTGATATGCTTCGGTCACGATCTGCTGTGCGACCTTGCGGCAAATGCGGGCGATCTGGCGAACAAGATTTCGAACGCCGGCTTCCTCCGTGTACTGGCGAATGATGCGCAGAATCGCTTCATCGGAAAAGACAACATTTTGCTCGGAAAGACCATGTGCCTTGAGCTGGCCGGGCACGATATGCCGCTTTGCGATCTCAAGTTTATCGTGTTCGAGATATCCTGGAATCTCGATGACTTCCATTCGGTCGAGCAACGGCAGCGGGATGTTGTACTTCACATTCGCGGTCGTCACAAAAAAGACATTTTGCAGATCATACTCGACTTCGAGATAATGATCGACGAACGTGCAGTTCTGTTCGGGGTCGAGCACTTCGAGCAAGGCCGAACTCGGGTCACCACGAAAATCCATCGACATCTTATCAATCTCGTCGAGGAGAATCAATGGATTGACAACTCCTGCCCGCTTCATTGATTGAATGATCTTGCCTGGCAAGGCACCAATATAGGTTCGTCGATGTCCGCGAATCTCGGCTTCATCGCGAACGCCACCGAGCGAAATGCGAACGAATTCGCGGCCAACCGCATGTGCGATCGAGCGTGCAAGTGATGTCTTGCCGACACCTGGAGGACCCACGAGACAGAGAATTTGCCCATGCATTTTCTCGACGAGATTCAGCACAGCGATGTGCTCGAGAATTCGCTCTTTTGGTTTTTCAAGTCCGTAGTGATCGGCGTCCAGCACCTTACGGACGTTCTCGATATTGAGATGATCCTTCGTCCGCTTGTTCCACGGCACTTGTGCGAGCGTTTCGAGATAGGTACGAATGACACCCGCCTCCGGCGACATAGCCGGTGTTTTTTTGAACCGCGCAAGCTCTTCGTCGACGCGCGTGCGAGCTGCCTTTGGAAGCCCGGCAGCCTCAAGCTGTTCGACGAGCTTTGCGAGTTCGGGATGCTGCTCATCAACTTCCTCGCCTAGCTCCTGCTGCAGAATTTTGATCTGCTCGTGCAGAAAATATTTGCGCTGCGATTTCTGGATCGTCGACTGGACTTTGAGATCGATCTCCTGCTCGATCTTCATAATGTCGATCTCGCTTGCGAGCAGTGCCGTCACGTGGAGGTACTGTTCGCGAACATCGGCGATCTCGAGGATGCGTTGCTTCGATTGAAGATCTTTTGTGATGTGGGCTGCGATATAAAAAAGCTTGCGGCGCGGGTCGGTGATGTTCTCGAATGCAAGCAGAACTTCCTGCGGAAGCTGACGCGACTGGCGAACATATTCACGAAAAAGATCGGAGGTATGACGCGTGAGCGCTTCAAGCTCCGGCGTTACTTCGCGCGTTGGCTTCATCAACTGCACGGTCGCCTCGAGATGGCCTTCACCCTGATGATATTCTGTCGCCGATGCCTGCTCGAGTCCATCGACGAGTACCTTCATCAGGCCATTCGGCAGCCGAATGATCCTGACGATTCGCGCGAGGGTTCCTTCTTTATAAAGATCTTCCTTTGTGGGATCATCGACGCCCGAGTTCTTTTGCGCAACCAGGAAAATATATTTATCTCGAGCGACTGCTGCGCTCGTAGCCGAAAGCGAAGACTCCCGGCCGACGAGAACAGGAAAGATCATGAAAGGAAAGATCACGACATCGCGCAACGCAAGCACAGGCACCCTGACCGGCAGATCGACGATCTCCCCTGCCTCAGGCGACATCACGATATTTTCAACTTCAGCCTCTTCGCTCAGTATCGGCAATTCCTGCTCTACGAGCTCAGCCGCATCAACCTGACTTTTTTTTCTTGATTTTGCCATCAAACAAATATTCTTATCGGATACTCTTAAATTTTTACGAATAGCGTCGAAACGCGGATCAGGCTTTCATCATTTGCATGAATTCTGCAAAGAGATAATCGCTCTCATGCGGGCCTGGCGAGGCTTCGGGATGATACTGCACCGCGAAGATCGGCAGTTTTTTATGACGGAAACCTTCGACGGTCTGATCGTTGAGATTGATGTGGGTAAGCTCGCAGTCGTTCGGCATCGAGTCCATTTTTACCGCAAAGCCATGGTTCTGGCTTGTGATCTCGATCTTCCTATTCTGAAGATTCATCACGGGATGATTCGCGCCGCGATGACCGAACTTGAGCTTGAACGTCTCGCCGCCCAGCGCGAGTGAAAGCAATTGATGTCCGAGACAGATACCGAAGATCGGCTCCTCTTCGTGCTTGATCAGTTGCCTGACCATCTCGATGCCATCCTTCACGGCATCCGGGTCGCCAGGCCCGTTCGATAGAAAAACGCCATCGGGCTTTAACTCTTTGATCTGCTCGTAGGAAGTTGTGCTCGGCAATACGGTCAGACGTGCACCGTGATCGTGCAGTTTGCGAATGATATTTTGCTTGATCCCGAAGTCGATGACCGCGACATGCGGAGCGTTCTCGTTGTCTGTCCCGACAGCGCGGCGCTCTTTCAGAGTCACGCCTTTGGTGAGGTCCTGCCCCGTCATCTCCGGGATCGAACGTGCAACTTCAACTAATTCCTCATTCGAAAGCGACTCCGTAGAGATCACGCCGCGCATCGCACCTTCGGAGCGCAGAATGCGCACGAGCTTTCGTGTATCGATGCCATCGATGGCAAGCATTCCGCACTTGGCAAGAAAATGATCGAGACTTTCTTCTGCACGCCAATTCGAATAAAGCTCGGCAAGTTCGCGGATGATCAGTCCGTGCGAACTCGGCGCACGCGATTCAAGGTCTTCATGGGTGGCGCCGTAATTGCCGATGAGAGGATTCGTCATCGTTACCATCTGACCGGCATACGATGGATCGCTCAAGATCTCCTGATAACCGGTGAAGCTCGTCGTGAATACGACTTCGCCGGTCGTCCGTTCTTTATCGAGCGCTCCGAACGCACAACCATTAAAGACCACACCATTCTCCAGAACCAGTCTCGCCGACTTATTTACTCTTTTGCTTCCGCTGACTTGACTCATGTTGGCTTCTTCTATTCTATCGTAAGGAAATTTCCTTTACAAAAAGAACGGCTCGCGAGGAGCCGTTCTCATCAACGTTCGATCCGACGCAGACTCCCTCAGGCGATCGCAGTTGCACGCGAAGTGCTTCGAAGCTTATAAAGTTCGAAGGCTCCGAATAGTGCTGCGCTGAAGGTGATATCTCCAAGAAGCGTATTGCGATAGAACGGCAGGCCCATCGTATAGGACTCGATCAAGCCGGTCATCGTGTGCGGATAGAAACTTCCATCGCCGATCATCCAGACTGCGAAGTTGGTGATCAGGAAGAAACTTACGGAACCAGCTAACAGGGACATGATCCAGCTCAAAAGCGTCGCATGCTCACGATAATACTGCCCAAAAAAGAGCACGAGCGCGAACGAGCCATAGACAAAGCCCATCAAGCGCCAGTCGTAGAGCCCAAGCGCAAGGTCGGTCAGGAACAACGCCAACAGCGGGATGATAAGCGCGATCTTTCGCTTGGAGAGATAAGCCCCCGCGAAGAATGCGGAAGCCATCACTGCGTTGAAATTGAAGAAATGGAGCTTATTGAAGAGCACCCTGGTCGCCATCGCTACGATGGTCAGCAACGCGGCAAACAGCAGCTCGGATTGGTCCTCTTTCATGCGTAAAGCCATGGGGTTATTTTTAAAGTCAGCGGTAGAACGCAAAGTGTGCTGGTGCAATTCCGGCAGTGAACGAACGCTTTTTTGCGCCGGTCGAGCCATCGAAAATATCGACCGTGCCACCCGGGCCATAACCGGACTTCCCGAGATAAAGCTCATTGTTGACGAGATCGAATCCCCCATCATAATAGGTGGTCCCGATGATGAATGTTCCGTTGGTCGTTCTTGTCGCAAGGTCGATCGAGGCTACCGAATCGCCGTTCGTTGCATAGA
>JBBSDW010000103.1:0-11977 GCA_038240295.1 Kapaibacterium sp. (SeqCode)
CAGCGAGACCAGCAACACGTGCGTGGACGCCAAACCCATCGTAGCGTGAGAAGAGATTCCAGGAGCGATCGAATTCGGCATCGAAGCGAAGAAAGCTGTACGCCTGATAGTCCGATACCGGCAGGCCACCCTCGATATGCCGGCCTCGGAGAAGCTTGTTGTTTTCGAGATCGAGCTTGACTTTCAAATACCAGCCGATAGGATTGACAAGCTCGGTTCGTGTAGAATGGATCTGATTTGTCCAATAGGATAGCGACAGATCGCTCCCTTTGAAATAATCGTCGCTCGAACTTGCAACCGGAAGATTGTTGCTTGGAAGCACGACTTGTTCGGCCCGGCTGGTATAGATCGAATAGGTGTACCCCAGCTTCAGAAAATGATCGCTCGCGAAGATCGGGAACGTCATGCCGCCATCGAAGGTGAGGAACCCGATCGAATAAGGCGTGTAGACCGTGTCGGCACCAAAGACTTCCTGCAACGTGCCTGGTTTGCGAGTAGAATTGGCGATCGAAAGATCGAGCCTGGGATAAATACCGAACGCATCGAGCACCCGCGACTGTGATGAAATACCTGCAAAGAGATCGCGCTCGAAATTGTGATTGATCACCGCGCCAGCCGAAAGCGAAAGTCTTTCTGTTACATCGCTTGAGAATGCATAAAGGCCTGCCCAAAAATTATCGAGTCCCTTTCCATTCGGATTGTAATTATCATATCGAAGTACGGGCACCAGGGAAATCCCGTTATAAATATTCGAATAGGGCTTTGCAATGAGTTTGGGCGCACGGTCGTCGTCGTAGTTCCGATAGGTCTGCCAGAAAGCCGATGACGTGTCGTGAAGTTCTACGCCACCTTTTACGGCAAAGGGCGGACGCTGCGTGCCGAATTCATCCCGGCCCATCGGTGTGTACTCGTTTCGCATGAAAGTTGTATCTGCGAAATTTTTGCGTATGACAACACGGTGGATCTTATATCCGTCCGAAGTATAATCTGCAAACAGCATATCGAGCGAATCATGACGATCGAATACCGATGGCATGAACGCGCCGCCTACTACATTGGTCTGCTGCGAAAATTTGTGTTCCAGAGGGTCGTACACGTAAAGATCGAAGATGCCGGTGCGATTGGAGGCAACGAGCAGGCGACCGTTTCCAAGAAGTTGTGGCGAACGAACGTCATAAGGCCTGTCAGTCAGCACCTTGAAATTGCTGCCAGATGTGTCGATCACGGCAAGCTGACGCTGATCCTTCAAGGCATAATCAAAATAAAGCTTGCTGCCATCTTCCGAGATGATCGGGTTGTATACTTGTTCGCCATTCGTGAAATGTGTGACCGCCTCTGGCTTACCGCCCGATCGGGGTATCCGCGAAATGTTCGAAGTGCCGTCGGCGATCGTCACGCAGAAGATCGATGTTTCGTCTTGTGAATAAACCGGGCCCTCGGCTCGCGCCCGTGTGGTCAGGTTGCGCTCCTGTTTCGTATCGATATCATATTCATAAATATCGAAAAAACGGTCTCCATAGATCGATGGTTTGCCACGGCGCGCATAGAGCAAATGCTTGCCATCTTTTGAAAAGAGAACTCGCGAGTAGACGGTACCCTTCGTGTCGATCAATTCTTCCGTGTGTTTTTCGACGTCGACAAGGAAAGGCAATTCGGCCGTGTAGTCGCTTGTCTTGTTCGATACATAGACGAACTTCTTTCCGTCGGGCGACCAATGCGGATAGAGATTCATATACCCGACCTGCGCGATGGCGGTATCACCCTCCCGTCGATCATCGAGCACGGGTTTGATGCGATCGCTATACTGATCTTTCAATCGCGTTGACCACTCATGAAAAAGCTGCTCGGTCGAAAGATCAAGCGCCTTCTTGATCGCGCCATCGATCGATACCGAAAAAACATTCTCCATATTCGCCGAGATCTCGCGAAGTTTATCCTCGCCATACTGCCCCGCGATATAACTTGTCAAGGCGTAGCCCTGATTGTAACTTGACTCATTGCCAAGCGTCGTTTTACCAAACGTCGCCATTTCTGGAAATGTCAGGAGCTTACCATCAAGTGCGCGCATGCGAAGGATCATATCGCGATGCGAATCCCACGTTTCGTAACCGAAGAGCGGACGATTGTATTGTGCCGTGCCTTCCGAAAACCAGGCAGGTACGATCGCTCCTAATATTGGATAGGAGACGAGCACATTGGGATAGCCCGAAAGCACATCCGGCCTCCGTTCTGATTCGTAGCCAAAAGCCTGCAAGTAGATCGCCGGGATCTTCCGCGAAAATTTCATCGCGACCTGCGATTGTACGATATGTGTGAATTCGTGGCTTATGACATTCCGCATCCAATTATGCGTGCCTCGCAGATCAAAATCGAGCGGGCTTGCCCAAATCTCGATCTTATTATCAAAGTAATACGCGGCGCCGTTGCTATAGTCCGCAACGTCCTTGATGATCAGCGATACTTTCGTATCGGGTTCGTGGTGATAAAATGTGGTAAGCGGACCATAGACCTCCTCCGCTACTTTCGCGGCCACACGAGCCGTCCGTTCGGTCCCTTCATGGTAATGGACGTAAAAATGTGGCGTCTCGATGGTGTACCAATCGAGTTCGACGTGTGATTCGTTAAATTGCGCCGCGGCATCTCGCTCGAATGCGGCGAGCAACGACAGACAGAGTACGATCAGAAACGATGAGCGTTTGAACAAGCGGCTTCTATTTTACAACTGCGACCGTGATCAACTTCTGCCCGATCTCACCGCTTTGCGATGTGACCTTCAACCTACACGTATAAACACCATTGCCAAGCGAATGCGTATCCCAAAGTATTTCGTTATCGGCACCAGCGGTGCACTGCGCAGTTAGCGTGGTTACTTCTTCACCCGCGGCATTCACGATCAGGCAATCGGCGGTAGCGTTTTTATTGACAAAAAGTCTAATGTGCGCCAGCTCACCGTTCGGTGTCGGGTTCGGCCAAACATAGGCACGCTGGGAAGGAAAAAAGTCTGTAGGGCCCGCGATAGCATTCGCCGAAGTCGCGGAGGAAGTTTGGGCAGCATCATGTCGAAACATCGACCAGGCAAGTCCAAGCGATCCGGCAGGCACCGTCCATCCGAGTACCGTTCCGGGATCGGCCACAGCAAACAAATCCATATTCGCACCTCGCGCAAGCGCGATCACTCGACGGGCAGCGCCGGCGGCAAGCGGAAAACCTGAAGGCTGAGTACCGGTCGAAGCAGAGTAAGCCTTTAGCTCGCCTTTTTCGACAAAGAGTATCTCGTATCCCGCGTCGGAGCCTGCAATATCTACGACGATCGGATTCGAAGTAAACTCACCAGGATTGCCTTTATAAAATACGTTGCTCACTGGCTGACCGGCAAAATTATAGGCCGCGACATGATCGTTCGACATACCGATCACCTCAAGCGTCGCATCGCCTTCGAGATTTGCGAGCGCTGCTTCTTCGATCGGTGCGGACTCGCAAACTTTCGAAGTCCCATCGCTCAGATCGAATACACACGACGAAGTAGATGCATCTGTGATCAACGCTTGATCAGGCGCGGTGTTCGGTAAAAGCGCACCAGTATAGATTCGCGTTCCGTCGCTTTTGATCGTGAGGAGATTTCCATTACTACTCGCGATGTCCGCCGTTGCGGCAATGTCACCGCTCATTGCTCGAGCAAGCGCATGAATCCCGCCTACGTTTGAATTAAACGAGTACCGGGTTGCAAGATCGGCAGAATAGCTGGCAACTCCGCCGGTTTGTGCGTCGGTAGGAATAGCTGCAACAACAGTATCACCGAGTAACATCAGGCCCTCGGCTGCCGTGGCGATACTTACACTTGTCAGAAAGGTCGCAGATGTGCTATTGATCTTCCATTCGGCGATCCGGTGAGCTTGGGCAGAGTCCTCGGTCGCATAAAGAAAAACATCGCCTCCCACCGAGCGAAGAGCAACTTCGCGCGGAATGAAACCCGATCGGAAGTAGGAGTGCGAAACCGAGTCTGTGCTGAGCGATGACCAAACATTATTCTTTGTAGTCCAGACATAATAGTTGGAGCCAGTGCCGCCATCTCCATTCGTGCGCGCATTGGTCACAAGCCAACCTGTTCCATCGTCCCCAACGATTCCCGTAATGATGCTATCCTCAATTCCCGACATTCTCGACGGGAAGCCCGCGATCGGAGTCACATTCCCAGGCGCAGCTTGAACATCACGCGTGAATACCACGGACATCACATTGTTCGGCGGCGAAAAATTCGAAAGCTTGACGAAGCTTGCCGCATCGTTATTGGCTTTGGCCGGCGGTAACGAACGCTGCGAAAATTCGTCTACATGAGCGGGATCATTTGCTTTTCGATCCGTATTGCCAAAATACCAAAAATCGGTTTGATCACCTGTCGGGGTGACTGGTCCGAAAACGGTTTGTATCGTCACGCCAATATCGGGGATTGCATCGGCTTCTTCAAGCTTGATCCCACGATGATCGACATCGGCATTGATTGCGTCAGTT
This sequence comes from Kapaibacterium sp. (SeqCode), assembly GCA_038240295.1. Classification (GTDB taxonomy): domain Bacteria; phylum Bacteroidota; class Ignavibacteria; order Palsa-1295; family Palsa-1295; genus JABDDM01. The sequence goes on from JBBSDW010000103.1 coordinate 4,510, forward strand.
GGCTCCTTTGCACGAATGATCGATTCATCAATGTGCCAGATGGCGATACCGCCTTTTGTTTTGTCGCCGAAGGCCGCCCAGTCATATTCGTCGGCACTCATGAGCACGCCCCAGATCGAATCTGGACGCGGATCCTGATGGGGGTCGATCAGATAATTAAATGGCTTTTGAAATCCGTCAGAGGCCTGATAAGTCGAAAATTTTCCGCCATCTGCGTTCGCATCGCGACGACGAACTTCCAAAAGATAATACTCGTCGGCGGAGATAGGAATGCGATAGATCGAATGCTCCGGCTTGTTTGACTGTGCAGCGAAAACCGGTGTATAGATCGAGAGCGTATCGTCGTTTGTGACTTCGATCGGATCGATCCATCCAAGTCTGATCTTCTCCCAGGCCATGGGCTCCGGCGGGAAAATTCCACCGTATCCAAAAATTCCGGAGCCATCCATGAGGCCCAGCTGACCAATCGATGTCTTACCATTCAGCGTATTAAATAAGTCCGGCAGTCCAAGAAAGCTTCCGACTTGTGCTGCTGCCAGTCCGTTCATCCCCAGCTCGATGACGAGCGTTTGCTGACTATTCTGGGGATTGGGAATCGTCCGCGTTTCAGCTTCCGGAAGCAACCCTGTGTTGCGGATCACGATCTTACCACCAGTCACATGAATTCCATCGAATGCACCACCCAAGGCATCCGTAAGCGCGCGATCATTCATGTAAATCGAAGGCAGATCGTTGGGCGTGGGATCGAAACCGAATGCAGATTGCAGATCGATGTCGCGGCCGGCGCCTGCATGAAAGATCAGAAACATCGTGCGAGCCGTATCGATCTGACCAACCAGACCGGCGAGCAATCCGAGCGAGTCGGCTCGCGTCCATGCTTCGTTGATCAGCCTCGCGAGTGGTGCATTTGTCGTATCCGTTCGCTTCGGAGAATAGACTTTCATTTGCTGCGACATGTGCACTACGCCTGGCAGCATGATCGCGTTGACCCTCAACTTCGCACGCGAAACCGCGTCGTAATAATTGTCGAGAAATTTGAAATGCGCAAGAAAATAATTCGAATCATGCGGCGGCGGGTCAATCACCGTGTCGCGATTGAGCACTCGAAAGCGAGTAGATAGATCGAACTTACCGTTGCCGGTCGTAAGTCCGGAGTCGGAGCCTTCATTCTGAAAATCGACGCGAAGCGCGACGATCGTGATCGCGCCAACACCAAGTTGCACTGATGCTTCCGGTTGCCGCTGCGCGATCGGATGCGAGAGTTGATGTGGAAGTTTCGATGCTAATGACTGCGCTCGAGCATTCGGAAATGAGGCCGAAAGCAAGAGAATCAGCGCGAAACATAGACGAGTGGGTCGTAAGGTCAACGGTGCGATCGGTAATAGAGAACGGCTAACTAAGCGAAGAAGCATTCACTCGCGTGACACGCGGATGAATGCTTCGTGCAAACAAAACGATGCTGCTACCAACGTATCCCCAGCGTAAACCGGAGGGTATTGGCAAGCGGATGATTCTGTTCGAAGGTGTTGATATAGCTAAAATCGAACTGATAAAGATCGTAGCGGAGCCCAGCTCCGAACGTCATATATCGACGACCACCCACGACGGGTCCTTCGGTATAATATCCCGCGCGAAGTGCAAGCAGCTGATCGTACCAGTATTCAAGACCCGTCGCCCACATCAACGACTTGCCGGTGTTCGCATCCCAGGAAGTGATGAATGCCTTTGGAAGTCCGTCGGTGCTATTGCTATCGCGCTTGACCAACAGCTTTGCAAGATCGCTTTCAACCGTGATCTCATTATACTCGTCTTTATAGACTTTGTAGGCAGCGCCAACGCGGAGCAATGTTGGCAACGGATCCGCCTGCGCTACGTCGACATACTTGACCTTCGGGCCAATATTGGCAAGGTCGAATCCGACCGAAAGTGCATTTGCAATTCCTGCGGCATAAGTCGAATCTGGCTTCCAAAGCGCGCTGATATCAAAACTCACGGTCCGGCCAACACCATTCTGGCGCTCTTGACCAACGTGCAACGTCGAAAGCGAAGACTGGATATAGCGCACGTTACCGCCGAAGCCCCAATCGTTGGAGAGCTTCGTCGCGTAAGCGATCGCGATCGAATATTCAAATGAACGGAATGTTCCGAGGGCGTCGGCAGAAGATTCATTCGTATATACGAACTGACCAAGATTGAGAAACGTGATTCCCGCCCCGATGGTACCACCGAACGCCTGTTCGTCGTTCCACTTGAAGTCGACGTAATCGTAGGTAAGATCGCTATTAAACTGCGGCAGCCACTGCGAATGTGTCAGGCCAACTTCTTTGCCGGTCTGGAATGCGAGGCCGGATGGATTCCAGTAGATCGCGCTTACACCATCTGCACTTGCCACGCCCACATCGCCCATTCCACTCGCGCGAGCGTCCGGAGCGATCAACTGGAATGGTACGGCCGTCGAGACGGTCTGTGCGCCTGCGCTGGTTACGCCCAAAGCGAACACCATGATGGCGGCCAATAGATAAACATTACTTCTCGTCTGCATGCGTCGGTCTCTCAGTTATGAAATTTCGTCAGTCATTTCCAATCGCCGTTTTTAGCGCTGGACAATGATACTGCCTTGATAATGCGTAGTCGCCCCTGTATGGATAGTTGCCGTTACAATCTGGTAGAAATAGGCACCATTGGCGAGAATGGCTCCTTGCGAATCGCGCCCGTCCCAGCTGGTGATGATCTCGGAAGAAGTTGAAGTGCCTGCTTCGATATCGCGAACCCTTCTTCCATCGGTCGTGAAGATCGAAATACGAACGCCGACCGGTGCTCCTTCACCCGCAGGCTGCATGAATCTAAACGTAGTATGATCGTGCATCGGATTTGGGAACGTCCCAACCTGATAGATCTGGAACGACGCGGAGGCATCGCGGGCAACGAACGGTAGATCGACGACCGTTGGGTTATCCACGGCATCGAACGCGCGCACGTGCAAAATATGAGGGCCTACTGGCAGCGTTACCGTCTGCGTACTCGTTCCGGTCGTATAATCGTCCTGACGCGATAGATAATTACTCGAAAGATCGATCGATCCCGCTGTGCTATCGTCGACCCATGCCTCGAAAGAATGGCCGACGCTTGCAGTAGATGTATTGAGGCCATTCGTATCATGCACGTCGACGATCAAGAGTGAATTCGTCGCAACGGTATCGCCAACCCTGAAGAGCCTTGATCCAAGAAACGCAGCGAGCGTCGGTCCGGTCGTATCAGTTCCAATAAGCTTCGGATCGGGCGGACTGAGCGTGAGCGTTGTATCAACACCGAGTGCAGACCGGTTATCATCCGAATAGGCGATGATGCTAAACTGTACGCGATTCGAATCGATCTCGATGTCTTTTGGAATGATAAAGCTTGCCTGAAACCGGCCATTCTTTACCGTCGCCGTTCCTCGATAGAGGATCGGGCCGACCATTGTGAAGTGATCGTAATCGGTGCTCGTGATATTGGTGAACGTAGAAGCTCTCGTTACCTGCAAAGCAGCGTCATAGAGCGTGATGGTCGCAGTTCCGTTAAACGTAGGATCGAACTCGGAGCCATCGCAGACATTGGAAATTTTTCCGCCCAACTGTACGTGCGAAAGCGCTGGAAGCGAGATCAGCGAGCCCCCGGTAACAGCCTGGGACTGAAGTGAATCGACAACGGCATATTGCCTTGGCACGAGCAGTCGTAAGGCTGGATCCCCTTGTATATAAAAACTGATCGCATTCGCATCGCCAGGGCCAACTGCGATCTTGCCAGCCATAAGTGCTGTGCCGATGTGCGAACTGCCATAGTTCGATTCGCAATTTGGTCCGAGTAGGGTGCGGTAAAAAACCGGTACTAACAACTCGCCAGCATATACCGGTCGTGAAGTACCGAGCAGCGAAACTGCACCGCCGACCGGGCTGGTGAACAACAAGACACCGCCTGAGAGAATATTATAATCGTCGTAGACGCTGAAATCGCAGGTAGCCGTTGTGACGAAAGCGAGTTTGTCGTAATTCGTCAGTTTGTTGATCGTCGCGGGTACTTTGAACAGATCCTCATGCGTCCAGACGGTCGGATTCCCATGGCCGATAAACGAAAAGAGGACAGAGCCATTGTTGAATCCAGCGATCACTGCTGCCTCGGCAGCAGGCTTCTTAAAGCCGCTCGAAGTGACGACGGTCGGATAATTGACCTCGTAGATCTTCTGTATTACGATTCGCTTCTCAACTTCACGAATTTCGTTTTCGGTATCGCCGATATGGTCGTTTGCCAACGCATCGTGGACGCCCCAGGCGACTTCACGATCATCCGAAGCAAAGCTTGCCGTAGAGCGCCAGGTTCCTTGATCGGTGCCGTGTTCATAGTGGCGCAATTTGCCCACAACAATTCCGGCATCGTCCGTGGTTTGCACGCTCAGTCGTCCGACACCAACGTCGGGAACCGAGTTGTTCGTGATCCTGCCAAAGAAGCAATCATCGGCATTCACGTCGGTCGAGTTCGATACGTCGGTTCGAGACTCCGAAGGAGCCGATTCATAGACAGGAATAAAATTCGGAAGTTGCGTTACTCGGTTCTGATAATCGGCGTGTCCCGATCCAAAAAGGGTTACGAACATCGGCACGATGCCGTTTTCGGCGGTCGTGTGGCGAAATGTATAGGAAAGGAAATCGCGTATTGCAGTCACGTCATGACCGCCGTAACCAAACTCGCGATAGATATCATCGACGGAGACGACAATCGTTTTTAGTGGCTCTGTTGCCTCGCCGCCGGCAGTGCGCAGCGCCTTCAAATCGTTTGCTTGCGCGAGAAAGGCTGGAGATGTAATAATGATATCTTCCGCACCGGTCTTCCCTATCGTCGCGCGCAAACTTGGCGGATCGATCTTGGTCAAATGTGGTGAGCTAACGGTCGAAGGCGTAAATGCGATCAATGAACGAAGCGCTCCCGGAACCCCCTGCGCGGTAAAAAGCAAGTTACCTGACGCATCCGACTGCGCGATTTCGAGAGCATTGTTGTCCTTTGAAACATCCCAAACTTCGGCTTGCTGCGCATGACTGAATTGATACGTCATTGCGCCGGTCGTATCGAGGATAAAGAACGGGATCGTACCGGAAGAAAAATCAGCATTGCGGTGATAGATCAACTCGATCCACGCGACCCAGCCATGCGCATCCTGCTCGTTGCTCGTCATGCTCATCGAAATATGCGATGGCGTGCCGAGACTGGGCGAAAGGAAAAATCCCTGGTTCCAATATCTGCCGACCGGTGTCGCCGCATCCGGCTGCTGGATCGGATGTGAACCACTCACGGCACCAAGACTATTTCCGTTCAGCGTAATCGGAACCGTGAAATTATGCTGATCGGATGTCGTACCGTCGATGTCGACGGCCGGCCGAAGAAACGCCCAATCGGCCGTTGAGTAACCAGGCGCTGAAAGATCATAACCAACTTGACTGCCATCGATCGGAATCCGGTCTCCTACGAACGTGCGGCTGGTGTTCGGATGTTCGAAATTTTTTGAATCCTGATGCACTGTTGCAGTCAGCACAGTGCTGAGCACTTGCCCAGCTTGCGCAGTATCACGTGCGAAGATCACACGTCTGCCACTCGATGCGCCGCCTACTTTAAGGAGATAATGACCGGTCGAATTATACGTGTTGAGCGTATGGAGCAGACCGTTCAACTTGTCTTCGTTTTGCGAATACTTCCAGCCCAGCACGCCTGGTGCGTAAAAATAAAGGTCATGGAAACCGCTTGCATCCGCATTGACCTGAATAGCACACTCGCGAAGCTCGCCCGTCTGCTGGTCGATGGTCTCCGAAAGCATTGCTCCGCCTGTGCCAAAAAGCTGAATCGTCGAGGTATCGAATCCGGTGGCGATTCCGGCTGACTTCAGATCGTCGGCTGAAATTTTGTAAACCCCTTCGGTTGGTGTTTCTACCTGGAGCCACTGCTCACCGGACACCGATGCACTTTTGTACGCGATCTTTGCCGAAGAGGCCGCGACCGACTGCCTGACCTCCTCAACCGCCGAATGATAGAATTCTCTGACAGACCCGTTGATGAAGGTCTTGGTAAAAAGCTCCTGCTCCGCAGCAGAAACGCGCGACGGCACTCCCGATGAGACGCCCGAGGTCGCAGAACTAAGCTTGATATGAAGAATAGCGTGTTTCAGCAGACTCGATATGTGCGTTGAGGCATCGTAAGCAACCAACGGAACTTCAACATACTGTGCGTATGCACTTCGAAACATGCTCGCAGCTGCAACGGAGTACCGTAGCGATCTACTCTGCGAATACAGAACAGGATCAACCGTATACTTTGCTACAGCAGAACCATTGACAAATGAAGCTTTTGGAACAGGAGCTAATTCGAAGTCCGAACGTGTGGTACGTTGCTCTTCACTTAATTCGATCGAAACGGGCGTACGCGAAGGTGTGAGGATCGGGAGTCGCAGCATTGGTACTCCCGGAGAGCCCGTGAGTCCACTAAGAAAACTTCCGGCAGCACCGACGCGTTCAAACTTCGTTGAAGTCGAGCTGTCCATCACTTCATCAAGCGTAAAGACAGGATCGATGGAAACGACGATCTCGGCCGCCGAGACGGAGATAATCTTATAGGGAAGCAGTGAAACCTGAGCGCGAACGTAACCCGTAGTCATGCACGCAGCAAATGCGAGAGTTACGACCAGCAGCCGGCGACAAGTCAAGGACTTGTTCCAACTGGTAAGCGAACGCATTTTGTTAGCGGTAGAGTACACTTCGGGTGTTCGACAATCTCAATACGTAGACTCCTGGAAAATCCGAAGAGTCATTTTGCTGAAAAAGAGCGACCCAACTTCTGATAAGTTACGACGATCTTCACGATCGTATGAACATTCTCTCCGGCTCTTTCGATGCCGGAGAGGATATTCACACCTTTAGATCGGGCGGCAGTCCGCTAAAACGGTCAGCCGCTTGATAATCAACAAATAGTAGAGATCGACGATAGCGTACTCGTTTAGTGTTATTAAGTTACGCAGATGAGCCTATAGAGGTATCTGCGACAACATCCAATCAGCCTCAGTACGAAGAGTCGCCCAGATGAGCCAACCCCTCGACATAACTAAGGATAAGCCTCCCAAAAGAGTTCATCCCAGCAAGCCACCCGTTGGCGGCGATAGGCTGCCTCCCTACTATGAAACGGGAAAACGGTGGAATGTTACAATGGGTGCCGAAATCGGTGTCGGGTGGGTCCGGTATCCGCGATCCGGGGTCGGGTGTCCGGTGTCGGGTGTCAGAGAAGATTCGATCATCATTAACTGCCGCACTTTGTTTTCCAATCGCGATACCGTTTCCGTTTGGAGTTTACCCCGACCTCCTGTTCTCGGTTCCCCATTCCCTGTTCCCCGTTCCCTCACTCCCCAGAAGCAAGACCTGTGGCCGGCGTATTCGAAAGCCTGCCAATAAGCAAA
>JBBSDW010000104.1:0-11845 GCA_038240295.1 Kapaibacterium sp. (SeqCode)
CGATATCGCCGGGGTATGCTTCATCGACTGTTTCGCGTGACTGCCCAAATACTTTCTGAGAATTGGAAAGCCTGATCTTTTTTCCGGTACGCGAATGCGTGACTGGCATATCGCGCACGAACATTCCGGAGCAGATTCGCATGAACGCGATGCGGTCGCGATGCTTTGGGTCCATATTCGCCTGAATCTTAAAAACGAATGCGCTGAACCGATCGTCCTCCGGCTCGATGGTGCCCGAAGTCGTTTCATGTGCTGCGGGAGGTGAGGCGAGATTGAGGAAGCCATCGAGCAAAAGCTGTACACCGAAATTCGTGACAGCGCTGCCGAAATAGACCGGGGTCTGTTTTCCGGCTTTCACTTTTTCGATATCGAACGCCTCACCGGCGTGATCGAGCATCTCTAATTCTTCGACGATCTTCGCATGCGTGTTCGCGCTCATGATGCTCGTTACTGTCGGGTCATCGAGTCCCGAGATCTTTACGGGTGCGCGATAGGCACCGCCGACCGTCCGCTCGAAGGTGTGCACGGTCTGCGATTGACGATCGAAGACGCCGCGAAAATCCTGTCCCGAGCCGAGGGGCCAGTTCATCGGATATGCACCGATCTTCAGAATGCTCTCAAGTTCATCGATGAGTTCGATCGGATCGAGCGACGGCCGATCGAGCTTGTTCATGAAGGTAAAGATCGGAACACCGCGGCGGCGGCAGACATCGAAGAGCTTCCGAGTCTGCGCTTCGATTCCCTTCGCAGCGTCGATCACCATCACCACAGCATCGACAGCTGTAAGCACACGATAGGTATCCTCGGAAAAATCCTGGTGACCAGGTGTGTCGAGAAGATTAATTCGGAAGCCAAGATACTCGAACTGCAGAACCGTGCTCGAGATCGAGATGCCGCGTTTGCGCTCCATCTCCATCCAGTCCGAAGTGGATGCACGTTGCGTTTTGCGCGCAGTTACCGATCCGGCGAGCTGGACTGCTCCGCCATAGAGAAGAAATTTTTCGGTAAGTGTCGTCTTTCCCGCATCGGGATGCGAGATGATAGCAAACGTACGTCGGCGAGCGATTTCCTTTGGGTCGATCATGTAGCCGCGCCTAACACAAGCGGCTTAGGCGAGGTTCGGGAATGCGAGCCGACTTAGTTGAATTTTACGGCAATATAGGGGAAGGCACAAAAAGACTCGACGGGTAACTTGCTCATCAATGATCCCACTGGTTCAATCAAGTTGGCTGAGAGATGAAACGAATTGCGTTGCCACCGTTTTCATTCTCGGATAAATCGGATGCTGATGAGGGTCCGATCGAGGCTCCAAGCTAGACTTATAGCCTTGCGCTATTTTTGTATTTAGGTTCAAATCTTCGTTAGCCTTGACATGCGTTTTATCGGGCTCATTGTCTCTGTCATATTCCCGTCTTTCATGCCACTTGCTGCGAGCGCCCAATGGTCACGGAGCCCTCGCTGTCCAATAAACCCTTCAAACGTAACTTTCTCCGACAGCTTGCATGGAATGTTGATCAATTCAAGTTCGTCGTTTGCAAGCAGCGACGGCGGAATATCTTGGGATAGTCTTGCTACTGTGAGTGCAAGTTTTGCCACATCTGACGTGTACCTGTTTCGATCTTTCGCGCCTTTGCGCGCAGACCTACCCGAGGCGGCAGAAACGGCTTACTTCACGGCCGATTCAATTTCATTTGTTATCGAGACTCCGCAATCGTATAACACACTGGGTTAAAAAATGTATGACTCAGTTTATGGGTTCAGATTCATGCAGTTGTTCTCCGGGTTTGGGGAAATAACCGCTTTCATGATGATGCTTTCGGATGATTATCTGGAGTGAAGCGCGTGTGTTTGGTTAGCTCGCCTTTCCCCAATGCTTGCGCTCGAACTCACGAACGGTAAGATACTCCTTCGAGCGCTTTGGCTTTAGAAGGACGAGGCCGGTAAGAACATCGATGCGGAATTTGCAGATTTCCTTACCATCGCAGCCTTTGAAATATTGTATCGCTCCATAGCGAACCGTGGCGGCAGTGTTCGTATCGGTCGTCCAATACTGATACCCGCTTGGGCAGCGGCTCATCATTTCGGACATCACTTTGACTGTGTCGTGTTTTTGAAACATCGCCATCGCGGAGGTATCCATGATCTTGTAAATGCGCATCTCGTCCGGAGCAAGATCGGCCGTGGGGTCATAGGGGCCCTCAGGCATATCTGTCGAGTCCGTGCCTACAGTTGAATCAATCGCAGCTACAACAGGTGTTTGCGCGACGTTCGGCAATCGTTTTTTCGTCGTATCGACCGGAGGCGCAACGATCAGCGAAGTTTGTTGCATGACGCTGTGATGTTGGGGGGCCGGCACTATAGCGACACGCGTTGTCGTGACATGTTTGTTGGAATACCCGAAGGCAATGATCGCGATCGCTGCGAGGAGAATGAGTGAAAACGTGACTGGTTTCATGATCGAAGTTGTATTGGCGCAGAAAGCGTCAGAACAAAGTTAAGCTGCAAATTCGGAAATGGTACTTCCGGCGTGAGATTCTTTTCGTTTACGAATCAGATATTTGGGATCGGTTGCGATGACAAGTTCTGCGATCGCGAGGTTGAACAGCCAGCTTACCCACGCGCTCGTCATGATGACGAGATTGTGATCCATGTTAAACAAGAGCGAGGTGATGGGCACATAGAGCCTGAGCGTGACAGCGGAGAACGTCATCGCATAACTCCTTACCATCCATCGGCTGTGCTCGACATATTCACCGGCGCGAACTGCTTTGTAGGCGTTCAGCGTCATGTGCAGCCAGAGGAGCGCCATCACGACAAAGCCAAGATCGGCGATCGGTCCGCCATTCGCATAAAACGCCATGTAAAAACCGCCAGGAGCGCCGACGAAGAGAATTGCAGCGAGATAGACTTTGCCGATCACACGATGCGCTTTACGAAATCTCGTTCGTGAGATTTTCAAGAACTGGAACGGACCAATGAGCAGCGCAAGCATTCCACCAGCGATGTGAATATAAAATACTGTGCGCCAGATGGGGTGATGAACGAGCGGTTTCTTCGCAAGGAGAAAATTGATATCAGGGCGAAAGGAGAAATATTGCGCGGTCATAACGAACAGCAGCACCGCGAATCCTGCGATGGCGAGCCAGAATGGCGACTTGATATAACGAAGCTGGGCCGAACTCAGAGGCATGCGAGATGTGGTTTCTAATGGAATGACGGTAGGAAGCGGATGAAAGTTTCACTGGGTTGAACTCTTTACCGAGTGCGATTGATAGCAACCGACAGCGACCCTCGAGCGATTCACGTGAGACATCAATCGTCAGCTAAGACCCTGTGATCAAACAACTTCGACAGCCTTCGAAAAATCGCCGGAGCTATCTTCTTCCGCGACCTTCACCGCTTTGTTCGTCCTGACTTCGGCAAGCCGTTCGACGGCCGATTTATACGATTGATCGGTTTCGCGCCAGATGGCTGCACGAAGCGCGAACGCATTGTTCTCGTATGGGATCAGCTTCGCACCGTTGCGCGCAAATGCGTCGCCGGTACTACGGAGCTGATGCGTATTGTCGAGGCCGTAATCGCCCACGCGCAGATCGACGAGAAGCATCCGGTGACGGGTCGAATCGGATCTGGTGATGGCGCCATAGCTCGCAGTCATCTGGACATTCTCTTCGTCGCCAATATTATAACTCATGTAATAAGGCGGCACTGGTTGCGTGCCGAGCGTCGCCATTTCCCTCGTCAGCTCTGACGAAGCAAGCGAAAGCACGGAATCGCCGCTCAGCGCTGCCACACTATGTTGTGCGTGGAGAATCGAAGGGACGCAAAAAAGAAGCAGACAATAAAGTGGCGTAAGGGCTCTCATATTCGCAAACCGGTCACGTTGTCCATTCTTAAGATTGTTGCGACGGCGCAGGCCGTCGATGATGGCGAGCCTCTGGTGCTATCATTCTCTTATGCCGAGCCAACCCCCGGTGCGTGGCCGAACCATGATACGATCCTGAAGCGCACGAGAGCGCTTGCCGAATCGATGCAGGCGCTTGTGCATGCAAAACGATTTTCCGAAAAAGCTTACACTGGCCCCGTTCTCTTTGAAGGCGACGCTGCGCGAGATCTCTTGCTAACGAATATTGTCGCAAGGCTTGCCGCGCACCGCGAAGATGTGCTGGGTGGTGCTGACGTCGCTTCGCTGCTTGGCGGCGTAAAGCGTTCGGGACTCAAAGACAGGCTCAACACGCGTATTTTGCCCGCGAATATTTCGGTGATCGACGATCCGACGTACTCGCGCCACGGTAAGAAAATGCTCGGCAGCTATTCTGCCGACGAAGAAGCAGTCGTACCGGACGCTCCTCTAAAACTTATTGATAATGGATTCCTGAAAACACTTTACATGACGCGGACTCCAACAAAGGAGATTCGCGAAACCAACGGACACGCACGTTCGAACGAAGGGATACCGGTCGGCACGGGCGAGAGTGAAGCGGGGCCTGGCGTTGTCATCATCAAAGATACAAAAGCGCTCTCGGAGGATACACTTCGCGAACGCCTCTTTCAATATGCTAAAGACGATGGGTATGACTACGCAATGGTCTGCCGATCCTTTGGGACGACGAGCGATCTTATTGCGGGCGGAGATTTTGGCTTCGCCGATATTTTGGAGCGGTCAAAAGCGATCCAGCCTGCGCTGCTCTACAAAGTCTATCGTGATGGTCGTGAAGAGTTGACGCGCGGTGGTGAGATCGCGTTTCCTTCGACGCGTGATCTTCGCGAGATCGCAACCTCGCAGGATACCATTGTCTATAACACTCTCGCCCCAGCGGGTGGCGGACTATTTAGCTTCGGTGCAACGATCCCCATGACGCTGATCGGCCCATCCCAGATCCTCAGTCCAGAACTCGAGATCGAACGCAGAGAGATGAAAGCGACACCGATCAAAGCGGTGGTGCCGAGACCGTTGGAGTAAAGTTAGACTATCGTCGAGAATGGGGTGGCGCGAGAGCGTTGTCATTTCCGCGAAGGCGGGAATCCATCCCCGGTATTTTCTTCGCCCTGTAACGATTGCTTCGTCGGTTGATTCGCCTTGTGAATCAATCCTCCTCGCAATGACACCGTTTGAGAAATGCGACACGGCGATATGAGGTCATTGCGAGGAGACCCCAAGCGGACGAAGCAATCTCCCGGAGTGAGGTACTCGGTTTTCTCGCAGGCATTTTCACCGATTTGAAAGATTGCTTCGTCGGTTGATTCGCTTTGCGAATCAATTCTCCTCGCAATGACATCATGGGAAAAATGCGATCGTGGAATGACAATATCCAGCCACTCACCCAACCACGCGATCGAACTGATTCTTAAACCGATCGTTCGCCCACAAACAAATATCCCACAGGTCAGCAGCCGGTTCTCCGGTTGATGGCAACGTCTGCATGTAGGTGGGCGGGCCATATTCGGGTGTGAAGGTGAACGCACTGAAGCCGCGCTGCTTCTGTGACTGGATCACTTCGTCCCACCATCGCTCATGTTGTTTTACACAGCGTTCCCATTCATCTACGCGTGGATCGGGGACTTGCGGGCCATTTTCGTATCCGACCCTTCCATGTAAATGCTCGGCGCGGATCGCCGATTCGCTGATCGCTTCGGCATGATCTTCAAGCATCGATTCGGTCACGCAGCACCAATGGCTGAAGTCGATGTTGAGCTTTAACTCCGGGAGTTCGCGGACGATCGCGATCGTATTCATCGGCGAAAACAGAGGACGCCGCCGGTGCGTTTCGTGCGCGATCGGAATCCCAATTTCGTTTTCGAGATTAAGCGCTGTTGCCAGAAATTTAATCTGCTGTGCGTAAGACATAATGTCACGGCCTCCGTGCGCAACGATTTTTTTTGGACTGAACTCCAGCGCCTCCTGCACCTTCTGACGAAAATGAACAATATGGTCGTCACCTTCGGAATAAACAAGCGCGATGAATTTCAGATCGTGCTCTTTCAGAAGCTTGCGAAATTTCGGTGCGTCGCGGATCTCTTGCGGAGGCGCCTCGATGCCGTCATAACCGGCAGCTTTGATGCGGGCAAACTGTTCTTCGATCGAGCCCGTCATTCCCCAAAGCGACTTGTAACATTCCAGGATCATACGTTGAATTTGTCTTCAAAAATTACTTGGGCACAATATACTTCCTATTTTCGCTGAGCGTTATTCAACCGAATGCCAAAAACTTTCGATCTTGTTGCCCTTGGGGAATGTCTCGTGGAGCTTTCCGAAGCCGCGGATGGCCTTTATCGTATTGGCTATGCCGGCGATGTGCTCAACACACTCTTCTACGCATCGCGGTTGGGAATGAAGTGCGGCCTGATCTCGCAGATCGGCACCGATCTTTTCACCGATGGACTCACGAGATTGCTCGATGCCGAGTCGATCGATCGAGCATCCGCGCCGCTACTTGCAAATCGACCCAATGGGCTCTACGCGATCAAGACCGATGCGGCCGGGCATCCAGCCTATAATTTTTGGAGATCCGAAAGCGCCGCGCGCGAGACATTGCACCAAACGCCGCACGGTTTACTTGAGGAAACTGCGTTGAGTTCGAAGCATCTTCACATCTCGGCGATCGCACTTGCTGTCATGAAAGGCAGTGAACGCCTTGTTGATCTCGCAAGATCGCTTGGTGGCAAAACGACTGTGAGCTTCGATACCAATGTCCGAGTCGCACTTTGGAAGGACCTGGGTGAATTACGAATTTGTATACAGGCATTTGGCTCCGCTACCAATTTTCTCTTCGTAACCGATAGCGATGATGAGGCGCTCTATGGGCTACGCTCACCAAATTCCGCTATCGCTGCATATTGCCAGATGGGCTACAGTACGATCCTTTACCGAAGAGGCGCCGAAGGTTGCGTCCTCTATCAAGACGGAAATGCGACGAACATGCCAGCCCGCAGAGTTGATGTCGTTGACACGACGGGAGCCGGCGACGCATTTAATGCCGGATTTCTTCGCGCCTATCTGGCTGGCGAAGCACTCACTGAATGTGCGCGGCAGGCGAATGCAGTCGCATCGTGCGCTCTTGGTGTTCGAGGCGGGCTCAATTTCTCGTTCGATCGAGCAATGGCGGAAGAAGCCATAAGCGAACTCACTCGTTCAAACTTCGCGGCATGAATATTCACATGATCGGCAATGCGCATGTGGATCCCGCGTGGATGTGGATGATTGGCGAAGGAATGGAGGCGTTCATCTCTACGTGCCGCGCCGCGCTGGAGCGAATGCAGGAGACCGAAGAGTTTATTTTCACCTGCTCGAGCGCTGCGCATTATGATTTTTTGCTTGAGGCGGAGCCTGCATTATTCGAACGGATCAAAGAAGCCGTGGCGGCAGGGAAGTGGTCGGTCGTCGGAGGTTGGTGGGTCGAAGCCGATTGCAATTTGCCGAGCGGCGAAAGTTTTGTTCGGCAGGCTTTACTTGCTCAACGATTGTTTATCCAACATTTTGGCGCGCCGTGCAGCGTAGGATTTTGTGTCGATTCGTTTGGTCACAATGCGAACCTTCCCCAACTGTTGAAGCGAGCCGGAATGGAGAGTTACGTTTTCATGCGGCCGGAAGAGCACGAATTACATTTGGATGACGATCTTTTTCGATGGCAGGCTCCATCCGGCGATGAAGTTATCGCGTATCGTATTCCGCTTCATTACTCCAACCATGCGATGCAAGCCGATGAAAAGATCGCAGCACTGAGTGTGCGAAACAATTTTCGGAAACATTCCTGGATGCTTTTTTATGGCGTCGGCAATCACGGCGGCGGGCCGACAAAAAAAGAGATCGCGACGATCATTACGGCAAGCGCGAAGGACGACCAGATCGGATTCGGTTCGTCCGAAGAATTCTTCAAAAGCGTAGATGCCGCAAGCCTTACCGCAGTCGATCATGAGCTTCAGCATCATGCGATCGGATGCTACAGCGCTCACTCCGAGATCAAGCGACTCAATCGTAAAGCGGAGCATGCGTTGCTCGGCGCCGAACGAATGTCGGTGCTCGCCGAGCGATATTGTGGCCTGCAACCAACTGCAGATTTTGCGCGAGCGTGGCAAAACGTCTGCTTCGGACAATTTCATGATCTCATCGGTGGCGTTGCAATTGCCGAAGCCATGGAGGAAACAGTTTCGATGTATCGTGAAGCACTCGCAATCGGCGAGCGCGCAACTCGTTTGGCCGTGCAGCGCATCGCTTCGTCGCTCGACGCAAACTGCGAAGATGGCGAGACCCTTTTTGTCATGAATCCCACTGCCTTTACACGTAACGAGATCGTTGAAGTCGAACTCTGGCACCCTGCCGCAAGCGAGCGGGGCGAAATACTCGAAGCGCTGGAGGTTTATGACATGGAAGGTGAGCGGATTCTATCGCAAAAGGTGAAGCCTTCGGCGCGTATCGGCGAAGATCGTGTCAAATTTATTTTTAATGTCATTGTTCCCGGTTTCGGGATTTCAAAATATAAACTCGTCCGCTCGCTCGTAAAGTCCAAAGCTCACCAAGTAACTCAGCCGAGCCCAATCGAAACATCTGCGATCATCTTGAATGATGCCACAGATACATGGTCGCATGGAGCAAGCGCCTACACCGAAGTGGCAGGCGTGATGAAATTAAAATCTCGGGTCGTTGTCGAACGCGGGCCGATCAGAAGTTGTGTGAGGTGCGAATATGAGTGGGGAGTGTCAACCCTCATCGAAGAAAAAGCGGAATCGGTAACGGGTGAACTCGACGTCACCCTTCACATCAACTGGCAAGAGGAGCGGAAGATCCTTAAGTATCGGATTCCCCATCAAGCGAAATTGCCGAGGGCGTTTTATGAAATTCCATATTCTGTGATCGAACGGCCGGTTGGTGAAAAAGAATATCCAGGTCAATCGTGGGTGTTCGTTCAAGAGGATGATTCGGGCGAGGGGATTGGCGTCATCAACGATTCAAAGTATTCTTATTCGATCGACGAAACGCATATCAATATTTTGCTGGCAAGAAGCGCGATCTACGCGCACCACGTTCCGCCGGACGAGATGTTCCCAGCCGGAAGCGAGCGTTATCTCGATCAAGGCGAGCAAACAATTCGGTTACGTGTTGTGCACGCTGCGAACTGGCAATCTGCGCGAATGCCGGAACGCACCATGCAATTTCTCGAACCTCTGATCGTCCATGCGGAAAGCGCTCACACCGGGTTATCTCACGTTCGCGAAAGCAACTCGCTCTCCGCAACGAATGTGCAGCTAACAGTTTTGAAACAGGCTGAGAAGGGCGATGGCTATATCGTCCGACTTGTTGAGACGGATGGTATGGCTGCTAACTGCGATGTGCTATTGCCGATCGTCGGCGCGGCATTCTCGTCAGTATTTAGTAAATTCGAGATCAAGAGCTTTCATGTTGCGAAGAGCGGCAGGGTCACCGAAGTAAACCTTATCGAACTGTGACGACACTCGGAGTCGATATCGGCTCATCTTCGATCAAAGTGCTACTCTATAATGCCGATGAAGCTCGCGTGCTTTCGCTGCATTCCCGTCCACTTGACTCTCGCGTCACAAACATACCGGCGCATCGCTACGAGGAGGATCCGGGGCGCATCCGTGAGCTTACCTTTGAAGTGATCCGCGAAGCTGCGGTGGATGCTCAGCGGCTGAATCGCACGATCGATCGGATTGCCTTCACAGGTCAAATGCACGGAGGACTCTTCGTCGATGAAAATTTCCGAGCGCTTACGAATTGCATCACCTGGCAGGACAAACGCTGCGATGAACAAGTACCAGACGGACGAAAACTGATCGACGAGATCAGAGACTTGGTAGGAAGCGATAGCTGGGACGAAACCGGCGGAAAGATATTTACCGGATTTCTTAGCGCTACGATCTACTGGTTCGTCAAGCACGATCGCGTGCCTGAGGCGACACACAAGATCATTGGTATCTACGAGTGGCTTGCAAGCGAGTTATGCGGGATGGCGTTCACCGACCCCTCGAGCGCATCGGCGTGGGGCATTTACTCGATCAAGTTGATGGGTTGGTCGAAAGAGATCACGCAGGCATTGCATATCCAGAAAAAGTGGCTGCCGGAGGTTGTCCCGACGGGAGCACGAGTTGGAAGGATCACGCAGGCCATGGCGCAATTGCTTGGCCTATCGAACGAAGTCGAGATCGTAAGTGGAATGGGAGATACGCAGGCAAGCTATCTCGGCTCGGGCTGCCGCGCGGATGAAGTGCTTATCAATTTCGGCACGGGCTCGCAGGCGATGTGGGAGCGTGACCAGTTTGCACGATTTCTTGAGACCGACATACGCGCTTCGGCAACAGGGAAATATCTGATCACAGTACCGACACTCTCAGGCGGGCAAGCCTATGCGTTGCTCGCCGACTTGATCGCCGAGACGATCGAAACCTTCACCGGACAAAAGCCCGATCGGGATGCGATTTACAGGATCATGAACGATCTAGCCTTAGAGCCGCAGCTGGGAGAGGCGTTATTAGTTACACCCTATTTTAACGGAAGCCGTACAAAAGGCGAGGAGCTTCGAGCGTCGATCTCGAATATCTCAAGAGAGAATTTTCACATCCGGAATTTGATTCGAGCAACATTGGAAGGGATGGTGGCCGAGATCGCTCTTCCTTATTTACAATTGCCAAAGGAGGAGCGTAAACACATCGGAATCGTAGCAAGCGGCAATGGCATCCGC
Source organism: Kapaibacterium sp. (SeqCode) (assembly GCA_038240295.1). GTDB lineage: Bacteria > Bacteroidota > Ignavibacteria > Palsa-1295 > Palsa-1295 > JABDDM01. The sequence goes on from JBBSDW010000104.1 coordinate 10,698, forward strand.
CGAAACCCGGCGCTCCGCGAGATCGCTCAATCAGTTTTCAAGCTCCCGATCAGACTGAGCAATATAGAAGAAGAAGCCGCCCTCGGCGCCGCGATGCTATGTTCGCGTAGGGCTTTTGTGCGTGGGACGGAGTCCCGTCCATACTCGTTGGGCGGGTCATAATTTCCTTATGACAAGTCGAACTGTGCTATATTTGTCTCCCGCACAAGCTGAGCAATATATAAAGGGAGGACAACGAACGTGTGGAGATTGTAGCCACATACTTTTTTCGGACGTCTGTAACGCGATTGAGCGAGGAAATTGGTAGTCTCGAAGACTATGGATACACGACAAAGGCGCTTTGGCTTAAAGATGCTGGTTGCTCGGAGGTTAAGCTGACGGTCAAAAGTAAAGAACAATCGGACCTCAACTCAACGTTCACTTTCTCCTTCGAGTGTGATGACTAAGCCAACCGCCCATGTTAAGGTCGAAAGCTGTTTTTCTCGCTTCCACTACGCGGCCTTCCGATATGAGACTCAAACCTTCCGCGATTGCGATGCCTGGAAAAAAGCAGGAGGCGGACTTCACCGGTCTCTTTACGAAACCGTTTTCACGGAAGCTGATCAATTGTATGCTATCTTTGGGATAAGTCATTTCACTCGTGTCTATAAAAAGTTAACATCGCCATGTCAACTCTCCTTAAAACCGTCATTGTATCGCTGTTCATCGTCGCTCTGACAGGTTCGCAAGTCAACGCTCAGCACAATCATCATCGAAAGGTCGCAGTCGATACCGCTTCGGCAGTCGCACAGCAAGACCCGTCACAAGCGTTCACCCCTGCTGCATCTCCAGAGACTCCATCGAAGGGAGCCGCTTTTCTCGGCTTGGGTCTGTTCGGACTCTTCCTTCTGTGGTTCATTCCGTGCTTCATACCTGCATTTATCGCATCGTCGAAAGGACGCTCGTTTTTGGGCTTCTTCCTGATCTCATTTTTCTTCACACCTCTCATTGGATTGATAGCGGCGCTTGTAGCAGGCCGCAACCAGAATATCGTAGTAGCACCGACTATAACGAACGTCATGAATCAGCCAGCGCATCAAAATGACGTGGCAACCCTGGAGCGACTCTCCACACTGCGATCACAAGGCGCGGTTACGGAGGCAGAATTC
>JBBSDW010000105.1:0-11698 GCA_038240295.1 Kapaibacterium sp. (SeqCode)
GACGCGAGCACCGAGCAATTTTGCCAGTTTGATATTCTCCGAAAGCGATCGTTCAAGTTCTGGAGTGCGCTGTCGGAGATCGATCGATTCCACGTGCACCACATACCACTTCGCGTTGATACGTCCGGCCATTCGAGAGCCATATCGTATAAGCCCTCGCGTGTTCGGCTCGTCGGTGACCGCGACCATTACCTTCTCACTCGATGCCGCTGAGCTTTGCGACTTCCGCTGCTCTTTGTCTTTTTGTTCGAGATCGTTGGCAACTTCGCGAAGTGCCATCTCGCGCAGGAGGCTGATGTTGGCGTGCGTGAAAAAATTGTTGAGCGATTGCTCGATCTTTTCGGGTCGATAGATCTTCCCTGCACGGAGACGCTCGCGAAGTTCATCCGCGCTGACATCGACCATGATGACCTCTCTGGCCAGATTAAAGAACGTATCGGGCACGCGTTCTCGGACTTCGACTCCCGTAAGCCGCTCTACGGTGTCGTGCACCGATTCAAGATGCTGCACATTGCATGTCGAAAAGACGGCGATGCCAGCTGCAAGAAGATCCTCGATATCCTGGTAACGCTTTTCGTGCACTGCGCCCGTGATGTTCGTGTGTGCGAGTTCGTCAACGAGCGCAAGCTGAGGTTTGCGTGCTATGATCGCCGCAGTATCTATCTCCTCAAACAGGCGGCCGCGATACTCTATTTTTTTTCGCGGTACAATTTCGAGTCCACTAATCTGTTGATGTGTGTCGTTCCGGCCGTGCGTCTCGACGTAACCGATCACGACATCGACGCCCTTTACACGAAGGGTGTTCCCATCCTGCAACATGCGATAGGTCTTTCCGACGCCCGGCGAACCACCGAGATAGATCCTGAGCTCCGCTTCCTTGGCGTACTTGATGCGTTCTATAATATCGTCGACAGAGGCTTTCAAAGGGCTATAGCTTGATAGCTTAATCGTGAAGGTTTGCGAGTGCGATATTTAACTCGAGCACATTCAGTGTTGGCTCGCCGATCAAATCGAATGTCCTGCCATGAACATGCTGCTCGATCATTGTCGTGACCGTCTCAGGACGCAGGCCAATTGCCCGCGCGACCCAGGGCGCTTGCAGAAGTGCGTTCGCGAGCGAGATATCCGGATCGAGTCCCGATGCAGAAGTTGTCAGCATATCGGCAGGCAAAAGCGCTGGAAGCGTTGGATCGAGCTTGCGTAACGAATCGACGTCATGCTTGACACGGTCGCGCAACGCAGCGCTTGTCGGACCAAGATTGCTGCCACCCGATTTCATTGGATCATATCCATCGCCGGCGGCCGAAGGTCGAGAATGAAAATGTTTCGGATCGGTGAAGTTTTGCCCGATCAAATGCGAGCCCACAACTTTGTCATTGATGGAAACAAGGCTTCCGTTCGCCTGATCGGGGAAGACAAGTTGCGCGATGCCCGTCATTGCCAGTGGATAGATCACACCGAGCAACAGCGTAAGCACGACCGTCATGAGAAGTGAAGTGATGAATAATTTCATGAAGTTTCTCAGAATGCAAATGCTGATACAACGAGATCGATCGCTTTGATGCCAATGAATGGCACGATCAGGCCACCAACACCATAGACCATGAAGTTCTTGCGCAAGAGGGCAGAGGCGCCGAGCGGGCGATATTTGATACCCTTCAGCGCGAGTGGCACAAGCGCAATGATGATGAGTGCGTTAAAGATCACTGAAGAGAGAATTGCACTCTCTGGCGAATGCAGGCGCATCACGTTTAGTGCAGCGAGTTGCGGGAATGCGACCATGAACATTGCAGGAATGATCGCGAAATATTTTGCGACATCGTTGGCGATGCTAAAGGTCGTCAGTGCTCCACGTGTCATGAGAAGTTGTTTACCGATCTCCACGATCTCGATCAGCTTTGTTGGATCGGAATCGAGATCGACCATATTGCCGGCTTCTTTCGCGGCCATCGTGCCGGTGTTCATCGCGACTCCGACATCTGCCTGCGCGAGTGCTGGCGCGTCATTCGTGCCATCACCTGTCATTGCCACGAGCTTTCCGGTCGATTGCTCTTTGCGAATGAGCGCCATCTTTGTCTCGGGCGTCGCCTCGGCAAGAAAATCATCGACACCGGCTTCGCCTGCGATCGCAGCAGCCGTTAGTGGATTATCGCCAGTGATCATTACGGTACGAATGCCCATCGCACGCATTTGAGCAAAGCGTTCGCGCATGCCGGCTTTGACGATATCTTTGAGATGGATGACGCCGAGGATCTTTCCGTTATCGGCAACGGAGAGTGGTGTGCCGCCAGAACGCGCAATCCGCTCAACTGCAGCAGTCACTTCGCTTGCGACCACGGCATCTGTCCCGAGCATTTTTGTGATCGCATCGACCGCACCCTTTCGAATCGAGCGGCCTGCAACATCAACTCCGCTCATGCGGGTTTGCGCGGTGAATGGTATAAATGTTTTCTCTGCCTCCATGAGATCGGCGGGAAGATCGGGTACACTCACTTTCGCGAGCGTCACGATCGATCGTCCTTCGGGAGTTTCATCGCTCAGGCTTGAAAGCTGAGCCGCGATCGCGAGTTCTTCGCGCGTAACTCCCGGCGCAGGTATAAACTCTGTCGCCATACGATTGCCGATCGTGATCGTACCAGTCTTATCAAGCAAAAGCGTATTCACATCGCCGGCAGCTTCGACAGCACGGCCTGACATTGCGAGGACGTTCCGCTGCAGCACTCGGTCGATCCCTGCAATCCCAATCGCACTCAACAGCCCACCGATCGTCGTCGGAATGAGGCAGACGAGTAGAGAGATCAGGATCACTACCGAGACTGGGCTCTTCATATTGTACGCATAGAACTGGAGTGCAATAAGCGCGACGAGAAAAATGATCGTCAGACCAGAGAGCAGGATCGTAAGCGCGATCTCGTTCGGCGTCTTCTGACGCTGGGCTCCTTCGACGAGGCTGATCATCCGATCAATGAACGTCTCGCCCGGATTCGAAGTGATGCGCATTTTGAGCCAGTCGGAGAGGATCTTCGTGCCGCCAGTAAGCGACGAGCGATCGCCGCCAGACTCCCTGATGACAGGTGCCGATTCGCCTGTGATCGCCGATTCATCTACGGATGCAATGCCTTCGATCGCTTCACCATCGCCTGGGATAGTGTCGCCAGCTTCGATGAGAACTACATCGCCCTTCCGAAGGATCGTAGCGTTGACGACAGTGACCACTCCGGCATCATCAAGTTTTTTCGCGGTGGTTTCTGTTTTTGTCTTGCGAAGCGCATCCGCCTGTGCTTTGCCTCGTCCTTCAGCCATCGCCTCGGCGAACGTTGCGAAGAGCACGGTAAACCAGAGCCAAAGCGAGATGAGGCCGCTAAAGAGCGCGTTGCTATGCGTCGCGCCAAAAACCTCGACGAAAAAATAATAGGTTGTCAGGACCGCGCCAAGTTCAACGACGAACATGACGGGATTCTTGATCATGACCTTGGGATTGAGCTTCATTACTGCATCCACCAGGGCGCGTTTGACGATCGCACCGTCGAGAAGTGGCTTTTGTGTTTGCTTCTGCATGTTCTTGGAGTGTGACGGTCGTTAGAATGTTTTTCCTGCGTTCATTAGCAAATGCTCGAGGATCGGCCCGAGCGAAAGTGCAGGGAAGAAGGTGAGACCTCCGACAATGATGATCACGCCAATGAGGAGCACGGTGAAGAGCGGTGTGTTCGTTAGGAACGTGCCGGTCGAGGGTGGACTCGCTGTTTTCTTTACCATCGAGCCAGCGAGCGCAAGCATTGGGATGATCATGAAGAATCTTCCTACGAGCATAGCAACCGCAAGGGTCACATTCCAGAATAGTGTGTTCGCGTTAAGCCCTCCGAAGGCCGAGCCGTTGTTGCCCGTCGCCGAAGTGAATGCGTACAGCACCTCGGTCAGGCCATGCGAACCCTGATTGCCGAGACCAGCGAGTGCCGTGGGATTAATGCTTGCCCATCCGGAGAATCCAAGAATACTAAAGATCATCGCGAGAATAGCAAGCATCGCAAGCTTCACCTCTTTCGATTCGATCTTCTTTCCGAGATATTCAGGCGTCCTGCCAACCATCAATCCTGCAATGAAAACAGCAAGGATCACAAAGATGAGCATTCCATATAAGCCCGAGCCAACGCCACCAAAGACTACCTCGCCGAGCATAATGTTGACGAGCGGCATCATCCCGCCTATCGGCGTGAAGCTATCGTGCATGCCGTTGACTGCTCCGCAGGAAGCGTCTGTCGTTGCGGTGGCGAAGAGTGCGGTACTGGCAATTCCAAATCGCGTCTCTTTGCCCTCCATGTTGCCGCCCGACTGCGTATCAGTGACATGTTGCTCAATGCCCGCGCTCGTCAGGATCGGATTTCCCGATTGTTCCGCGCCATACGTGACAAAAAAGCTTGCAACGAAGAGCACACTCATCGCAGCAAAGATCGCCCAACCCTGCTTCTGATCTTTCACCATTCTGCCACAGAAATAGGTGAGGGATGCAGGGATCAAAAAGATGAAGAACATCTGAAAGAAATTCGAGATCGCGGTTGGATTCTCGAATGGATGCGACGAATTGGCATTGAAGAAGCCTCCTCCGTTCGTGCCGATCTGCTTGATCGCTTCCTGCGAAGCAACCGGACCCATTGGGATGACTTGCTTTGCCCCTTCCAGCGTCGTCACGGTTACATATGACGACATATTCTGGATCACACCCTGTGAAAGAAAGATCAGGCAACCGATGATCGAGAGCGGCAGCAGAATATAGAGCGAGCACCGAACGATGTCAGCCCAAAAATTTCCGAGCGTCTGAGCGGAGGAACGAGTAAGTCCGCGGACGACAGCAACCGCGATCGCTATGCCCATCGCGGCTGAGGCGAAATTGTGAAACGCCAGGCCAGCCATTTGAGTAAAGTAACTCATCGTTGATTCGCCAGCATAGGACTGCCAGTTTGTGTTCGTGGCGAAACTTGCCGCCGTATTAAACGCGAGGTCGGGCGCAACCGCCGGTATGCCTGCAGGATTGAATGGGAGCATCTGCTGCGCGCGAAGAATGCCATAGAGCACAACCATGCTGACGACAGTAAACATGAGCATAGCGCCAGAGTACAGCGTCCACTTCATTTCCTGCTCAGGATTTATGCGGCAGATGCGGTAGATCAATCGCTCGATCGGTCCAAGAACGGGCGTAAGAAATGTGCGCTCATTCGTGAAGACCTTGGTAATGAAGATGCCGAGCGGCTTCGTCACGAGCAGGATCGCGGCGAAGTAGAGTAGGAATTGTGCAATGCCGTTGATAGTCATAGACAAAAGCGGTTAAAACTTTTCGGGATAAAGCATCGCAAAGAGCAGGTACCCAATGAGCGCAAGGGCGATAAAAAGGATGATGATCTCAGGCATGGCTTAGATTTTCTCGCAATATTGTTGATAGGCGTACGCGATCGCAAAAAAGGCGAAGGTCATTCCGATAAAAAGTAGATCAAGCATTTCGGTTGTTGGTTGTTGAAGTGAGCGGGATCGCAATCGTGAAGGTAGCTCCCTTGCCAGGAGTGCTATCTGCCCAAATGCGGCCATTGTGTGCCAGCACGACCTCCCGCGCGATCGAAAGCCCAAGGCCGGAACCGACGCCTTCACCATTCGCGCTATCGGCTACCTGCACAAATTTCTCGAAGATCCGGTCCGTATCGTTTGCCGAAAGTCCTGCACCCTTATCGGTCACCGCGATCCACACTTCGTTATCGATCGGGGATGCAGTCACGAGTACTTGCGCATTGCGTGGCGAGTACCTGATCGCATTCAGTAAGAGATTCGTGATCGCCCAACCGATCTTATTCAAATCGACGGAAATCTCGGGGGTCGATTGCGCAACGTGAATATCGATATCAACTCCTGCACGATTCGCATCCATCAGCACGGGCACCGTCGCATTTTCGATCAGCGAGTAGACGTCGATCGGTTGAAGATTAAGCGTGAGCGTGCCCGTTTCAAGCCGTGCAAGATCGAGCAGCTCGCGCACAAGCGTAAGCAAGCGCTCCGATTCGGTTCGCACGTTTGTAAGAAGATCCGATTGCACACTTGAGAGAGGACCGCCGATACCATCGAGCAATAATCCGGTTGTCGTCTTGATCGATGAAAGCGGGTTCTTGAGTTCGTGTGCGGCTGTCGCAACGAAATTGCTCTTGGCTCGATCGAGCTCTTGAAATTCAGCAAGGCTTCTGCGCGACACGGCGATCGCGAGAAGGATCGCAATACTTACGAGAACCCCTGTAATGCTCAGCGTCGAAAGTTTTGCGAAGGTGGCCTCGTGCTTGACGGTTTCGGATCGTGCGAACATCGCACGCTCATTCAAAGTGAGGAGGCCTTCGATATCAACAAGAAGTTGGCTCGAATTCGCATGCGCTGGATTGACCGAGCGATCCTTTACCCAGACGCTATACCGAGATTCGATCCGCTTCGCAAGTTCTTGTTCGCCTGGCTCCGTGATGTTTCGAAACTCGAGCGCGAGATTGTTCTTAAAGTTCAGATCATGTTTTTGACCGACGTCCGTTGACCCTGTAAGCTCCTGCAGTTCGACTGCTTGTTCCATCGATCGCGCATACTGGATGCTTCGGTAGTTCGCAATAAAGAGATGCTCCGCGGCCGAGCCAAGCGTGGAGATGTGATAATATGACCAACCGGAGATCACAAGTGTGAGGATGATGATCGCGGAAAAGCCAGTAACGATCCGAACGCGAAGCGTCTTTTCAAGAACTGTTGGTGCCATGCTTTGATGTTGTGCTAACGCCTCGCTGGGCGTATTCGCATTCAGGAACCGAGGCAGCTGCGCACTAATGCCAGCCCTCGCATGACGATAGGCGTCCGGGTGAATATGCCTTGAAGTTTGTGCCGCCTGGATCATGGCCAGAAGAGAAACGCGAGAAAGAATGCGACCTCAGCAATGGCGCATAAGATCAGTATTGTGTACGCGATCCTTAGCCCCCATTTCGCCCAGGATACTTCATCTTGCTCCAGGCCATCATTGCGCTTCCAAATCGCAGCGAGCTGCGCGGTTATCGGATTTGCCGATCTCTTGCGCAAGAGCGGTTTGCCCTGCATTGCTGTCACCATCTTTTCAACTCGTGGCAGGATCATGCGTACAAAAAGCCTGAGCACTAAAACCTGCAGAGGAATGCACCGAGGACGCGCGTCTCCGATGTTACAAGGTCGGGCTTCCACGTCGGTGTAAGCGGGGTGGTGGTGTAGCCATCTGGCGAAGTGACCCCGCCCGGCCCCGCGAAATAGGGCACATCTGCTTCACGATGCACGAACTCGAGTCTCCATGTTAATAGCTCGTTCGGCATCCAGTCAAATGTCGTCGAGACGTCCCACCCCGAAAATTGATCTCCAGCGTTATTCGTGAATTGGTGCGTACCGGTCGCGCCGGCATACGGCGTTGGGATCGCACTTGCCTCGCCCGTCGGCAGGAGCACCAAATACCTGCCTGGATTGTGAATGAAGCCGCCCCCAAACGTCCATCCAACGTGGTCGTTGGCAAGCCAAAGCCGATTGTAAACCATCCCGCTAATGAAAAACTGCGCGGGGCCATTCACGGCGTCCGAATGAAATCCATTCACGCCTCCGCCCGTCTCCTCGCCGACATCAGTTGTGAGCGAAAATGCGGCGCGATGGAGGAAGCCTCCCGGCGAGTTGAAGTATCGTAGTTCCACGCTATTATCTGTATGCAAGCGAATGCGGTCGGGATGATCCTGTGTGTCGGTGCCGTAGTAATTGTTCGATAGCACTTCTACCGCTTCGGTTGGCCTCCAAAGGATCTGGCATCCGAGCCCCGGACCGTTGTTGAATTTCGCGTAGGACTGCCAGCCATTGACGATCCAAAGTTCGATTTTGAGGCGATCAGTTGGAAACGTCTGAATACGAAGGCCATTGAAGAACCACGGAGTGTTATCTGAGGTGAAGGAAGGCTGATACGACCAGTTCTCCGCGTTGTAATAGGAGAAAAGACCGACATAGGACATGAAGATACCCGCATCGACGTTGATGCCATGCCACACGTCGAAGTGATACCCGGCGTTTGCCTCGCTGATATAGCGGTAAGCGGCAGCGAGATCCTGCTGTCCATGCAGGACGCTGAAATCGTTGCGAGGGACGAGCGTTGAACGGGTGCCGATCTGGAGCAACACTCTTGCACGCACATTATCATAATGGTAGTCGCCTCCAAATGCCGCGAGCGATAGCTCAAATTCGTTATCGCGTGCCAATGCCGTCGAGCCGACAACGGTGTGATCGATCGGATGTTTGTTCGACGCAGTGTAATTCATGTCAAGCAGGAATTCACCGGTGAAATATTTCGAATCAAGCAATGCCGTATGCTGGCGGTCGTTTCCATTGAGCCAGGTGAAATCACCGAAGGCAAACGGTTCGGAAGGGAGTGTGTCCGTCTTTACGGAATCAACGACGACGGTTGCACTCAGCGATGAGTCATTGAGTTGATAGCGCGTGTCACTATAAGCTGTTTGCGGAAGCAGACCGAGAGAGCACGAAAGAAAAAGTAGATTCGATGCAAAGTTCATTGAATTCTGAGTCATTCTGCATCGGACAGTGCATTAACATGCCACCCGCAAAAAGCGAGTGAAATTGGCGTTGTAAGAGAACCGAGTGGGGAGTGTGTAGCGAAATGCTATGGTACCGCTGTAGCGATACGCTATGATCTTTGACTGTAAAACAGCGCGGCGAACTATAGCTTAGCGACCCTTGGACAATGCGACCTTTACTCTATTCCGTACTGGCGGAGCTTCCGGTAGAGTGTTGTGGTGGCGATATTGAGTTGTTGCGCAGTGAGAAGTTTGTTTCCACCCAAGTGCTTCAGCGTCTGGAGGATATGAGCTTTCTCGACCTCCTCGAGTGGCAGAACTCCGTCAGCACTTGCGGCATCTGTTGGAGTCGTGTTTAGCTTCGACTGAAAGATCTCTTCTGGCAGGGATTCAATATCGATAACATCTTTATCAGCGAAGATCAGAGCCCGCTCAAGCACATTCTTGAGCTCGCGAACATTACCTGGCCACCGGTACTCCATGAGTGCTTGCTCCGCTTCGTTCGTCAGCGAGGAGATCGAAGTGTGCGTCCGCGGATTGAGTTGCCTAATAAGGTGCACACTCAATTGCGCGATATCTTCCGTTCGGTCGCGCAATGCCGGAACATGAATGACCACTACCTTCAGTCGGTAGAGAAGATCCTCGCGAAATAGCTTTTGAGCGACCAGTTCTTCAAGCTTCCTGTTTGTCGCAGCCAATATCCGCACATCCGCCTTTCTCGCAACGCTGCTTCCGACAGGGAAATACTCCCCCGATTCGAGAAAGCGGAGCAATTTCACTTGCGTCGCAGCGGACATCTCGCCAACTTCATCGAGGAAAACCGTACCGCGAGATGCCGCTTCCAGTAAGCCTTTTCGATCGCGGTCTGCGCCGGTGAACGCACCACGTACGTGGCCGAAAAGCTCACTCTCCTGCAGGTCCTTTGGTATTGCTCCGCAATTGATCGCAATGAACGGGAAGTCGTGCCGTGGACTGTTGTTGTGGATCGTCTCAGAGACTAATTCTTTGCCACTACCTGATTCGCCGGTGATCAGGACACGTGAATCCGTCGGTGCAACGCGCCGAACGGTTTCGAGCACCTCCTGGATCGCGCGCGAACTGCCGATGATCTTTTCGGAAGTGAATTCGCCATGTAATTCTTTTCGCAGACGTCCAATTTCCTCGCGGAGCAGGGCCGTATCCATCGCCTTCTGGACCGTCAGGAGTATCTCACGGTGATCGGTTTCCTTCGTAATGTAATCGATCGCCCCGAGCTTCATTGCTTCGATCGCGTTCTGAACTTCTGCATGTCCGGTCAGGACGATGACCCCTGTTTGAAGTCCCTGAGCCTTCACCACTCGTAACAGATCCAGTCCCGATTTCGGGGACATGCGCATATCGGTGATAATGAGATCGAAGCTCGAGACCTGCAGTGCTGCAAGCGCTTCGTCAACGCTTGCGCAGAGTGTTACTGCAAATCCGTTATGTCGAAGTAACAGATCGTAGTTTTGGCGAACGGTAGATTCGTCGTCAACGAAAAGAATTGTAGGCATGATAGGTGCTAAAAGCCGTCGAGGCGCAAACATTACCCGTGAGCGCAGGTTCCAATCTGCCGCAGGTTGTGCACGTTTGGACTAAGGGTTGCATGCTCAAAATTTTCACTTGTAGAATCCAACGGCTTTTTAACACTCAATGGTCTCAAGATCTCGCATTCAATTTTGCCGATCGCAGTTGCTCCTGAGGTTTCTCGGCGTTTTTATGGTATTCCTGTTTGACCCCGCTGTCGCGTTCTGTCAGGAAACTCCGACCTCATCGGACACGACAGCGACCATTATTCCTCTACCTAAAACCGCGATCATAGGTACCGCCTATCTCGAGCCCTACTTCTCCTTCGATTTTAATCAGCCTTCATCGAAGGACATCCCGTACCTTTACAATTATAGTCGGCACAATGAATTCAATCTTAATCTCGCACTTTTTTCCGCGTCCTACGACGATTCGGAAATTCGAGGGACAATCGGTTTGCAAGTCGGTACCTACCAATTGCCAATTATTCTGCTGAACCTCCACTATTGCAGCATGTCTATCAAGCAAGCGCCGGCGTACAATTGGTGCAAAACCTCTGGATCGATGCCGGGATCTTTCCATCGCATTTTGGGATCGAGACTGCAATAGGAAAGGATCAATGGACACTTACCCGTTCGCTCGTAGCTGAGAACAGTCCTTACTTTGAGACGGGCGTTCATACAAGCTACTCGACGGGACCATGGGGGTTCGGGTTCTTTGTCTTGAATGGATGGCAGAACATTCGCGACCTGAATTCCAATAAAGCGATCGGTACACAGATCCAATACGGGAAAGGAATCCTCACCGTTAACTATAGCACGTTCTTCGGTAACGAAAAGCCAGACAGCACGCCGCGAAACAGAATGTTTCACGACATCTATGTCATCGTTGCACTCTCCAAAGTTGTAAGTATTTCCGGTATATTCGATATAGGATGGGAGCAGAAGGTGCCTGGCGGGTCCTACGCTCGGTGGGACGGCGCAAGCCTGATCACCAGATTGTTATTGTCAAGCAAGTTTGCGATGGCACTTCGCGGCGAGTACTATGACGATCCTCAGCGGGTGCTTGTCACAACCGGAAGCCCTCACGGGTATAAGACGCTTGGGTATTCACTTGGAGTTGACTACATTGTTTCACCGCTCGCGACCTTGCGGATCGAAGGCAAGCATTATGCAGCGACAGATGCGATCTTCGCCCGGGAAGGAATGCCTGTGGCAGGCAGTACCATTCTGACGTCCGCGCTTGCGATATCGTTCTGAGCGCGAGCGACGATCCTTCTGCTGTCAACTCGACAAGTTCTTTAGCAGTACCGATTCACGGGCGATCAGCACTCCCGAATCGGTCGGTACGACTCTTCGTGTCGATTTTTGATCCGAACCGCGTATCTTTGAAGCGGCTAACGCACCGCTAAATAAAAAATGGAAGAACAGGAGATACCGCTCGAACAACTTGAAGACGATATCAACGAACGCGCGGAGCACGCAACGAATGACCGATCACACTGGACGTACTGGGTAGCATTTTCCACGGCCCTAATTTCTGTACTCGCGGCGATCGCA
>JBBSDW010000106.1:0-11507 GCA_038240295.1 Kapaibacterium sp. (SeqCode)
AAGATCATCACGAATGGCGGGGGAGTGAATCCCGAGGGCTGCCGCGATGCGATCTTTGAGGTCGCCCGCCGAAGGGGCATCCCAATCAAAGTTGGGGTCGTGCTTGGTGATAATATTCTTGGTTCGATCGACGAGTTGCTTGCGAACGGTCACCGGCTCAAGAACATGGAAACCGGCGAGTCGTTGAAAGGCGTGAAGGACAGAGTATTGAGTGCGAATGTCTATTTCGGCGCATGGCCGATCGTCGAAGCACTTCGTCAAGGTGCACAAATTGTGATCACAGGGAGGACGACCGATACCGGCCTCAGTCTCGCTCCGATGATCTATGAGTTCGGGTGGAAAGAGGATGACTGGGATCTGCTTGCGGCCGGTACGGTGGCGGGACATATTCTGGAATGCGGAGCCCAATCTTCCGGCGGCAATTTCTCGGCAGATTGGCGAGCAGTTAAAGATTTCATCAACATCGGTTTCCCGATCGCGGAGGCCTATCCGAACGGAGAGTTTATTATCACCAAACATCCTAAGACGGGAGGTCTCGTGACGCGGCAAACCGTCGCGGAGCAGCTGCTCTATGAGATCGGAAATCCGAAGGATTACATCACTCCGGATTGCATTGCCGACTTTACCTCGATCCACTTAGAAGACCTTGGCAAAGATCGTGTTAAGGTGCATGGAATCAAAGGCCTACCATTCACCGATTCATATAAAGTCTCGATGTCTTACAGTGATGGCTTCGCATCGGCCGGAACGCTCACCTACTCGTGGCCCGATGCAATGGAAAAGGCAAAACTCGCCGACAAGATCCTGCGCGGAAGACTCAAACTTCTCGATGCAAACTTTGAAGAATTCCGAACCGAATATCTTGGCTACAACAGCTGCCATGGTCCGCTGACGACAACGAAGGAGGAAGACGTCGAAGAGGTGGTTGTGAAGTTCGCGGTTCGTGGTAAAGACAAAGCGAGTTTCACGAAGTTCGGAAAGGAGATCGCGCCGCTGATCCTAACGGGCCCGCCTAGCGTCACGGGATTTGCAGGAGGGCGTCCAAAGCCGAGCGAGGTGGTCGCCTATTGGCCTGCGCTTCTTGATAAATCTGCAGTAACGCCACGAGTCATTGTGGAGGAGGTGCAATGACAGAGGCGGAGATCGGTACAAATTTAAGTGCGGCTCGGGAGCTTTTGATCGCCGGCGAACTGGTCGCGATTCCGACCGAGACTGTCTACGGCTTGGCAGGCAATGCCTTTGATGTCGAAGCACTTGCGAAGATCTTCGAAGTCAAGGAGCGGCCTTATTTCGATCCGCTGATCGTGCATATTCATTCGATCGAAGCAGTCCCGATGTGTGCCTCGAGTTTTCCGGAATGGGCCGAAAAACTTGCACAGCGCTTCTGGCCAGGCCCGTTGACACTCGTGCTGCCGAAGAACGACAATGTGCCCGACCTCGCGACCGCTGGTTTACCAACGGTCGGCGTTCGCGTGCCTAATCACGCATTGACGCTCGAACTTCTCAGGAGTCTTGCATTTCCACTCGCGGCGCCGAGCGCAAATCCTTTTGGCTATGTGAGCCCTACGACGCCGCAGCATGTGGCGGCGCAGCTAAGTCACAGGATCGAATACATCCTCGATGGCGGCCCCTGCACCGTCGGCATCGAGTCGACGATCGTCGGCGAGCGCGAAGGAAAGCCGAGCATCTTTCGACTTGGTGGGCTAAGTCTTGAAGAAATTCGCGAAGTCATTGGCGAGATTGAGGTCGTGAACTCAGGAAATATTATAGCACCTGGGATGATGGATTCGCATTACGCACCGCGCATTCCCATGATCCTCGGCGAACCCGAAGAAGCACAGAGAAACTTCGGCGCGCTGAGATTTATGGAGCCACTTCCGGAGATCGATCTGAGCCATCAGCTTATCCTGTCGCCTTCCGGCGATCTGCATGAAGCGGCCGCAAATCTCTTTCGCTCCATGCGCCAACTCGAAGCGATGAAAGGACTTGACGCGATCTACGGAGAACTTGTGCCAGATGTCGGAATTGGCCGCGCAATCAATGATCGGTTGAAACGTGCAAGCGTGCCCCGAAAAATTAGCGCTTGAATTTATAAACGCTGGACTCTATGATTCGAACTTTACAAGTGTTCATCGCGGTCGTATTCGTGCTGGGACGAGTGCAGTCGGCGAAGTCTCAACCGTCCATTCCCGATGCCGCAGGTTCTTCAGCGACTGGTCCGACTGTGCTCATAGTCGATGCGCATCCTGACGATGAAACAGGCTGCGCCGCGACTGTCTATAAGATCACGCATGACAT
This sequence comes from Kapaibacterium sp. (SeqCode), assembly GCA_038240295.1. GTDB lineage: Bacteria > Bacteroidota > Ignavibacteria > Palsa-1295 > Palsa-1295 > JABDDM01. The sequence continues at coordinate 2,299 of JBBSDW010000106.1, forward strand.
GCAGGGCAAGGTAGATCTCGCGATCATCACGAATGGCGAAGGCGGCTACAAATATTCGACGCTCGCCGATGCTTACTATGGCGTTGATCTCACGGACGAGAAGGTGGGGCGCGAACTGCTTCCGACGATCCGGAAGCGTGAGCTGATGAATGCGGGAAGGATCATCGGTCTCAGGAATTACTTTTTCTTCGATCAAAAGGATAACCGTTACATGCTCAACGCGCATGAAGTGCTTGACAGCATTTGGGATGTGAAGCTTGTCGAAATGAGATTGCATGACATTCTGATAGCCGGAAAGTACGATTACATCTTTTGTTTGCTACCAGTCGATTCGACGCACGGTCATCACAAAGCCGCCTCGATCCTGGCGCTCACCGCAGTTAAAGCACTCGGCTCTTCGATCAAACATCCGATCGTTCTTGGCGTTGGATTTTCTCGAAAAGGGGATTCGACGAGCGCGAAGTTCATCTCGCTGCATGACTATCCTATTACGAAAGTGAACATGCAGGCTCCAGTCTTTACGTTCGATCGTAGTATGCGCTTTGGTTATCATAATGCGCTCAGTTATAAGATGATCGTCAACTGGGAGATCGCCGAACATAAATCGCAGGGCACGATGCAGATGCTCGGCTCGAGCGATAATGAGCCGGAGGAATTCCACTACTTTGCGATCAACGATCCAGCTATGATCGCCCAGACTTCAGACTTCTTCAGCAAGCTGGCTGTGCTTCATTTCATCCCCAAGACGTACTGACGCTTGTCCGAAATTTGTCCCCCGAATTCCCTTGAGCGAGCGCTCGGCCTGAAAGAGGCCACCGCGCTCAACATGATCGATATGGTCGGCATCGGACCCTTTATCGTCATGCCTTTGGTGATAAAGGCGATGAACGGTCCACAGTGCATTTTCGCATGGGTCGCCGGAGCGCTGCTCGCGTTGATCGATGGGGCGGTCTGGTCAGAACTCGGCGCATCGATGCCCGAGGCGGGAGGGAGTTACGCATTTCTGCGGAGGATCTACGATCCCGGCTCCTGGGGCAAGCTTCTCTCATTTCTCTTCATCTGGCAGACGCTGATACAAGCACCGCTTGTCGTTGCATCAGGCGCGATCGGGTTCTCGCAATACGCTGGATTTCTTATGCCGCTCAGTCCCATCGGTGCGAAAGCACTTTCGGGTGGCGTCGTGATCGTCCTCACTTTTTTGCTCTATCGATCGATCAGCTCGGTTGGAAAGATCACACTCCTGCTTTGGGTCGGCGTGATCGGTACGATCCTCTGGATCATCATCGGCGGTGCGACGCATTTCGATGCGCAGATGGCATTCGGCGGCGGGTTGTTCGGAGGGTCTTCGTCGTGGATCCTCTTTGCCGGACTTGGTCAGGCGACAGTCAAAACGGTTTACAGTTACTTAGGCTACTATAACGTTTGCCATCTTGGCTCGGAAATCAAAGATCCGGGGCGCATCATTCCGAAGAGCATTTATATCTCGATCTTCGGTATCGCCGCACTCTATATCGCGATGCAACTCAGTGTGCTCGGTGTTATCCCCTGGCAGGAAGCGAAAAATTCGACATTCATCTTCAGCACATTCGTCGAACGATTGTATGGACACTCCGCGGCAAATCTCGCGACGGTAATGATTCTCTGGATTGCATTCTCATCGCTCTTTGCCGTGATGCTCGGCTACTCGCGAATCCCCTACGCGGCGGCAAAGGATGGAGCGTTCTTTTCAGCGTTCGCTAAAGTGCATCCGACAAAAAAATTTCCGACTGTTTCCTTACTGGCTTTGGCGGCAACGGGATTCGTGTTTAGTTTACTCTTTCGGCTTGGCGATGTCATCAGTGCAATACTTGCCATGCGCATTCTCGTGCAGTTCATCGGTCAGGCTGTTGGACTCATCATCTGGCGCTCTCGCGACCCGAATGCAGTCCGGCCGTTTAAGATGTGGCTCTTTCCGCTGCCGGCGATCCTTGCGATCCTCGCCTGGCTCTGGCTTTTTTACGCGCTTGACTGGCAGTTCGAGCTTGCAGGGATTGGCGTGATTGTTCTCGGGGTGATGCTCTTTATCGTGCGAGCACGATCGAGGAGAGAATGGCCGTTCGCGCTAGCCATGAACGCAGCGTGAAAGCAACTGCAACATTGACGGATGAAGATCGTCTGCGCTACCGCCAGCAAATATTGCTGCCGGATATTGGGGTAGAAGGTCAGCAAAAGCTCAAGAACGCGCGGGTCGCGATCGTCGGATTAGGTGGGCTCGGTTCGCCTGTCGCATTGTATCTTACGGCCACTGGCGTTGGATCGCTCACTCTCATCGAGTATGATTCAGTTTCACTTTCAAATCTTCATAGACAGATACTCTACGATTCGGAATCAGTCGGTCGATCGAAGTTAGCAGAGGCATCGAAAAGAATTTCATTGCTTAATCCGGAGATTTCGCTTGTTTGTAATGCCCTGAGACTTGATGGAAATGCTGTAAACGTGTTATCGGGGCACGATCTCATTATCGATTGCACGGATAACTTTGAAAGCCGGTATGCGATCAACTCGGCTTCGATCGAGCTGGGGATTCCCGTAGTTTTCGGTTCCGTCCATCGATTCTCAGGGCAGGTGAGTGTGTTCGGCGCCAAAGGCGGTCCTTGTTATTGCTGCCTTTATCCGATAGCTCCTGAAGATGCTGTTTCCTGCAGCGACGATGGCGTATTGGGCACTGTACCGGGGCTGGTTGGAATCCTGCAGGCTACGGAGGCGCTGAAACTGATTCTCGGAATAGGGGAGCCGCTCGTTGGAAAATTTTTGCTTTACGATGCGTTGCTGGTGGAATTTCGCACGATCAAAGTCATACGCGATCCAAATTGCCCGACGTGCGGAGATCAGAAAGCCTCAAGTCCGGCGAAGTCGGTCGCTTCAGCTATCCGCCCTCGCGGTCTCTCCGTCGAGGAATACGCAGAATGGCTCAGAGAGGAAAAGCGGCATCAGCTTATCGACATACGCGAAGAATATGAGCGCGACATTGCTTCGATTGGAGGTGAACTCATCCCGATGGCGGAATTGACTGGTCGGCTCAACGGACTTGTCAATGATGAACCGATCGTCGTCTATTGCCATTTAGGAATCAGGTCGCGTCAGGTTGCAACAATGTTGGCACAGATGGGTTATAGGAATGTCTACGATCTCTTAGGCGGGATCGATCGATGGAGTGAGCGTATTGATTCGAAGGTGCCGCGATATTAACATAAACGAGAAATGAAGGTACAGTTACTGAAAATTTGTCACGCCAGATCGGGCGATAAAGGCGATGCGGCTAACGTCGGTCTTATCGCACGCGAGGAAAAGTTTTATTCGTTGATCAAAAAAGAAGTCACGAAAGCAAAGGTCAAGCAGCACTTCAAAGGCATTTGCTTCGGTCCTGTGGAGCGCTTCGAACTTCCAAATCTTTGGGCACTCAATTTTCTGTTGCACAACACTCTGGGCGGCGGTGGCACGGTGAGCCTAAAGCAGGATGCCCAGGGAAAAACACTCGCAGCTGCCTTGCTGCGCATGGAAATTGATGTACCGCCGGCGATGCTGAGAACTACGAGCGCTGCGAAATCAAAGACAAGAGCTTAACCGACAATGAATCGTTTTTGCGTTTTACTTTCCGTCTGCCTTTTCTCTATCCTTGTCGGGTGCGGTACAAGTACACCGACCCAAACTCCGCCCACGTCGGGAACGGGTGTCATTAATTATGTAATCTCAGCGCAGGATCTTCGAGCACCTCGACCAAATGAAACGTACATCCTCTGGCTTCGTCCCACGGGCAGCACATCGCTTATAAAAGTTATGGAGCTTGTCGTTGATAAATACAAACTGCATGGACCCGATTCGCTTGGATTTAGCGGCAGTACGTCGCTCACCGATTCGTTGTTGCGCTACGATGAAGCACTTATCTCACTTGAACCCGATACGACTGTTACAGTACCTGGGTCGATCCTAATGCGTGGTGTTGCGATATCGCCTGGCATATTCGATCTTGATCCCGCCGCGGAAGGGGCCGTTGCCGATCTTCGGTTCGTAACCGGACTTGCGACATTTGCAACGAAGAGCCCGGACTCTTCGCGAGTCCATCATGAATTTTACCTCGCCGATCTTTCGCAGCCTGTGCCCACATCGTCTCTAAGCAATCTTCCTAACCTCGGCGCAAACTGGCATTATGCCGTATGGGTCACGGACTCAGTTTTTTCGCCGGCGCATCTTTTTTATTACGGCGCGTTTCTGCATCCAACCGGCCATGATTCCGATAGCACCAATGATAGCTTCGCTTTCCCGGGAGGATACGAGCCGCCAACACTGGACCGCTCGTATGGAAAGATCGAAGTTACGGTCGAGCCCGATTTTCATCTCGCCGACGTAAAGCGTCGCGGACCTTCACCGTTTCCGATCCTCGAAGGTAGCCTTCCGCTCAAGATCTATTCGAATACGGTCGTCCCGCTCCAAAATGTTGTTCGCCGCGGTTTGCCTGGCGCGCGACTCAAACTAACCATTCAATAACTGTCTGCTCAGAATCTGATTGGCACTTTCATAAGTCCTTCGCCCGCATGTTTCATTCGAAGGAATCCGTAAAAGTGAAAGCCGTCTGGAATCGTGGGTAACACATGCGTTGAGGTGAGATCGTACGTCTCGGTTTGCTGAGGTGCAAGAGTTTTTGAGGCCGATGAAACGGTTGCGCCGATGCTCAAAGTCAGTTCGCGACATTCGCGAATGCGAAGTGTGACAGGCTTTGCCCGCTCCGGGTTTGCTCGTGCTCCTCGAAAGATCAATGAGTAGGATTCCCCAATTTCATGCTCGAACGAGATCTTCACCTCTTTGTCGCGGTAGTCAAACGCCGTGTTGATCACTGTTGACGAATCAGGCTTCATGATCTGGGCGGTGATATCGGTAAACTCGTTGTAATCTTCGCGCGAAAGCGAAAGATGGTAGTCGATTGCATTTACATCGTTTGGGATCGCGACAGGCATTGTGAAAAGATCGCCACGTGCGATCGTTGTATCGAACGTTCGTTCATAGCCGACGATCTCCGCATCGGTCTGCGGCTCAAGCGTGGAGGCAGTACCGTTCGAAATATTGAGTGACATCGTTGCAAAATTTCCTGGTTTTGCGCTCGATGATGTAACTGTGATATCCATTGGGAATGCGGTGACCTGTAGCGTTATGGGAGGCTGCGAGACGTCGTCGAGATTTCTTCCATTGCGAAGATCGATCTCCCAAACTCCAGGCCGAATATCCTCGCCCGAAATGACCAGCGTTGCCGGTTTTGGGATTTCAGCTTTTTTTAGAAAAAGTCCTTCAAACTCCTTCCCATCATTGTCAAAGATCTGAGCTGTTCCCGTTGCATTCGAGGGACCCGAAAGCACGAGCCGGACTTCACGAGCGCCGCTCGGAATGGTGAAGAACGTACGATGAACCTGATGCTCGGGCTTTTCGAGGGTTACGCTGGCGTTGAAATTATTTTCGGCCGAAAGAACATACGGCACGACGACAGAACTGAGTAGTTCGAATGCAGAAGTGCTTTTCGACGACTTTCCTTTTGGGTAAGCCCATACACGTCCTGAATATACACCAGGGGTTTGCATTAGGCTCGGTTCGTAGGCAACGTCCGCACGAAGCGTCCCCTCGCCTCTGCGATAGATGCTCGACTGGATCGGGATCAGCCATGGCGAGTCGGATTTAAGATCATAGGCGTCAAATCCAATCTCATGCTGCCTTTCGGAAGCCGTTGGATCGTCTTCCGGAGTGATCTTAAAACTTGCGCGGGAATCCTCGGCAGAAGCAAGACCCGAACGAAAATAAGCGGCCGACCCCTTGTGTACCGAACTCGGGATCGAAGTCTCGATCGTGTAGTGCTTCGGATGAAATCCAGTTCGCTCCCAACTCGATAGCAACTCGAAGGCGCGCGGAACATTGACCATACCGAATCCCTGATCGAGCGGTGTCGCACCTTTTATCGGCACAGCCGAAAGCTCGAGCGCCCGCTTGATCGATTCCGCGCTCGGTTGATAATGCGGAAACGCCTGCTTCATTCCGCTGAGTAACAGCGCGACGCAACCTGTAGTATAGGGTGAAGCCATGCTTGTGCCGTTGTACCGATCGCCAGATACAAAATCGGGTACCGTGCTGACAGCGGTCCCTGGCGAGACGATATCGGGCTTTGCAAGCTCGCCGCCTCGACTTGAGAAATCCCAGATCACAGGAGACGTAATGCGCGAAGTGTAGAGATCGCGCGCAGCATCATCAGGAAGCGTCGCGCCGCTCGAGATGATCCGATCTGCCGAACCAGGAAGCCCGATAGAGGAGAGGCCGGGACCTTCATTGCCCGCCGAGACACATACCGTCAGCGCAGGATTCGCTTCGAGCAACGAATCGAGCCATTCGTCCATTGCACTTCTTCCTTCAAGTTCGGAGCCGATGCCAAAACTCATGTTAACCACGACCGGCTGACCCGTCTCTTTGGCCAGGCGTGCAGCGTATTCGTAACCACGTTTCATCGAAGAGGAGACGGTCACGCCGCCTGCCGTATTGTCGGCGAATTTTATTCCGACGACTTGCGCGCCGGGAGCGAGTCCATTGAATCCGGTAGCTCCGTCGATATCGTGACCTGCAGCGATGCCGGCTACGTGCGATCCGTGACTTCCGTCGTCAAAATAGATAGAGGCGATGTGACGGTCTGCCTCAATATTTATTGCGCCTCCGAGGTGCTTCGTATCGGGATGGGTTGAATCGGCAGCGTGGAAATCGAACGTCGAAAATTGCTCGTGATAATTCGTGAGCATGTGTTCGCCCGAAAGATCGCGATCGCCATCCGAATCGAAATAGGCGACAAAATGTCCGGCCTTATCTTCAAAAAGAAGCAAACCGAAAACATCGTTCTCCTTCCCGTTAAAGTTGAGATCGCCGAGGCCGTTCTGATAGCTCCGTTCACTCAGCGCACCGTAATAATATTTGCCGTTATAGGGCGTGAGTGTAAGTTTGTTCAGACCACTTAAAACAGCCTCGCTTTTGTAGGTAAGCACGTCACCCGATCTCGTTGCTTCGAAAAAAGGGATATCGCCCGTCCCGGAATAATTTTGAACATCAATGATCTTCACCTTGCCCTCGGTCGTGGTTTTCAGACCAGTCAGATCTGGATCGACGCCCGTGTCGAGAATGACGATGATCACGCCGCGTCCATCGAATGTCGGATGATCTTTGAGATAGGTCTCGACATCGGCGGCCTGCAAACTGAGGAAACTCCACGTCGAACGCGTTGCAACTTTATCCTGCCGCGCTTCTGGGATCGGCACTTCAAGCGTCGAAGATGAGGGAGAGGTGATGGTTCGCTTTCGTCGTCCCGGTTGCTGAGCCTCGATCGGAGTCGAATCAATCAGAGCGATCGCACAAAGCATCGTCAAACAAACGAACGCACGAAAATTTAGCATCAGTAGAATATTATGGTGAAGCTCGGGCTATAGTGGGCGAGACGGTCGTTTCGCAAATGTTCAACAAGCAATTGCGACACAAGCAAACGAACAGGAGGTGTTCTACATTCGCTTCAGACCACAGAAAAATTCTCCGTCTAAAATTGCAGAGAAGATTTGCGAATGCCAGTAAAGTTTTTTACGCGCTCGCCAGGGCGATCATTGTCACGGTGAGCAAAACCATGATGGCGAGAATTTTCCATGTCCGACGGCCGATCTCGGCACGATGGATCGCCTCCTCGACATAACGATCCGTCCCGAATGGCGACGAATAGTCGGTCAGGTCAGTCGGGAGAATTCCCGTGTAGCTCGTTGATAAGGTGGTTGTCATTTGAATAGCAAACAAGAATTAAGGAAACAAAACGATTAATGAGCAAGGCGAATATACCACATTCAAGCCCCCGAATCCAAATTCTTGAATTTTTTTAGGAAAATTTCGCTGAAAGCGAAGGTTTCTCATCTTGCTGGAAACTACTGCTTGCAATGAGGCTGTTTCAGCGGGCCGGTTAGCGGACGAATGTTCATTCGCTGCCGTAGCGTTGGTCAGGTAGCTCAGTCGGTAGAGCAAAGGACTGAAAATCCTTGTGTCGGCGGTTCGATTCCGCCTCTGACCACAACAATTCACTCCCTATAAATCAATCACGCGGCCTGTCGCGACACCCTCAATATCACCGTCTCGATCGTTTCCTATCGCGCAATGATGACCTTGCGAACCACCGTTTGATACGGCGATTCGATCGTCAGGAAATAAGCACCGTCGGGCAACCCATTCATATCGAGCAGCAATTTTGACGCTCCCTGATCGAGCGAACGCTGAGCCCATGTTCTTCGGATCACACCACCGGCATCGACCATCGACACATTGACGATCGCTGCCCGCTGCGCGAACAGATCGACTTCGATATAAGCCGGCGCATCGAAGATCGGATTCGGCGTCACGCGTTCAACGATGATCGGCTCATTGCCAAGCGCAACGCGCATCAAACTATCGCCGCAGGCATTGTTCATCGTCACGATGAGAAGATCGCGTGGCGCATCCGCCGCCATGATGCAGTTCGAATAGAGCGAGTCACCGCCGTTGAACGTGAGACCTCCCAACTGAAGCACCGACGAAGGACTCTTTGCCACACTCGTCGTGAACGTGAGCGATGCAAGCTTGTCGCCAGCCAGAAAAGAAGTGGGAGAGCTTGAGCCCAGCGTAAAGCTATAGACGCCGCTTCCCAACGCCGTAGTGTCGATCAAGCGCCAGTTACTTGCTGGATCAACATTCTGCAATTGCAACACATCGCGGTCGCAGGTGATCGTAAAGTGAACGATCGCAAGTCCAAGCTTCGCTGGGACGTCGTTTCGGAAGATGAGCGAAGCTCGAGCTACGTCGCTCACCTTCACCGTTTCCGTGCCTGTCAGATCGTCGGCGAGCAGATCGAGTTCGGTATGCTGGATCGATCCAACAATCGAGCCTGTGAGAAGCACCGAACGCTCAGCCCCTACATTCGAGTGGAGATTGAAACTCACGATGCTATCGCCAGCTTGATTCGGATCAAAGAGCACCGAAAGAGCGCGCGAATCTCCCGGCGCAAGACTCAGTGGTAACGTCACGCTCGAGTCAAAGACAAAGCGCATTTGCTTCCCGTTGCTCGTTAGCGAGAGTGAATCGATCGAAACGGCCTGACAACCGGTGCTCACGATCGTATACAAATGGCGGACGATCTCACACGGTCT